>NZ_JBVJIA010000008.1:0-286479 GCF_055586505.1 Streptosporangium sp. NPDC050148 | reverse complement strand
CGGGCCCGCCGAACGGATCTCCGCCCTCGACCTGGAGGGCCTCGCCGGGGACATGCGCGCGATGGCCGCCGAGTTCGGCGCGGAGCTGGGCCCCGGGGGGCCCCCCCCCCCCCCCCGCTCCCCCCCCCCCCCCCCCCCCCCCCCCCCCCCCCCCCCCCCCCGCCCGGAGCACGATCATGTCCCCGGCCGGGCGCTGTGCCGCGCCCGGGCGGAAGCGCGCCTTCGGGCCCTCGGACGGCACCAAGGCACCCAAGGCACCCAAGGCACCCACCGCATCCCCGGCGCCACGGCGTCCCGGGTCTCCCGTCGATCCATCCGGGCTCCAGGGGAGCGGAACGGGGCGACACGGCCCGGACGGCGACCCACCGGCCGGGCGTCGCGCATCGGCGGCGGCCACGCTCCCGCGGCCGGAGGTGTGCCCGTAAGGGGCGGGGGAACCGGGAGCGGAAGGGCAGGATCCCGGCCCCCGAAAACGGCGGTGCTCGCGTCCCTTCGTGCCATGCGGACGAGTTTCCGCATGGTGTAGAAACTCCCTTTCCAGCACGCCCGATATTACGGCATGCGGATGGCCGTGCATGAAACTCCGCAAATGCCGCAAAGAGCCGAGGTGGCCCACCATTTCATGGTTTTTACGTCACGCCGTCAAGGCGGCGAGGGACGTGACCACCGCCGCACCGGCGGAACAGGGGCCGATTTCCCGAAAAATACGGGCCTGTACGCGCGTCGCGAACCCGGCGTCCGGAGGGCCGCGGGACCTGCCGATCCGGCAAAATCTTGTTCTGTGAAGATGCCGGTCGCCGCAGCCAGGGGACGGTTACGGGTCCACGCCCGAGGCAGATCATGACTTAACCGCAAAGGCGCTGACATATCATGAGTACTTCACGTATGGCCTGCTATGTCAATAGTGCGGCAACGCCATGAAGGGCGGAACTTGACGACCTTTGAACAAGGCGTTTACCGTTCCTGGCGGGCGGTATTCATTCATGGTGCCTTAGGCCCGGTTTCCAGAGTGGGGGGAGTGACTCTTGATGGCATATCCGGAAGTGGATTCGCGCCATGGCGACAGCCCCCTGGGCATGGGCGATATCGGTCTCAGCGCCGACGACCTCGTGCTGCTGGCTGAGCTCGCCAAGGGCGTCACCGTCGACAGGGTGGGCCGCAGGCTCGACATCAGCGGCCGGACCGTCAGGCGCAGGCTCAGGGGCATCTGCGACCGCATCGGCGTCGCCACGGCGATCGAGGCCGTGGCCTGGGCGGCCCGCCGCCGCCTGATCTAGCCGGCCGCCGCCCGGATTCAGCCGCCCGCTCCGCCCGTCCGTCCTCGGCCGAGGCTCGATCCCGCGCCGGGTGGGCGCGGGACGCGTCGAACGGGTGGTGGCGGTCAGCCGGCGATGCGCACGCCTCCCACGAAGGGCCGGTTGTCGATCGTGGTGATGTGGATGACGTCACCGGTCCGGGGGGCGTGGACCATCAGGCCCGCGCCGATGTAGATCCCGACGTGGTGCAGGTCGCTGTAGAAGAAGACGAGATCGCCCGGGCGCAGCTCGCTCCGGGAGACGCGCGTGCCCGCGGTCCACTGGTCCCCGGTGTAGTGCGGCAGGCTGATCCCGACCTTCTGGTAGGCCCACATGACCAGCCCGGAGCAGTCGAAGGAGTCGGGCCCCTCGGCGCCCCAGACGTACGGCTTGAGCTGCTGGGTCAGCGCCCAGCGGGCGGCCTCGGCCCCCTTGCCGCTGCCCACGATGGGCGCGTCGACCTTCACCCGGGCGCCACGGTTGCCGATGGCCTGGGCGCGTACCTCCTTGAACAGGTCGCTCTCCACCCGCGCGACCAGCCGCTCGATCTTGGCGCGCTTGGCGCCGATCTCCGTCAGCAGCTTCTTGACCTCGGAGGTCCTGGCCTTGGCACCGGCCTGCGCCCGCTCCGCGGCCTCGATCGCCCGGCCCACCTGGGCGACCTCCTCGCTCTGCTGCTGCTGCAGGGCGTAGCTGGTGGTGGCCTGGTCGAGGAAGTTGTCGGGGTCGGACGTCTGGGTGAGGGTGAGCCCGGCGTTCAGGCCGCCCGACATGTAGCTGCTCTGTGCCAGCAGGGCGGCCTTGGTCCGCCGCGCCGCCAGCTCGGACTCGCTGGTGGCCAGGGTCTTCTTGGCGCTCTCCGCGGCACGCTGCGCCTGCTTGAGCTTGACCCGCTCGCCGTTGTACTGCTCGGCGAGCGTCTCGATCTCGTTGTGCAGCTTCTCGGCCTGCGCGGCCAGTTGCTTGAGGCTGGGCTCGGGGTCGGCGGAGGCCGCGACCAGCGGGGTGCCCAGGGTGAGGGTGGCGAACGCCAGGCCGATCACCACCATGCGGTGGCGGAGCCCTCGCGGCGCGCGTCGTGGACGGTGGGCGTCGCCACCCGCCTGGTCTCCTCCGCGGTCGCGCGTGCGCTTCACCAATGGACTCCTCTCCTCGGCCGCCTACCGGGTTAGCTGACGGGTTCGGGCCGGAGGGCAGCCCTACCGGGTGCGCCGGTGGCACTCGGATTCACCCCGGGGGACTCGGGTGGGTCCCCGGTTCTCCCTGCGGGAGATTCGGCGGGTCAGGCTTTTCACATCTCTGACATCGAGGACGGAGATTAGTCCACCCCTGGTTCCTGCTCAACCAGAACTTCGAATTCAGTAGAGGTTTCGCAACTGAAATGTCACGGACGGATCACATCTCAAAATGATCACTGAGGCCTTTACGGGCCCTTTGCCCAGGGGTTCATCGGGCCCGAGGGGGTCCGCCCAGCTCCGGGACCGTACCGAAGATGAAATGCGACACACTTCGACTCCCGATGCCCAGCGTGGTAATGGGACTACCAAGGGTCATGAGAGGGGGGTGGTGCGCGAGTTAGGGGTGAGCCGTAATGGGGGGACGGCGAGGACGTACGCTGATCGGTCATGGAGCAGGTTGCGGAACAGTCTCCGGCGCCGGTCGTGCGCGCCCCCGCCGAGGCAGGAAGCGGTGGTGAATCCCGGACCGGCACGGAGCGGGAGGGGCCGCCGGAGGCGGCCGGCGTCACCGTCCGGCGTGCCCGCACCCCGGACGTCCGCGCCATCCGGCGCCTGGTCGACACCTACGGCGGCGCGGGACCTCGCCTGCTGGAGAAGGCCACCGTCACCCTGTACGAGGACGTCCAGGAGTTCTGGGTCGCCACCGACGAGCACGGGGAGGTGGTCGGCTGCGGGGCGCTGCACGTCCTGTGGGAGGACCTGGCCGAGATCCGCACCGTCGCCGTCGACCCCGCCCGCCGGGGGGCGGGGATCGGTCACCGCATCGTCTCCGCGCTGCTGCGCACCGCCGTCGAACTCGGCCTGCGCCGCGTCTTCTGCCTGACCTTCGAGGTGGACTTCTTCGCCCGGCACGGGTTCCTGGAGATCCAGGGCACCCCCGTCGCCCCGGAGGTGTACGCCGAACTTCTCGCCTCCTACGACGAGGGCGTCGCGGAGTTCCTGGATCTGGAGCACGTCAAGCCCAACACCCTGGGCAATACGCGGATGCTGCTGCATCTGACACGTGAGCCCGACGTGAGTGACTTTAGAGCTGACACAACGGAAAGGTGACTGTTGTTGCCTATGTCGATACCTTGTGCTGCAGCAAGCATGTGAGTCTGACATCTGCCACATGCGCAGTCTAAGTGAGGTGACGCGGTGAGCACCGGACAGCCGCCGTATCCACAGGATGATCCCGACCGCGATCGCACACCGTCGGGGCAGCCTGAATACGGACAGCACAACGCGGGTCGAGCCGCTGGTGAACTCGACCCCGACATAACGGTCGTGGGATATCGGTCGGAGGCCTCACAGCCGAACACCGGTCCTGGACAGGCCCAGGGCTACGGCCAGCAGGGCTACGGGCAGCAGCCCGGTTACGGCCAGCAGGGCTACGGCCAGCAGCAGGGGTACGGCCAGCAGGGCTCGACCGGCGGGTACGGGCAGCAGCCCGGCTACGGCCAGTCCTCCCACGAGCAGCCGGGCTACGGTCAGCAGGGCGGCACCGGCGGCACGGGCGGCTACGGCCAGCCCGGCTACGGCCAGCAGGGCGGCACCGGCGGGTACGGGCAGCAGCCGGACTACGGCCAGCAGCCCGGCTACGGCCAGCAGGGCGGCACGGGTGGCTACGGCCAGCCGGGTTACGGCCAGCAGGGCGCGACCGGTGGCTACGGACAGCAGCCGGACTACGGCCAGCAGCCCGGCTACGGCCAGCAGGGCTACGGGCAGCAGTCGTCCCAGCCCGGGTACGGCCAGCAGCCCGACTACGGTCAGCAGGGCTACGGTCAGCAGGGCGGGTACGGCCAGCAGCCGGACTACGGCCAGCAGGGCTACGGTCAGCCGGCGTACGGCCAGCAGGGCTACGGACAGCCCTACGGCGGCGTTCCCGGCGCTCCGGCGCCGCTCGCCGAGTGGTGGCAGCGTCTGGTGGCACGGCTCATCGACGGGATCATCCTGGGGATCCCGACGTTCATCATCAGCGCCGTGCTGGCCGCCGTCATCGTCACGTCCCCCAGCTTCGACAGCACGACCGGGACCCTGGACGCGGGAGGCGGCTTCTTCCTCGCCACCCTGCTCACGTCCCTGCTCGCAGCGGCGCTGTACTTCGCCTACGAGTTCTTCATGACGACCAGGAGCGGGCAGACCGTCGGCAAGATGGTCATGGGCATCAAGATCGTGCCCGTGGGCAACGTCGTGCCGCCGGGCGGGCTCAGCAACGCCGTCGCGCTCAAGCGGGCCGGCGTGTTCTTCGGCCCGCAGTTCCTGTCCTGGGTGCCGTTCCTGAACTGGATCGTGCGCATCTTCTCCCTCCTGAACGTCCTGTGGCTGCTCTGGGACCAGCCCCTGCACCAGGCTCTGCACGACAAGGTGGCCGACACGGTCGTCGTGAAGATCAAGTAGTTCCCCCGAAGAGACGGGACCGGTGGTTCGACCGCCGGTCCCGTTCTTCGTGCGAGGGCCTTCGTGCGCGTCCCGCGACACCAGGGGCGTCGACGCGACGCGACGCGATCCCGACCCCGCGACCCCGGACCCCGGACCCCGTGATCCCTGACGCGAGGTTCCTGACGCGAGCCCCTTCCGGCCCGGTCCTCCGAAAGCGGCCCTTCCGGTCCGGCCCTTCGAAAGCGACCCTCGGAGGCGGCCTTTCGAGCCCGCCCCTCAAGGCCCGCCCCTCAAGGCACGGCCCTCGGGACGCCGGCCTCGCCCCGGCCCCCGGCGCCCCCGCCCCCGGCTCCCGCACACGCGCCTCCCGCCGCCCTCTCGCGTACGGCTTCGCACCCGGCCTCCAGCACGCGCGGCGTCCTCCATGAGCCCTCGCCGCGACCCCGCCCCCGGGCCTCCTGCCCCGAGCCTTCCGCCCCCCGGGCCTTCAGGCGCGTGGGCCTTCCCGCGGACCTCCTCGTCCCCATGGCGTCGTCCAGTCCCCACGGCGTCCTCCACGGACCCTGACGCGCGGCCTTCCCACGCCCGTTCTCACGCGTCCACACGCGCGGGATTTCACGCACACGCCTTGATGCACTCGCCTTCACAGGCGCGTCTTGACGCACTCGGCTTCGTCGGGGCCGGAAAACGAGAACCCCGAGGAGCCCTAACGGCCGGGCCGGGCGGGACGCCGTGGACACGCGAACCCATTTACTCCCGGACGCGGGACGACTTATGACCGTCCCTTGGCCCGGTCCAGGAAAATATCCGCCCTCGGCGCCACCGATGTCCTCGTACCGCTATGGCCCCTCAATGGCCGGATCGTCCGCCGTCGGGAGTTAGCCCACCACTCACCGAATGGCCGCTTCCGCCCGCCAGGAGTGTCCTGCGCGGTGCTCACGGCTTTCTCCCGTTCGTCTTCACGGTGTGTTCGGGGCGACCGATGAAGGCCTTCTTAGGGATCCGGAACGGGGGGGCGCGGTCTTGCCGGGGTTGCGCGAGGGGGGCTCGCCTTTGGTGGTTATACGGTCTACGACTATGTGCGGCCGGTCGGAGTGAGTCATACTCCAGGCAAGAAAGCACTGAAGATCCGTCTTGTTACAAGCGCTCGCGTCGCATCGGCTCCGGCCGGGCCATGAGGCGGGAGGCTCTCCGCCCGGTGTTCCGCCGGCGGCGGGCATTCCCGTGATGAACCCGTCCGTTGCGGATCCCGGGATACCGGCGGGGCGCCGTTCCTGCCGGGATGCCTTCTGAGCAGGGACTTCCCCGTGAGGGAGGGGGTGGTGTGACGGCCGGAACGCCCGCGCGGCCGGGTATTCCGGAGACGACGATGATCACTTGATCTCCCCGGCTGTTTTTCTTGACGGCTTTACGGGTGCAACCGGTAAGGCGGCTGGAGAGAAGCATTAGGCTGGAGACCGACGGGCGTGGCGCCCCTGAGACGCATGTCGCCGGTCGGTGGCGCTATGGTCATCCGTGAGCGGTTCCGGACCGATCGGGCACGCACCCGTGCCCGGGGTCGCCGCCACTTTTCCCGGTCCAGAAAGCCCATCCACGGTGCGGAGCGAGGACGAATGTACGCAGTATTGTCCGCGTTGATACCCCCGGCGGTCGTCGGCGGGGCCTTCATCTTCGGAGTCGTCAAGTTGGTTCGGAGTGAAGCCGCCGGTCGGCGCCAGGCAAAACAGGCCGATCCGGCCGAGACGCAGAACAGCTGATCCACCACGGAGCCGCACCGGGGGCCCCGGTTCCCTGTGAGAATCGCCAGGCTTCTGGAATTGCCGCTCTTGGGTCGCGGGTATATGTTTGGCTTGCGAATGAAACAATACTCCGCGAAAGGATTGTGTAGATGGCCAAGCAGATCCAGGAGATTCTCATCGACGACCTCGATGGGGGTGAGGCCGACGAGACCGTCACCTTCGCGATTGACGGCACCAGCTATGAGATTGACCTGAGCGACGTTAACGCCAAGAAGCTCAGGGACTCCCTGTCTCCTTTCGTGCAGAGCGCCCGTCGTTCCGGCGCGCTGCCGGCCCGCCGCCGCCGTGCGGGCGGGGCGCGGGCACTCACCCGCGAGAAGAGCGCCGACATCCGGGCGTGGGCCAAGTCCCGCGGCATGAATGTCAGCGAGCGCGGCCGGATCGCGTCCAAGATCGTCGAAGACTACGAGCGGGCTCACTAGACCGGCACGGCCGGTCGAGTGAATCATGCGGTTATGGCGGTCACGGTGGGGTCCGGTGGCGGCCATGACCGCATGATGCGTTCGGGGAGCCGACAAACGTCGTTCGCTTGCGGCGTAGCGGGAACATCCCGCCCCCCGTAAGTAGTTGGATGAGGGTGAACGCCCTGCTCTCGGGGAACGTCTTCTGCATAGAGCGGTCGCCGGGTCGGGGCTACCATGCGGGATGACAGGGCCCGGATATCCCGGACCTGCCTGACCGCTCTGTGAGGAGCGACGAGATGTTCGAGAGGTTCACCGACCGCGCACGGCGGGTTGTCGTCCTGGCCCAAGAAGAGGCCCGGATGCTCAACCACAACTACATCGGTACGGAGCACATTCTTCTTGGCTTGATCCATGAAGGTGAAGGCGTTGCCGCCAAGGCTCTGGAGAGCCTCGGCATCAGTCTTGAAGGTGTGCGTCAGCAGGTCGAGGAGATCATCGGCCAGGGTCAGTCTGCGCCGTCGGGGCACATTCCGTTCACCCCGCGTGCCAAGAAGGTCCTTGAGCTGTCGCTCCGCGAGGCCCTGCAACTGGGACACAACTACATCGGCACCGAGCACATCCTGCTCGGCCTCATCCGTGAGGGCGAGGGCGTCGCCGCCCAGGTGCTGGTGAAGCTGGGTGCCGACCTCAACCGGGTCCGGCAGCAGGTCATCCAGCTGCTCCACGGCTACCAGGGCAAGGAGCCGGCCGCCGCGGGAGGCCCGACCGAGGCCGCCCCGTCGACCTCCCTCGTGCTGGACCAGTTCGGCCGTAACCTGACCCAGGCCGCCCGTGAGGGCAAGCTCGACCCGGTCATCGGCCGGGAGAAGGAGATCGAGCGGGTCATGCAGGTCCTGTCCCGCAGGACCAAGAACAACCCGGTCCTGGTGGGCGAGCCCGGCGTCGGCAAGACCGCCGTCGTCGAGGGCCTGTCCCAGAAGATCGTCAAGGGCGAGGTGCCCGAGACGCTCAAGGACAAGCAGCTCTACACGCTGGACCTGGGCGCCCTGGTGGCGGGTTCGCGTTACCGCGGTGACTTCGAGGAGCGCCTGAAGAAGGTCCTCAAGGAGATCCGCACCCGAGGCGACATCATCCTGTTCATCGACGAGCTGCACACGCTCGTCGGGGCGGGCGCCGCCGAGGGCGCGATCGACGCCGCCAGCATCCTGAAGCCGATGCTGGCCCGGGGTGAGCTGCAGACCATCGGGGCCACCACCCTCGACGAGTACCGCAAGCACCTGGAGAAGGACGCGGCGCTGGAGCGTCGTTTCCAGCCGATCCAGGTGGCCGAGCCCAGCCTCAGCCACACGATCGAGATCCTCAAGGGGCTGCGCGACCGTTACGAGGCCCACCACCGCGTCTCCATCACGGACGGCGCCCTGGTGGCCGCCGCGCAGCTGGCCGACCGCTACATCAGCGACCGGTTCCTGCCGGACAAGGCGATCGACCTCATCGACGAGGCCGGTTCGCGCATGCGCATCCGCCGCATGACCGCTCCGCCGGACCTGCGCGAGTACGACGAGAAGATCGCGGGCGTCCGGCGCGACAAGGAGTCCGCGATCGACGCGCAGGACTTCGAGAAGGCCGCGGCCCTGCGTGACCAGGAGAAGCAGCTCCAGCTCAAGCGCGAGCGCCGGGAGAAGGAGTGGAAGGCCGGCGACATGGACGTCGTGGCCGAGGTCACCGAGGAGCTCATCGCCGAGGTCCTCGCCACCGCCACCGGCATCCCGGTCTTCAAGCTCACCGAGGAGGAGTCCCAGCGGCTGCTCCGCATGGAGGACGAGCTGCACAAGCGGATCATCGGCCAGGACGACGCCATCAAGGGTCTGTCCCGCTCGATCCGCCGTACCCGCGCCGGTCTGAAGGACCCGCGCCGCCCGGGTGGTTCGTTCATCTTCGCCGGCCCGTCCGGTGTCGGTAAGACCGAGCTGTCCAAGGCGCTGGCCGAGTTCCTGTTCGGGGACGAGGACGCGCTGATCATGCTGGACATGTCGGAGTTCATGGAGAAGCACACCGTCTCCCGTCTGTTCGGCTCGCCTCCGGGCTATGTCGGATACGAGGAGGGCGGTCAGCTGACGGAGAAGGTGCGGCGCAAGCCGTTCTCGGTCGTCCTGTTCGACGAGATCGAGAAGGCCCACCCCGACATCTTCAACTCGCTGCTGCAGATCCTGGAGGACGGTCGCCTGACCGACGCCCAGGGCCGGGTGGTCGACTTCAAGAACACCGTCATCATCATGACCACGAACCTCGGCACCAGGGACATCTCCAAGGGCCAGGGGGTCGGCTTCGCCAAGAACAACGACGCCGAGTCCAACTACGACCGGATGAAGTCCAAGGTTCAGGAGGAGCTCAAGCAGCACTTCCGGCCCGAGTTCCTCAACCGTGTCGACGACATCGTGGTCTTCCACCAGCTGACCCCGAAGGAGATCATCCGCATCGTGGACCTGATGCTGGCCCAGGTGGGCCTGCGTCTGAAGGACCGCGACATGGGGATGGAGCTCACCCAGGAGGCCAAGCAGCTGCTGGCCGACCGTGGCTACGACCCGGTGATGGGCGCCCGCCCGCTCCGGCGCACGATCCAGCGCGAGCTGGAGGACACCCTGTCCGAGAAGATTCTGTACGGCGAGCTCCGTCCCGGCCAGATCGTGAAGATCGCGGTCGAGGGCGAGGGCGAGAACGCGAAGTTCACCTTCGTCGGTGAGAACGCGCCGGTCGACCGGGTCCCCGACTCGGCCGCCGCCATCGCGGAGCCCATCCAGAACTAGGACGCAAGGCCCTCCGGGGCCACCCGGCAGGCCCCGCCGTGAGGAGACTCACGGCGGGGCCTGTCTATTTGTTACCAAAGAGGGTGTCTACGCCACGACAGGTAGTACTACACTGTGTAGAGTGAGCTCGGCGGGGCCTCACCGCGCGATCCTCGAACCACACCGGCCACCGTGGATCGCCGACGATGTCAGCCTCGCGACGTAGCGACGTATCGGCTCCGGGAATGACGCGGAGGTCGCTGCCCGCACGGGATGCTGCACGAGCCGGGGCCGAGCTCCCGGCTGGAGAGAGCCTCCGGCGCCGCGAACGGGCGGCGCGGGGCGATCGGGGACCCACGAGAAGTACGCCTGGGAGGCACCGCATGCGTTTACGGCACGAGGACGGGACGCTCGTTCACCTGGCCTACAACGCGGGTGTCCACCCCGCCGAGGACCTGGAGAACCTGATCGCGCACCTGACCAGGTACGCGGTGCCGGTGCGCAAGCGCCTGGGCGTGGAGCGCATGGGCGTGGGCCTGTGGCTCTCCCCGAGCGTCGCCGACCATCTCAGCGCCGACCGGATCGAGCTGGTGCGCCTGCGCCGCTCCCTGGAGGAGCGCGGCCTGGAGGTCGTCAGCCTCAACGGCACCGGCGGCAGGAACCAGGAGTCGCCCGGTCCCGACTGGGCCAAGCCCGAGCGTTACCGCTACACGATGGCGCTGGCCAGGATCCTGGCCTTCCTGCTCCCGGACGACGTCCGCTTCGGAAGCATCTCCACCATCCCGATCGGCTGGCGCCGGGACTGGCCGGCCGACCTGCACGCGATCGCCTCGCGCCGCCTGGAGCGGCTGGCCCGGGAGCTGCGCGGGCTCTACAGCGTCACCGGAAAGACGGTCAGGGTGGGCTTCGAGCCGTGGCCCGGCTGCGTGCTGGAGACCACCGAGCAGGCCCTGGACCGGGTCGGTGGCATCGACTCCGAGCACCTGGGCGTCTGCCTGGACGCCTGCCACCTGTCGGGAGGCGCCGAGGAGCCCGGAGCCGCCCTGCGCGGCCTGGCGGCGGCCGGGGCCCCGGTGGTCAAACTCGGTCACGTGCACAACCACCTGACAGCCGCCTGCCAGGAGCTGCCCAGCACCCGCCCGATCCTGGAGGACACCCTCACCGCGATGCTCTCCGGCGCGGTGAACGGAACCGCGCACATCGAGGTGGAGACCCACGATCTGGCCGTGCCGCTGCGGGCCCGGGGGCCCGGCGCGCTGGTCAACATGATCGCCGAGGAGCTCGACTGGGCCCGGAGCAACCTCACCGCCCTGGGCCTGCGCCTGGCCGCCTGAGGAACGGCCCCGGAGACCCGTCCGCGGCCCGCCCGGGAGCCTCTCAGGGGACGATCCGGAGCCCTCCGCGACTCCCGGAGGGGGGCTCGATGCGGTCGGGACCGGCCGGTTCGGCCGGGAGGCGCGATCCAGGGCCCGGACGGTCGTCTCAGCAACGGCGTCTCAGTGACGGTCGTCTCAGCGGCGGCGTCTCAGCCGGGCAGGCGGTAGGTGCCGTCGTCGAGCACCTCGGCCAGGCCGTCCGCCACCAGGCCGTCGAGGGCGCGCTCGCGCTGCGGGACGTCCTGCCAGACGACGTCGAGGGCGTCCTTGGGGACGGCGCCGTGGGCCTGGCGCAGCACCGCCAGGAGACGGCCGCGGCACTGGCGGTCCGTGCCCGCGTACGTCTGGCCCCTGCGCGCGGGGCCGTCGTAGGCGGGCTTGCCCGCCAGCCGCCACGCGCACAGGTCGCTGATCGGGCAGTCGGCGCAGCGGGCCGCGCGGGCCGTGCAGACCAGGGCGCCCAGCTCCATCACGGCGACCGCCCAGACCGGGGCCCGGTCGGCGTCGGGGAGCAACGAGGCGGCGAGCCTGCGCTCGGCCGGCGTGGTGGCCTTCGGCGGGTACTCCTCGCCACCGACGGCCCGCGCCAGGACCCGCCGCACGTTGGTGTCGAGGACCGGGTGCCGGCCCCGGAAGGCGAAGCTGGCGACCGCGGCGGCGGTGTACTCGCCGACACCGGGAAGCGTCAGCAGGGTGTCGTGGTCGCGGGGGACCTCGCCGCCGTGCCGGTCGGTGATCGCGCGGGCGCACGCGTGCAGGTTCAGCGCCCGGCGCGGGTAACCGAGCCGGCCCCAGTGGCGTACGGCCTCACCGGGTGTCTCCCGGGCGAGGTCGGCCGGGGTGGGCCAGCGCTCCATCCACTCGGTCCACACCGGCAGCACCCGCACGACCGGGGTCTGCTGAAGCATGATCTCGCTGACCAGGATCGACCACGGTGAGGCGCTGGGCGTCCGCCAGGGAAGGTCGCGGGCGTTGCCGGCGTACCAGTCGAGGACGGGTTCGAGCAGACGGTTCGACTCGGGCACCTTTCGACGATAGTGCCGCCTGCGGTGTCTCCGATCCGGCTCCTTCTCCTTCGTCCGCCTTTCGCCCGCCCCACCGCGGCCGGAACGGCGCCGAAGCCCCGGGGAAGCGGCGGGTCGCCTCCTCGGGGCCGTGCGGGCCGACCATACTGTGAGCATGGACCCTGACACGTTCCGTGACGACCTCGGAGCCGATGTCTACTGGCGGCGCCGGATGACCGCGTTGATCGCCGTGCTCATGGTGGTCGCCGTGGTGGCGTGGGCGTGCTCGGCCACGGGAGGCCCGGACGACGTCCGCAAGCGCGGCGGGACCACCGCGCAGGAGACGCCGGACGCGGTGCCGGGCGTCCTGCCGCCCCCCGAGGTCACCCCCTCGGCGTCCTGGAGCCGCACACCGTCCCCGGGGACCTCCAGGGCGACCGGAGCGGCCGGGACGGCCGTCCGGCACAGGCGGCCGGGACAGGCCTGCACCCCCGGGCAGCTCGTGCTGAGCATGGAGGGCCAGGGGACGGTCTACCCGGCGGGCATCCGTCCCCGGTTCATCCTGACGCTGGTCAACGTCGGCAAGGTCATGTGCACCGCCGAGGTGGGACCGCGCTCCCTGGAGGTCCGCATCACCTCCGGCCCCGACCGGGTGTGGTCGTCCTCCGACTGCATCAGCGGCGAGACCGACCACGTCGACCGGCTGGAACGCGGCGTCCCCTACGTGCGGGAGCTGGTGTGGGACCGCCGCCGCTCCGGGAACGACTGCGCGTCCGACCGGGTCGCGGCGCGCCCCGGCACCTACGTGGCCGTGGCCCACGCCCCCGGCCTGCGGAGCCGTAAGGCCGTCTTCCACCTGCGCTGACCCCGCGTCCGGCTCGGCCTCGCGCCCGGCGTGACCTTCATGCCCGGCGTGACCCGCACCCGGCGTGGCTCGATGTGACCTCATGCCCGACGTGACCCGTGTGACCCGCGTGACGCGTATGACCCCGCGTCCGGCGCGGTCCCGTCCGGGCGTCCTCAGACGTAGCGTTCCAGGATGGACGACTCGGCCAGCCGGGAGAGGCCCTCGCGGATGTGGCGGGCCCTGGCCTCGCCGACCCCGCCGACCTCCTGGAGCTCGCCGATGCTGGCGGCCAGCAGCTTCTGCAGGCTGGCGAACTGGTCGACGAGGCGGTCGACCACGGTGCTCGGCAGCCGGGGGACCTTGGCCAGCAGCCGGTACCCCCGGGGGCTCACCGGCTGCTCCAGCGCGTCGTTGCCCGAGTGGCCGAGGACCTGGGCGACGATCGAGAGGTCGAGCAGGTCGGTGGAGGAGAGCCGGTCGAGCTCCTGCAGCGCCTCGGCGAACTTGCGCGGCCTGCGACCGGCCGCGGGCAGGTAGTCCCGGACGATCAGCTCGCGGTCGCTCTCCGTGCCGGCCACGAGCTCGTCCAGCTGCAGGGAGAGCAACCGGCCGTCGGTGCCGAGCTCGACCACGTAACCGGCGATCTCCTCGGAGATGCGCCGGACCATCTCCAGCCGCTGGGCGACCACCGCGATGTCACGCACCGTGACCAGGTCCTCGATCTCCAGCGCCGACAGCGTGCCGGAGACCTCGTCCAGGCGGAGCTTGTAGCGCTCCAGGGTGGCCAGGGCCTGGTTGGACTTGGACAGGATGACCGCCGACTCCTCCACCACGTAGCGGATGCCCTCCAGGTACAGGGCGATGATCCGCATGGACTTGCTGAGGGAGATGACCGGCAGGGAGGTCTGCAGGGCCACCCGCTGGGCGGTGCGGTGCCGGGTCCCGGACTCGTCGGTCGGGATGGAGGGATCGGGCATCAGGTGCACGGCCGCGCGCACGATCCGCAGGTCACCGGCGTTGAGGACGATGGCGCCGTCCATCTTGGCCAGCTCGCGCAGTCGCGTCGCGGAGAACTCGACGTCCAGCTCGAACCCGCCGCTGCAGATCTCCTCGACCGTCCGGTCGTAGCCCAGGACGATCAGGCCGCCGGTGTGCCCGCGGAGAATGCGCTCCAGGCCGTCGCGTAGAGCGGTGCCCGGGGCGACCGCGGCCAGGATGCTCCTGCGGCGCTCGTCGAGCCCTTTGTAGGTTGCTGCCACCTGACCCCCGTGGTCTGCCTATACCACCCAGCTTACCGGCGAAGGCCCCGCAGGGCCCGGAATCGCCGGATGCCGGTGCACCGCAGGGCCTGCGGGCCGGTCGATCACGGGATCTGCGGGGTCAGGTGACGTGGGTGAGGGCGTCCCAGACGTTCTCCGCCTCGACGACGTCGAAGCCGGGGGCGAAGGCCGAGCCGCGCCCGGCCACCGGGACCAGCGAGTTGTCGCCGCCCCGCCGCTTGCCCCCCTCCAGGGAGCCCGAGGGGACCAGGGCGCGGGTGAAGCCCAGCCGTGCGGCCTCCGACAGGCGGCGCCGCACGTCGCGGACCGGGCGGAGCTCCCCGGCCAGGCCCACCTCGCCGAGCACCACCAGCCCCGAGGGCAGCGCCTTGTCACCGGCCGCGCTGGCCACCGCGAGCATCACCGACAGGTCGACCGCGGGGTCGCTGAGCTTGATCCCCCCGACGGTCGCGGTGAAGACGTCGCACCCGCCCAGTTTGGCGTTGAGCCGCCGCTCCAGCACGGCGAGCACCATCGTCACCCGGTAGGTGTCGAGCCCGGAGGAGGAGCGCCGGGGCTGCTGGGCCTCGGTCCTGGCGACCAGCGCCTGGACCTCGGCGGGCAGCGGCCGGGTGCCCTCCAGGGTGACGGTGACGCAGGTGCCGGGCACCGGGTCGGTGCGGTGCGAGACGAACAGGCCGCTGGCGTCGGCGATGCCCTCGATGCCGCTCTCGTGCAGGTCGAAGCAGCCGACCTCGTCCACCGGGCCGTACCGGTTCTTGATCGCGCGGACCAGGCGGAGCCGGGAGTGCCGGTCGCCCTCGAAATGGAGCACGACGTCGACGAGGTGCTCCAGGGTGCGGGGGCCGGCGATCGAGCCCTCCTTGGTGACGTGGCCGACCAGCACGGTGGACATGCCGCGCTCCTTGGCCAGCCGCACCAGGTTTCCCGCGACCTCCCTGACCTGGGTCACCCCGCCGGGCACGCCGGTCGCCTGCATGGAGCCGATCGTCTGCACGGAGTCGACGATGAGCAGGTCGGGCTGGACCTTCTCGACGTGCGAGACCAGCGCGCTCAGGTCGGTCTCGGCCGCCAGGTAGAGGCGGTCCTGGATCGCGCCGATCCGGTCGGCCCTGATCCGCACCTGGGCGGCCGACTCCTCACCGGTGATGTAGAGGACCGTCTGCTGGCGGGCGATCTTGGCCGCGGCCTCCAGCAGCAGGGTGGACTTGCCGATGCCGGGCTCCCCGGCCAGCAGCACCACCGCCCCGGGGACCAGGCCGCCGCCCAGGACCCGGTCGAGCTCGGGCACGCCGGTGGGACGCGCGTGCGCCACCTCGGCCTTGACCTGGCCGATCGGCACGGCCGGGGCCGACACCGCCCCGGCGGAGGCCACCCGCACTCCCGCGCGGGCCGTCTCCTCCTCGACCGTGCCCCAGGCCTGGCACTCGCCGCAGCGCCCCACCCATTTGGCCGTCTGCCACCCGCATTCGGCACAGCGGTAGCCGCCAGCCTTTTTCACCATGGCCGCACGTTACCCGTCCGCACCGACAACTTTCACCCGGCACGGCCGGGCCGTGCCGGGGGAGAGCCGCCGCGCGCCGGGCCCGCAGGGGCCCGGTTCGCGGGCGTGTCAGATGTGGCCCTCCAGGTCGGCCAGCAGCAGGCGCTTGGGCTTGGCGCCCTTGATCTGCTGCACGACCTCGCCGTCCTTGTAGAGGTTGAGCGTGGGCAGCCCGAGGACGCCGTACCTGGCGGAGATCTCGGGGTAGTCGTCGGCGTTGAGCTTGGCGATCGTGAGGCGGTCGCCGTACTCGGCCTCGATCTCGGTGAGGACCGGGGCGATCATCTTGCACGGCCCGCACCACTCGGCCCAGAAGTCGACCAGGACGGGCTTGTCGCTCCGCAGCACCTGCTCGTCGAAGTTCTCGGCGGTCAATGTGATCATGATTCTCCTGCTTTCCTCAGTACGCAGCCCGGGCAGGCCGTGGTGAACTGTGCCGCCACCTCGGCCCTGCGGGCGAGCAGCGTGCGGATCTCGTCGTCGATCTCGGCGAGCTTGCGCCGGTAGACGGCCACCGACTCCGGGCACGACCCCCCGGAGTCGTGCCCGGCCCGCAGGCAGGCCACGAACGGGCGGGCGTCGTCCAGGGTGAAGCCGACCGCGAGCAGCGACCGGATCTCCGAGACGAGCCGCAGGTCCGCCTCCCCGTACTCGCGGTAGCCGTTGGCCGAGCGGCGGGCCGAGATCAGGCCCTGCTGCTCGTAGTACCGCAGCGCCCGGGGACTGACCCCCGCGCGCCGTGCCAGCTCGCCGATCCGCATCCGCCCCTCCCGATGGGACGACGATAAACCGTGACACCAGCGTCAAGGTCAAGCCGCCACGCGTTGTTCCCGGACGGTTCCCGCACGCCCCGCGGGGAGGTTCCCGGATCGCCTCAGGAGGGCGACGGGATCCGCGGGGAACGGCTCAGAACAGCTTCCAGCGCAGCACGTTGGGGTAGGCGATCTCCAGGCCGTCGGTCTCCGCGATGGCCTGCTCGGCGACCGCGGGGGTGAACTCGATGCGGAGCACCGCCTCCAGGTCGGCGCGGCGCTCGAAGCGCATGTTCAGGTCCAGCTCGGCGGCCTGCCAGCCCTGGCGGCTCCAGAACTCCTCGACGGACCTGGCCGAGTAGGAGGGGATCGACCGCGAGAACCAGCGGCCGAAGGCGCCGCGACCGGCGTCGACGTCGACGACGAAGGCCGCGCCGCCGCGCCGCAGCACCCGGGAGAGCTCGGCCAGGCCGGGCTCGCAGCCGGGTCCGAAGAAGTAGGCCCAGCGGGCGACGGCCACGTCCACGCTCGCGTCCGGCAGCGGGAGCGCCTGGGCGGTGCCCACGCGGACCTCCACGTTCGGCAGCGAGCGGCACCGGCGGCCGGCCAGACCTACCAGGTCCTCGTGCGGTTCGACGCCGACGACCCGGGCGGCGGTGGCGGCCAGGGAGGGCAGGTGGTAGCCGGTGCCGCAGCCGATGTCCAGGACCGTCGCCCCGCGCCAGGGCCGGATGGCCGCCATCGCGGCCTCGGCACGGCCCTCGGGGTCCACCGCCCGGTTCTCCAGCTCGTAGGTCCGGGGCGTGTTCCAGATGTTGGGGCTGGGGATGGCGCCCTTGGCGTACCTCGGCATGCCCTCACCGTAACGGTGTGATCCCGGACGCGTCGGGCGGCGGCGTACAGCACCGCTCTCCGGACCCGCTTAGGCTGGCAAAGGTGAGCGACATGAGCGAGCGGGCCGGTCGGCCCAGCGGTGTTCGCGAGCGTGTGCTCCGAGCCGGAGACGAGGAAGCGGTATGAGCGTCCGTGTATCCAGTGCGAAGATCGCGCTGTCCACCGCGTCGGTGTACCCCGAACGTACCCCCGACGCCTTCGAGCTGGCCGCGCGCCTGGGGTACGACGGTGTGGAGATCATGGTGGGCGCCGACCCCGTGAGCCAGGACGTCGACGTCCTGGAGCGGCTGTCGGACCACTACCAGATGCCGATCCTGGCCATCCACGCGCCGTGCCTGCTGGTGACGCAGCGGGTCTGGGGCAAGGACCCCTGGGCCAAGCTGGAGCGCGCCCAGCGTGCGGCCGAGCGGGTCGGCGCCCGCACGGTCGTGGTGCATCCGCCGTTCCGCTGGCAGCGGGACTACGCCAGGGACTTCGAGATCGGCCTGGCCAGGATGCGCGAGGAGACCGACGTGGTGTTCGCGGTGGAGAACATGTTCCCCCTCAAGGCCAGGGGCAACGAGGTCGTCCCCTACTCCCCCGACTGGAACCCGGTCGACCACGACTTCCCCCAGGTCACGCTGGACCTCTCGCACACGGCGGTGTCCGGGTCCGACGCCCTGGAGATGTTCACCAAGCTCGGCGACCGGCTCGCCCACCTGCACCTGGCCGACGGCGTGGGCGTGCCGAACAAGGACGAGCACCTGGTTCCGGGGCGGGGCACCCAGCCGTGCGCGCCGATCCTGGAGCGGATGGCGGGCAACGGCTACTCCGGGCTGGTGGTGCTGGAGATCAACACGCGCAAGGCGGCCAGCCGCAGCGAGCGGATCGACGACCTCGCCGAGGCGCTGGCCTTCGCCCGGCTGCACCTGGCCGCCTCCACCAGCGCATGAGCGAGCCCGTCGTGAGCGAGCCCGCCGCGTCCGGCGCGCCGGACGCGGCGGACGCACTCGGCGGGAACGGCGGGAACGCGGCGAGGAGGAGGCCGGGGCGCAGGCCGGGGTCGGCCGACACGCGGGGGCAGATCCTGGCGGCGGCACGCGAGATCTTCGCGGAGAAGGGGTTCGACAAGGCGACCGTGCGGGGCATCGCCCGCCAGGCCGGGGTGGACCCGGCGCTGGTCCACCACTACTTCGCCGGCAAGGAGGGCATCTTCGTCGCGGCGATGGAGCTGCCGATCAACCCGGAGAACGTCGTCGCGGCGATCCTGGCGGGTCCGCGCGACGAGGTCGGCGAGCGGCTGACCAGGCTCATCCTGACGATCACCTCGGACGCCGCGGCCCGCCAGCCGCTGCTGGCGCTGGTGCGGACCGCGATGACCAACGACCAGATGGTCGTCATGATCCGCGAGTTCATGACGCGGGCGCTGCTGCACCGGGTCGCGGAGCTGCTCCAGATCCCGCCGCTGCGGATGGAGGCGGCCTTCGCCCAGCTGTTCGGCGTGGTGCTGGTGCGCTATGTCCTCAAGCTGGAGCCGCTGGCCTCCACCGACGTCGAGGACCTGGTGGAGCTGCTCGCTCCCACGATCCAGCGTTACCTCGACCCGGCGCGGCCGTAGTGATCACTTCGGTACCGTCCGGAGGCGTACAGAGCATTGTTCTGGGCATTGGGTCGGCCATAGGGTGACCACGGTCGGCCCGGGTGCTGCGCGCGGGTAAGTTACTCGTGGGTAGGATTCGTGGGGACCCGTCGTCATCATGGGTGACCGGCGGTCGTACGCTGGCAGCCAACGCCGTCTGTGGGAGGACCCGTGCTCTGGGTAGCGATCATCGGGCTGGTCATGACAGCCGTCGCGGTCGCGCTTGCCGCGCGCCGCGTGTTGTTCCTGTACCGGCTCGCCACCGTCGGGCCACCCGCGCCCGAACGCGTCGAGTACGCCAGGAACCACCTCGGGGAGGAGATCAAGGCCCAGCTCGTCGAGGTCTTCGGCCAGCGCAAGCTGCTGAAGTGGACGGCGCCCGGCGCCGCGCACTTCTTCGTGATGTGGGCGTTCTTCATCCTGGCGACCGTCTACCTGGAGGCCTACGGCGCGCTGATCCAGGGCGCGATCACCGGCACCCCGGACTTCCACATCCCGCTGGTGGGGACGTGGCCGGTGCTGGGCTTCCTGCAGGACTTCATCGCGGTCGCGGCCCTGTGCGGCCTGATCGCCTTCGCGGTCATCAGGATCAGGAACTCGCCCAAGAGGCTGGGCCGCAGGTCGCGCTTCTCCGGCTCGCACCTGGGCGGTGCCTGGCTCGTCCTGTTCATGATCTTCAACGTGATCTGGACGATGTTCCTCTTCCGTGGCGCCGCGGCCAACACCGGCAACCTCCCCTACGCCTCGGGGGCGTTCGCCTCCGACGCGACGGCCGCCCTGCTGCGGCCGCTGGGCGCCTCGGCCAACGAGACGCTCGAGCACGTCGGCCTGCTGCTGCACATCGGCGTGATGCTGGTCTTCCTGGTCATCGTGGTGAACTCCAAGCACCTGCACATCTTCACCGCGCCGCTGAACGTGGCCTTCTCCCGGCGCCCGAACGGCAACGGCCCGGCCCAGCCGCTGCGGATCGACGGCAAGGTCGTGGACTTCGAGGACGAGGAGCTCGACGGTGACCGGCTCGGCCGGGGCAAGATCGAGGACACCCCGTGGAAGGGCTTCCTCGACTTCTACACCTGCACCGAGTGCGGCCGCTGCCAGGACCAGTGCCCGGCCTGGAACACCGACAAGCCGCTCTCGCCGAAGATGCTCATCCTCCAGCAGCGCGACCACGCCTTCAAGGTCGCGCCGTACCTGTCGGCCACCCAGGAGCAGCGCGCCGACCTGCACGAGGACGTGCTGGCCCTGCTGGACAAGCCGCTGGTCGGCGAGGACGGCGTCATCCACCCCGACGTGCTGTGGTCCTGCACCAACTGCGGAGCCTGCGTCGAGCAGTGCCCGGTCGACATCGAGCACATCGACCACATCCTGGACATGCGCCGCTACCAGGCGATGGTGGAGTCGAACTTCCCCTCCGAGGCCGGCGTCATGGTCAGGAACCTGGAGAACAAGGGCAACCCCTGGGGGATGGCCGAGACCAAGCGGGCCGACTGGATCGAGGAGCTCGCCGGGCGCGAGGTCGACCCCATCGAGGTCACCCTGGTCGACGAGAAGCTGGACGAGGACGTCGAGTACCTGTTCTGGGTCGGCTGCGCCGGTGCCCTGGAGGACCGGGCCAAGAAGACCACCAAGGCGGTCGCGGAGCTGCTGCACGTCGCCGGGGTGAGGTTCGCGGTGCTCGGCCCGATGGAGGCCTGCAGCGGGGACCCTGCCCGGCGCCTGGGCATGGAGTACCTGTTCGACATGCTGGCCAAGCAGAACATCGAGACGCTGAACGAGGTGGGGGCCAAGAAGATCGTCGCGACCTGCCCGCACTGCTTCAACACCCTGGCCAACGAGTACCCGCAGCTCGGCGGGACCTACGAGGTCGTGCACCACACCCAGCTGCTGGCGAGGCTGGTGGACGAGGGCAGGCTGGTGCCGGTCACCCCGATCGAGGAGAAGATCACCTACCACGACCCGTGCTTCCTGGGCCGCCACAACAAGGTGTACTCCCAGCCGCGCGACATCATGGCCAAGGTGCCCGGGGTGCAGACCCAGGAGATGCACCGCCACAAGGACCGGGGTTTCTGCTGCGGCGCGGGCGGCGCGCGGATGTGGATGGAGGAGCGGCTGGGCAAGCGCATCAACACCGAGCGGGTGGACGAGGCGCTGACCACCGAGCCCGACACCATCTCCACGGCGTGCCCGTTCTGCCTGGTGATGCTCGGCGACTCGATCAACGAGAAGAAGAACACCGGCGAGGCCAAGGAGACGCTGGAGGTCGTCGACGTCTCCCAGCTGCTGATCAAATCGATCAAGGGCCAGCCCGTCGAGGCGTCCTGACCGTCCCTGTGATGTCAGATACGAGCCATTTCAACGGTTCGTATCTGACATTTGGTCAAGTGTCCTGGAAAAGAGGGGAAGGTCCAAAAACCTTTCTCCACATAACGGGAAAATCACGGTAGCCTCAACGTCGCGTGGCTCATTCAACGGGGAGGGGGCTCGACGATGCCCGTCGTCGTCAGCGATGCCGAGGTTACCCTGGCCGACGTTCTCTCACTTCGGCTGGCCGTCGACGAACCGCTGGCCGAAGGCGCCGAGCTGGTCCTGCGCAACCGGGCCACCCTGGCCGAGAGCCGGGTGCCGCTGGGCGGACCGGGGGCCGAGGTGCGCGACGCCGCGCTCGCGGTCTCGCTCGCGCCGCTGGACCTCGGCCCCGGCCGCTGGGACACCTACCTGCAGCAGGGCTCCTCGCGCACCCGCCTGCGCAGCGTCGACCCCGGTTTCTCCCTCGACCACCTGGAGGCGTACGCGCTGAGCCGGCGCACGCTGGCCTACCGCGCGTACCGGACCCGTAACGGTTTCCTGGCGCTGAAGATCGACGACGCCCGGCCGACGGCCGAGGTCAGGTCGGTCTGGTTCCGGGAGGGCCGCTTCGAGGTGACCGGGCTGCTGGCCTTCACCGGGCTGGAGGACGACGAGTCCCGGCACGACGCCCGGCTCACCCTGCACCGCAGCCGGCCCGACGCCGAGCTGACATCGGTTGCAACGGTCCAGGGGGTCCGCTTCCACGCCGCGCTCTCGCTCTGCGACGTGATCGCCGCCGCACCCGGCCAGACCGGCACCTGGGAGCCCTCCCTGCGGGTGCGCGGCGTCTCCACCCCGCTCCGGCTGGGTTCCCGGCTGGACGACGTCGACGGCAAACGCCGGCGGCTGCACTACCCGGCGGCGCAGATCGACGGGGTGCCGATCCGTCCCTGCTACACCGCCGACGACGAACTGCGGATCGAGGTCGGCGGGTGAGGATCTGCCTGCTCGTCCCCTCCGCGTACGGGATGCGCGGTGACGTCCGCTCGATCGTCAACCTCGCGGGGGAGCTGGCAGAACGTCACGACGTGGAGATCATCAGCGTCCGCCGCCACCGGGAGAGGCCGTTCTTCCCGGTGGCGTCCGGCGTCGAGCTGTCCTGGGTGGTCGACGGCAGGCCCGGGGTGAGGCATCTGCTCCCGGGGGGCCGGATGCGCGCCGAGGTCGCCCTGTGGCGACGACTGCGGGGCCTGAGGGCCGACGTGATCGTCAGCACCCGTCCCGGGCTGAGCGTCCAGGTCGCCCGGCACGCGCCGCGCTCCCTGCTGCGCGTCGCCCGCGAGTGGGGACGTCCACCCGTACCCGGTCCGATCAAGAGGTTCTACCCGCGCCTGGACGCGGTGGTGACCTCCACGGAGACGGCCAGGCAGGAGTGGGACGGGCTGCTGGCCGGGACCGTCCCGGTCACCGCGATCCCGGACGCGCTGCCCGCGGGGCCGTGGCCGCGCTCGCGGATGGACAACCGCATCGTCGCCGCGGGCGGGCGCCTGGTCCCGGTCAAGGCCCACGACCGGCTGATCCGGGCGTTCGCCGTCGTCGCCGGCAAGCGCCCCGACTGGCGGCTGCGCCTGTACGGCGGAGGGCCCGAGGAGAAGCGGCTGCGCGCCCTGGTCGGGGACCTGGACCTGCACAACCACGTGTACTTCATGGGCACGACCTCCGACCTGACCGGTGAGTTCGCCAAGGCCTCGATCGTGGCGACCACCTCCAGGACCGAGGTGCTCGGCATGACCGTGATCGAGGCGATGGCCAGCGGGGTGCCGGTGATCGCGTTCGACAGCCCGCGCGGGCCGGGGGAGTTCGTGACCGACGGCCGCAGCGGCGTGCTGGTCGCCGAGGGGGAGGGCGAGATCGAGGCGTACGCCTCGGCGCTGCTGACCCTCATCGACGACGAGCGGCGGCGCAGGACGCTCTCCGCGGGCGCCCTGGAGGCCGCGACGACGTACGGGGCACCCTCGGTGGCGGAGCGGTGGGAGAAACTGTTCGCGGCCACTTCCCGCCCCGCCTGACGCGGGTACCGTTGGGACATGCATGGGTACAGCGGTGACAAGCAGGCGTACCTGACCCGCCTGCGGCGTATCGAGGGGCAGATCAGGGGCCTTCAGCGGATGGTCGAGGAGGACGCCTACTGCATCGACGTGCTGACCCAGGTCTCGGCCGCCACCCGGGCTCTCCAGGCGGTGGCGCTCGGACTCCTGGAGGACCACATCGGGCACTGCGTCACCGGAGCGATCGAGGCGGGAGGGCCGGAGGCTCAGGAGAAGGTGAAGGAGGCCTCGGCCGCGATCGCCCGGCTCGTCCGTTCGTGACTAGTCACATGACTATCTTTTCCGACCGCGTCCCGGACCCCGTTGAAGGGTCCGGGACCAGGTCTCGGAAACCGTTCCTGCCGTGGCCTCAGCAGACAGCCGAGGCGCTCAACCCGAGCGCGTTGTCGAGCTCCACCAAGGTGAGGGGCCGTTCGCTGATCGCGACGGCGGACAGCACCTCGGCATAGAGCGCGATCTCGTCCAACGCGACACGGTCGTGGACCCTAGAGTCCAGGTCGTCGTGCCCCACCGCGTCGTCCTTCCTTCCGCAGCCCACACCCACTTCGAGGTTACGGCGGGCGGTCATCGGTGCCCATGGCCCATCGGGACCATTCCTCGCCCCGCCCGATGCGTCCTCAAGGAGGATCATTTCCCGATTACGAGATCACAATTCAGCCAATTGTCTGATGCATACGGGGCGAGAAGGATATAGGGGCAGTAAGGATAAAATAACTATATTTGTGGTTTAAGCCTACGGGCGCGTGTCAGAAGTGACGGGGATGGGTTCCCGAGGCTCCCGGGACGGGGTCGTCCCGCTCGTGCGTCAGCCGGTGCACCACGGCCGAGGCCGTCGCGAACCCACGCTCCGGTACCTGGGTGCCGGTGAGACGGCACCAGGCGAGCCCGGTGGCGTAGGCGGCGCCGAGCAGGGCCGCGGCGGTGGCCCGGTCCGGCGGGTGCAGCGCCGACGGCAGCTCCCCCGAGCGCGGCCAGCACCCCCGCAGCGGATGCGAGGCGTCGGTGAGCACCACGTGCAGGATGTGCCGCAGCTCCGGGTCCAGCCACGGGTAGAGCCCGTCGGCCGCCCGTGGGGCACAGGCCGCCAGGTCCGCGGCGAGCAGCGAGGCGGCCACCGCCCGGGGATCGGCCCCCATCGGCGCGACGAAGCCCAGCGTCCCGACCAGGTCGTAGATCATGTGCTGGAGGTGCTCGCCGGGGAGGGCGTCGGGCAGCGTCACATGGGACGGGCAGCGCGCCAGCCACGCGTCCCGCACCGCCTCGTCGCCGTGGTGGGCCAGGACGGGGTCCTGGCAGGCCCGCCGGAGCAGCGGCTGGAGCATGCACAGCAGGGCGTCCGCCCGCGGGCCGAACCGCCGGTCGCCACGGACGGAGGCCGCGGTGTCGGCCATCAGCGCGACCAGCCGCAGGCCCGCCTCGGGATGGGCGGCCCTGACCCGCTCGCCGTAGAGCGCGACCAGATCGTCCAGCGGGGTCGGCGGCAGCCAGCGGACCCACTCGTCGCCCGGGAGCGGGCGGGCCAGGAACTCCCCGAACATCGACAGCAGCACCTCGTTGCCGTCGAAGGCCGGGGCGTAGGCGCACCACATGAGCGTGCCCCAGATCGCCGCGACGGGACTGGCCACCTCCGGCGCGAACAGCCCGGTGAACGGCACGGTGAGCGGGAAGTCCTCCCGGCGCCTGCCGCGCTGGGCGATCACCAGCTCGCGGACCCGCTCGGTGATCTCGTACGGCACGTCGGGGCCGACGAAGCCCTGGACCGACCCGCGGTCCACGGTGAAGTCGAGGCCGGTGGGGATCAGGTGCGGCAGGATCGCCGAGGAGGACCGCGACCGGTGCGCCGCCGCGCGGAAGCCCCGGTCGGCCGGGGGCGCGGTCAGGTACCAGCGGCCGTCGACGGGGTCCTGGCGGTACCAGCGGGCGTGCGCGCCGAACAGCCAGCGTCCGCCGTCGGGGGTGGACAGCGTGCGCTCCGCCAGGGCCTGGGCGCGCGCGAACGGCGGCAGCCCGGCCCACCGGGGATCGGTCACCATGATCCGCACGTCGTTCTCCACGGCGTCGAACCCGTCCCACTGCCACATGCCGGTCATGGGCGTTCCGGGGCGGGCCCCGGCCTCGGCCGCGGGCGGGACGCCCCTGCCTCCCTTCGGTCAGGTGGTCTGCGGTCCCGCGATCCCCCGAGCGGGCCTGCACCGATCGTACGACCCGGCCCGGCCGCCGGACGGAACCGCCCGAGAGGGGGGGCGGAGCCAGGCCGGTGAGGGGCAGGGTCGGGCCGGCGAGGGGCGGGCGGGGTCAGGCCTGAGGCAGGGGGACGGCGGCCCGGTGGCGGGCGGCCTTGTCGACGTAGCGGGCCGCCGTCTCGGCGAACAGGGCGCGGTCGTCGTCGGTGAGGTCGCGGACGACCCTCGCCGGCACGCCCGCGACCAGCACCCCCGCCGCGATCCGCTTGCCGGGCGGGACCACGGTGCCCGCCGCGACCAGCGTCCCCGCGCCGATCCTGGCGCCGCCCAGCACGATCGCGCCGATGCCCACGAGGGCGCCGGTCTCCACGTACGCCCCGTGCACCATGGCCCTGTGCCCCAGGCTCACCCGGGGCTCCAGCACCGCGGGCTCGCCCGGGTCGGAGTGCAGGCAGCACAGGTCCTGGACGTTGCACTCCTCGCCGACCTCGACGTCCTCGTCCTCGCCGCGGAGCACCGAGCCGTACCAGACGCTGGCGGCCCGGCCGAGCCGGACCCTGCCGACGACCACCGCCCCGGGGGCGACGTAGGCGTCCGGGTGGATCAGCGGGGCGGCGTCGTCGCCGAGCGCGGCGACGTAGGGCGCAGAGGTCATGGGAGCGATGGTACGGGGGGAGGGATTTGTCCGGTGTTTCGGCGGACAGCGGAGCGTTCAGGTTGCGGACGAGGGCGTTAAGCAGGAAAGTCGTGTCCTGACGTCTCCTTTTCCGCCACACGATCTCCACGGGCAGTGCCATGACAAATCAGCACGAGAGCTTTCCCGACCTGATGCATGAGGACTCGTTCGAGGTCGTCATGCGCGGTTACAGCCGTCGCCAGGTCCACGACTACATGGACCGGCACCGCCACCAGATCCGCGAGCTCGAGCAGCGGCTCGCGCACGCCGCCGAGCAGGTCGAGCAGAGCCGGATGGAGCTGGCCGAGGCCCGCCGGAGGATCTCGGACGCCCCGCAGGGCTACGACGAGCTCGGCGAGCGGCTCAGCCAGATCCTGAAGCTGGGCGAGGAGGAGGCCGCCTCCAAGAAACAGGTCGCCGAGGCGGAGGCCGCCCGGGTCAGGGAGGAGGCCGCCACCGAGTCCGAGCGGCTGCTCACCTCCGCGCAGGAGCGGGCCGAGGGCATCCTGAACGCCGCCCAGCAGGAGGCCGAGCGCCGGGTGGCCGAGGCCACCGCCGCGGCCGAGCAGATGCTCTCCCAGGCCGGGAGCGACGCCGAGGAGACGCTGAACGCGGCCCGTGCCGAGGCCGAGGAGACGCTGCGCGGCGCCCGCGACGAGGCCGAGCGGATGGTCACCTCGGCCAGGAGCGAGGCCGAGCGGACGGTGGAGGGCGCCCGCGCCGAGGCCGAGTCCACGCTGGCCGCCGCGCACGCCGAGGCGCGGGCGGCCGTGCTGGCCGCCGACACCGAGGCGCAGTCCACGCTCTCGGCGGCCCAGCGGCGCGCCGCCGTGCTGGACGAGACCACCGGCCGCCGGGTGGTGTACCTCACCGACACCCACCACGAGGTCATGCGCCGCCTGCACGAGATGGGCGCCGTCCTGGGCGACCTGCTGCACCGCGAGGGCAGCGCCGGGCCGCTGATCGACGAGGACGCCGTGCTGCCCCCGGCCCGGGTCCAGCCCGCGCTGGCCGCTCCCGCCGCCCCGGCCGTCCCCGGTGACCAGGGTGACCAGGGAGACCGGGAGGGGACGGACGGCACCTTCGACGGCTCCGGCCGGGCCTTTGGTGAGGCCCCTGGCGAGCCCTCCGCGGACGTGGCGGCCGGGACCTCCGCCGGTCGGGTCGCCGGAGCCTCCGGCGCGGCCTCTGGTGAGCCCTCCGCGGAGACCCCGGGCGGGACCGGGGCCGACGACGGGACGGCGACCGGGCCCGGCGGCGCGGGGAAGCCTGCCGGGGACGCCGGACCCGGCGGTGACGGGCCGGGTGACGAGGGTCCCGGGAGCGCCGGGCCGGGACGCGGGTCCGGACGGACCGGCTCCGATCACGAGGCAGGGGACGGCTCCGCCCGGACGGCCGGGAACGGCCCCGGGAACGCGGCCGGGGACGGCGACCCGGCCGACGCCTCGCCCGACTACGAGTCCGTCCGCGTGATCGTGGACGACGACCTCCCCGCCAGGGACGCGGCCCCCACCGGGGATGAGCGTTCCGGTGAGCGGCACGCCGACCCGTACGCCGACAAGGGGGCCGACGCCGCCACCGGTCCGGAAGCCGGGACGCGGACCGGGACGGAGGCCGAGACGCAGAACGAGACGCAGAACGGGACACAGAACGAGACGCAGGCCGGGACCGGGACGGGGACCGACGGCGACGTGGGTCCCGACGCCGGCGCCGACACGGTGATCGCTCCCGCGCCCGGGCGCAGGAACCAGCGGTACGCGAACCCGCGCAGGTAGCGGCTCGTCCGGAAGGGGGCCGCGGCGGGTGACCGCCGGGTCCCCGGGGCGTCGAGGCGTCGGATCACCGGGTCACTGAGCGGAAGCCCCCGCCCCCGATCGGGTCGGGGGCTTCCGCGATTGGGGGCCCGGCGCCGGGACCGCATCGGATCCGCTCATCCCGGCACCGGGCGGTCTTCAGGTCTCCGTCACCGGCCCTGTTCCGCCGGAACGTTCCCGTTGTTCGAGGAGCTGCTCGCGCAGCCCTTCCGGATCGTCCGCGTCGATGGTCATCGCGCAGCCGATGTCACGCTGGGCGGAGGTCAGCGGGTGGTGGCGGGTCGCCCACCACCTGCCCGCGTCGCTCCGCCAGATCGTCCAGTCGGGAAACTCCCGGGCGATCTCCGCGAGATGTCGGTCGAAAGACATCCGTGCACCTTCCCCGCGCCCAGGTCCGCCCGTTCGACGTTCCACCTTCGACGGTGAGGCAGTTCTCTAGAGAAATCAATGATCGCGGGGGACAGGTCAACCTATCGGTTGACGGACGGTCTTGATCTATGCGTCGAAGTCGTACTGAAGTACGTAAGAAGCGGCGTCCAGCACCATCTCGTTCACCTCGACCGCCGTGCCCTCGGCCGTGTAGGCGACCCGGGCGATGGCGATGACCGGGGTGCCCGCGGGCAGGTCGAGCAGGACGGTCTCGTGCGGATGGGGCATCCGTGCACGGATCTCCTCGGTGAAGTGCGCCGGAAGGTGTCCGAGCTCGCCCAGGCGCGCGTAGACGCCCCCCGCTCCGGTGTCCGGCCGGGTGATGGCGCTCCCCTCGACCAGTCCGGCGGGAAAGTGGGAGACCGAGATCTGCACCGGCCGCCCGTCCACCGAGTAGCGGCGCCTGCGGACCCACACCTCGGGACCGCCCAGGACCCGGGCCACGGCCTCCTCGGCCGTCTCCCTGTCGATCTCCACCTCGTCCACCGTGTAGGGGCGGCCCCTGGTGTCGGAGTCCCAGATGGCCTCGCCGCGCCCCCAGCCGTCTCGGGAGAGCCGCCGGGAGCCGTGCCGCCTGATGGGGCGGAACTGCCTGACGTACACCCCCGACCCGCGTTTGGGGACGGCCAGTCCTTCGTTGATCAGTACGGAAAGAGCCTGTCTGGCGGTCGCACGGGCTATGCCGTGCGTGGCCATCAGGGCGTTCTCGCCCGGAAGCCGATCCCCGTCTCGGAGATCACCGGACAGGATCGCTTGGCGAAGCCCGTCGGCGATGCGCCGATAGATCGGGGGCTCGGGAGGTACCGGGGACTGCTGCACGTTCGATCACCCTCTGTCACCAACCGGGTTTGGCGTCTCCAGAGAACTTGCCCCGCCTTGTCCACGATCGCACAGATACAGAGGTTGGTAACGTGCTTCTTTTGGGAGAATCGTGCCCCTGTGGCGATCTCCACGGGTTTTCCCGGACCGTTACCGTGGAACGGTCCCGGCCGGTATCCGCACCGCCCACCATCGTCGCGTGACGAGGGCGCCCACGACGGCCCCCGCCGTGTTGACGATCACGTCGTCGACGGAGCTGACCCGCCCCAGGCTCAGGACGTACTGGAGCGTCTCCACGGTGAGGGACGCGGTCGCCGCCACCGCCGCAACGGCCCCGACCCCGGCGGGTGAGGCGAACCGCGCCGAGCGGACCGGGAGCATGGCGCCGAGCGCGGCGAGGACCAGAAGGTTGCCTCCGACCTGCACCGACGCCGTCTGTGGCGGCCCGTCGAGGACCGTCCGCAGGTCCGCGAAGGGGATCGGGCTGACACCGCCGGGACCCGGGGCGGGGGTGAGGATCATCCAGATCCAGGGGGCGGTCCCGGCCGTCGCGACCACGTCGGCCAGGGCGGTGCGGACGGGGTGGGGGTGACCCGCGCGGGCGCGGCGGAGCGCGAGAAGGCGGACGGCCACGACGGCCACCGGGACCGCGAGGAGGGTCGCCACGACGACGTCTCCCCACATCTGCCACGTCTGGTACATGAGGCGATGATGCCGGTCCGCGGGACGGTCCGGCGAACGGCGGGGGTACGGGAAGGTGACCTTCCGGCAAGGGCCCGCGGTGGCCTCCCGGAGGCTCCCGAGGGCTTCCGGTGGCCTTCCGGGGGCTTCCGGGGGCCTTGGGAGGACCTTCCGCCGGCTCCGGAGCCCTCGAAGGTCGTTCGGGGCTCCCGGAGCCGACGGCCGTCTTCTCCGGCGGCCTTTCCCGGGCCGCCTTCCCCAGGGCCGCTTTCCCCCAGCCGGCGCAGGGCCGAACGGGTGACCCAGGGCCGGGCGGTGCTTCAGGGCCGGGCGGGTGCCTCACGGCCGGGGCGGGGCGACCCAGGGCGGGCTGTGGCCTCAGGGCCGGGCGTCCGGCTCCGGGGTGGACGTCCACGGGGAGTCCGGGTTCAGGTGGCGGCCGAGGAAGGCCACGGTCCGCGCCCAGGCGGCCTCCGCCGCCACGGGGTCGTGGAACCGCGGGGCCTCGTGGTTGTGGAAGGCGTGACCGGCCTGCTCGGCGACGTACATCTCGACGTTCGGCCGCCCGGCCGCGGCCTCCTCCACCGCGGCGACCTGCTCACGCGGGATGAAGGGGTCCGAACCGCCGAAGACGAGCAGGAGCGGACCGGTGATCTTCTCCATCATGCCCGTGGCCTCCGGCACGGCGGAGCCGTAGAACGACACGACCGTGCCCACCTCCATCGTGGCCGCGAGGAGGTAGCCGATCGAACCGCCCAGGCAGAACCCGACCACCGCCGACCCTTCGGCGGCCTCGGGCAGCTTCCGCAGGTGCGCCAGGGCCATCGCCGCGTCGGCCACCCCCTGGGGCATGTCGAACGCGCCGCCCATCTCCATCGACCTGGCCGTGCCGGCCTCGTCGTGCTCGGCGACCCAGTTGGGCCGCATCCGCCAGAACATGTCGGGGGCGCCGACGACGTACCCGAGCGCCGCCAGGTCCTCGGCGACCTTCCTGATGTACGGCCCGACCCCGAAGATCTCCTGGACCAGCAGGACGACCGGTCCCCGGCCGCTCGGGGGCAGCCAGAGATGCAGATCGAACGAGCCGTCGGTGACGGTGACCGTCTCGGTGCGAGCTTCCACGAGAATCCTCCTGGCGGGTCCGGAATCGTCAACGAGCAGTGAATCGCATACCCGCCGGGCGCGGACAGATGTGGGGCCCCGCCGCGCGAGCCCGCGGGCCGTCAGATGGTCCTGGCCAGGGCGCGGGAGATGCCCAGGGCGGCGGCCTTGACCGCGGGGGCCAGCCGGGCCGGGTGGAAGCGGGCCAGCGGGACCGAGACCGAGAGCGCGGCCACGGCCACGCCGTCGCCGAACACCGGGGCCGCGATGCAGGCGCCGCCCGCCTGGGCCTCCTCGCGCTCGTACGCCAGTCCCGAGGCCTGGACCTGGCCGAGGGCCTCCTCCAGCCGCCGCGGGTCGACGATCGAGTGCGGGGTGAGCCGGCGCAGCGGACGGCCGAGGACCTCCTCGATCAGCTCGGGACCGGAGTAGGCCAGCAGGGCCTTGCCGATGCCGGTGCAGGTCAGCGGGAGACGACCGCCGACGCGGGACGGCAGCGCGAACGCCTCCTGGCCCTGGATCTTCTCGACGTAGACCACGTCCAGGCCGTCGCGCACCCCCAGGTGGACGGTCTCGTGGGTGGCCTCGTACAGATCGTGCATGAAGGGCAGGGCCGCGTGTCTCAGGTCGCGTTCCCCGGGCACGATGCTTCCGAGCTCGAAGAGCCGGCGGCCGAGGTAGTAGCCGTCCGGGCGGCGGGTGATCGCACCGATCTCGGTCAGCTCGGTGAGGAGCCGGAAGGCGGTGGTCTTGGGCAGGTGGCAGCGCTCGGTGACGTCGCTCAGCCGCAGGGGTCCTCCCGTGGGGCGGAACGCGTCGAGGACGAGCCATGACTTCTCCAGCATGGAGAGCCGGTCGGGGTTCCGTCTCACGGAACGCATTGTTGCCTATGTGCGGCCTTCCGCTCTATACCCGTACGTAGTGACCTCATGAAAACGCGATCCCCAGGGAGCAGCCGTGTCCGACCAGGTCGACCACTTCATCGGTGGGGTGCCGGTCGCCGAGGGAGCGACGTTCACCGTGTACGACCCGGTGACCGGGTCGGCCGTCCGGGAGGTCCGGGAGGCGGATCGGGCGGTCGTCGACCGCGCGGTGACCGCGGCCCGCGCCGCCCTGCCCGGGTGGGCGGCGCTGCCGGTGGCCGGGCGCGCCGCCTGGATGCGCCGCCTCGCCGACGCGATCGAGGAGCGGTTCGAGGACCTGGTGGCCGCGGAGATCGCCGACACCGGTAAGTCGGTCGCCCAGGCCCGCACCCTGGACATCCCGCGCGGCGCCGCCAACTTCCGGTCGTTCGCCGAGATCGCGGCCCAGCATCCGGAGAACGCGTTCCACCTGACGGACGTGCTGAGCTACACCGTGCGCAGGCCCCTGGGGGTGGTCGCGGTGATCGTGCCGTGGAACCTGCCGTTCCTGCTGGCGACCTGGAAGCTCGGGCCGGCGCTCGTGGCGGGCAACACCGTCGTGGTCAAGCCGTCGGAGCACACCCCCGGCTCTATGGCGGTGCTCGCCGAGATCGCCGCCTCGATCGGGCTGCCGCCGGGCGTCCTCAACGTCGTGCACGGCTTCGGAGCCGGATCGGCCGGGGAGTTCCTGGTGGAGCACCCGGGTGTGGACGCGGTCACCTTCACCGGGGAGAGCCGCACCGGATCGGCGATCATGAAGGCGGTGGCGGACCGGGTCAAGCCCGTCTCGTTCGAGCTGGGCGGCAAGAACGCCGGGCTGGTCTTCGCCGACGCCGACCTGGACGCCGCGGTCGAGGGGAGCGTGCGGTCGGTCTTCACCAACGGCGGCCAGGTGTGCCTGTGCACCGAGCGGCTCTACGTGCAGCGGCCCGTCTTCGAGGAGTTCACCGAGCGGCTGGCCCGCCGGGCCGGGCGGCTGCGGTTCGGCCGCCCCACCGACCCCGACGCCACCATGATGCCGATGATCTCCGCCGAGCACCGCGACAAGGTGCTCTCCTACTACGAGCTGGCCGCGCGCGAGGGCGCCGAGATCCGCGCCGGCGGCGGGGTGCCGACGTTCGGCGACGACCGCGACGGCGGCTACTACGTCGAGCCGACCGTGCTGACCGGCCTGCCGCACGACTCCCGGGTGAACCGGGAGGAGATCTTCGGCCCGGTCTGCCACGTCGCGCCGTTCGACACCGAGGCCGAGGCCGTTGCGCTGGCCAACGACAGCGAGTACGGCCTGGCGGCGACCGTGTGGACCTCCGGCCTGAGCCGCGCCCACCGGGTCGCGCAGTCGCTGGAGGCCGGCCTGGTCTGGGTCAACACCTGGTACCTGCGCGACCTGCGCACCCCGTTCGGCGGGGTGAAGCTGTCGGGCATCGGCCGCGAGGGCGGCACGCGCTCCCTGGACTTCTACTCCGAGCCCACCACGATCACCATCAAGCTGGAGCCCGAACATGACTGAGTGGAGCGAGGCCACCGACGTGTACGCCGAGGCGGCCGACCGGCTGCTGGAGGCGGCCCGGAGCGGCAAACCGTGCCCCCCGGTGCGCGACATGCTCCCGGCCGGGAACGCCGAGGCCGTCGGGTACGCCGTACAGGAGGTCAACACCAGGCGGGCGCTGGAGCAGGGGCGCCGCCCGGTGGGCAGGAAGATCGGCCTGACCTCGCAGGCGGTGCGGCGCCAGCTCGGCGTGGACAGCCCGGACTACGGGATGCTCTTCGCCGACATGGCCTACCTGGACGGCCTGACCGTCCCGGTCGACCGCTTCCTGCAGCCCCGGGTGGAGGCGGAGATCGCGCTGGTCCTGGGCAGGGACCTGGAGGGCGGCCCGTTCACCGTCGCGGACGTCATCCGCGCGGTCGACTTCGTGCTGCCCGCCATCGAGATCGTCGACAGCCGCATCGCGGGCTGGGACATCACGCTCGTCGACACGGTCGCCGACAACGCCTCCAGCGGCGCGTTCGTCCTCGGCAACACCCCGGTCGGCCTGCGCGACCTGGACCTGCGCCTGGCCGGGATGACCATGAGCCGGCGCGGCCAGGAGGTCTCCACCGGCGCGGGCGCCGCCTGCATGGGGCATCCGCTGAACGCCGCGGTCTGGCTGGCCGACGCGCTGGGCCGCACGGACTTCTCGCTGGGCGCCGGGGACGTCGTGCTCACCGGAGCGCTCGGCCCGGTGGTGGACGTCGAACCCGGCGACACCTTCGAGGTGCACATCGACGGCCTGGGGTCGGTAAGGACGGTCTTCTCGTGAAAGTCGCGATCATCGGTTCCGGGAACATCGGCACCGACCTGATGTTCAAGGCCCTGCTCTCGGAGAAGGTCGAGGTGGTCGCGATGGCCGGCATCGACCCGGACTCCGACGGCCTGGCCCGCGCCCGCCGCCGCGGCCTCGCCACGACCAGCGAGGGCGTCGAGGGGCTGGTGGCGCTGCCCGGGTTCGGCGAGGTGGACGTGGTCCTCGACGCGACCTCGGCCGGGGCGCACCGGCACAACGACCGGGTGCTGCGCGCGCACGGCAAGCGGGTCGTCGACCTGACCCCGGCCGCGATCGGCCCCTACGTGGTGCCCTCGGTCAACCTGGAGGCCCACCTGGCCGAGCCGAACCTCAACATGGTCACCTGCGGGGGGCAGGCCACGATCCCGATCGTGGCGGCGGTCGCCTCGCGGACGCCCGTCCGGTACGCCGAGATCGTCGCCTCGATCGCGTCCCGGTCGGCCGGTCCGGGCACCCGGGCCAACATCGACGAGTTCACCGAGACGACCGCCCGCGCGATCGAGCGGGTCGGCGGGGCCGCCAGGGGCAAGGCGATCATCGTGCTCAACCCGGCCGAGCCGCCGCTGATCATGCGTGACACGGTCTACTGCCTGGTCGGCGACTGCGACGAGGCCGCCGTGACCGGGGCGGTGCTGGACATGGTGGAACAGGTCAGGACGTACGTGCCGGGCTACCGGCTCAAGCAGGAGGTGCAGTTCGAGGAGATCGGGGCCGGGGAGCCGCTGCCCGACGGCACCCGCGACGGCGGCGTCAAGGTGACCGTCTTCCTGGAGGTGGAGGGCGCCGCCCACTACCTGCCCGCCTACGCCGGCAACCTCGACATCATGACCTCGGCCGCACTGCGCACGGCCGAACGCCTCGCCGCCCCGGCCACCGCCGCCACCGCCGCCACCGCCCCGGCCGTCACCGCCGTCGCCCCGGCCGCCGCCTCGACGCGGGGCGCGGAGGTGGGGGCATGAGGCTGTACGTGCAGGACGTGACGCTGCGGGACGGCATGCACGCCATCCGGCACCGCTACACCGTCGGCCAGGCCGCCGCCATCGCCGCGGCCCTCGACGCCGCCGGGGTGGCGGCCATCGAGATCGCGCACGGCGACGGCCTCGCCGGGGGCGGCTTCAGCTACGGCGTGGGCGCGCACACCGACGACGAGTGGATCGAGGCGGTCGCCGGGGTCGTACGGCGGGCGAGGCTGACCACCCTGCTGCTGCCGGGCATCGGCACCGTCCGGGACCTGAGGCGCGCCCACGCCCTCGGCGTCACCTCGGTGAGGATCGCCACCCACTGCACCGAGGCCGACGTCTCGGCCCAGCACATCTCGGTCGCGCGCGAGCTCGGCATGGACGTGGCCGGGTTCCTGATGATGTCCCACCTGGCCCCCGCCGACGAGCTGGCCCGGCAGGCCGCGCTCATGGAGTCCTACGGCGCGCACTGCGTCTACGTGACCGACTCCGGCGGCAGGCTGACCATGGACGGGGTGCGCGAGCGGATCCGGGCCTACCGCTCGGTGCTGCGCCAGGAGACCGAGATCGGCATCCACGCCCACCACAACCTGGGGCTGGGCGTGGCCAACTCGGTCGTCGCGGTGGAGAACGGCGCCTGCCGGGTGGACGCCTCCCTGGCAGGGATGGGCGCGGGCGCGGGCAACTGCCCGATCGAGGCGTTCGTCGCGGTGGCCGACCTGACCGGCTGGGAGCACGGCTGCGACCTGTACGCCCTGATGGACGCGGCCGACGACCTGGTCAGGCCGCTGCAGGACCGGCCGGTCCGGGTGGACAGGGAGACGCTGACGCTCGGCTACGCCGGGGTGTACTCCAGCTTCCTGCGGCACGCCGAGGCCGCCTCGACGCGCCACGGGGTCGACACCAGGGCCATCCTGACCGAGGCGGGCCGCCGCCGGATGGTGGGCGGCCAGGAGGACATGATCGTGGACATCGCACTCGACCTGGCCCGCTCGGCGGCCCCGGAGAGCCCGGCGTCCCCGGCGGGTCCGGTGGCTCCGGGGAGCCCGGCGGGTCCGGTGGCTCCGGGGAGCCCGGCGGGTTCGGTGGCTCCGGGGAGCCCGGCGGGTTCGGGCGGGGCGGCCGGTCCGCGGGAACCTGCGCGCCCGGCGGACCCGGTGCTCTCCGGGCCGGGCACCCGTTCGGAGGAGAGGGCATGACCGACCTGCACCGGCTCGCGGCCGTCCTGGACGAGGCGGCCCGCACCGGCCGCGCCGTGCCCAGGCCCGAGCAGGACTACGACGTGGCCGACGCCTACCGCGTCCAGGAGGAGCTGATCCGGCTCCGCCTGGAGCGGGGCGACCGGCTCGCCGGGGTGAAGCTGGGCTTCACCAGCGAGGGCAAGCGCCGCCAGATGGGCGTGCACGACGTCATCTTCGGCCGCCTCCCCGCGTCGTCCGCCGTCGCCGACGGCTCGACCGCGGACGTGTCCGGCCTCGTCCACCCGAGGGTGGAACCGGAGATCGTCTACCTGCTGGGCCGGCGCATCGCCTCGCCCGCCGACGCGCTCGCGCCGGACGCCGTCGCGGCCGTCGCGGTCGGCGTCGAGGTCATCGACTCCCGCTACGAGGACTTCCGCTTCTCGCTGCCGGACGTGATCGCCGACAACACCTCGGCCGCCGGGTACGCCGTCGGCCCGTGGCAGCCCCACGACCCGTCCCGGTGGAACCTGGGCGTCGTCCTGGAGATCGACGACCGGGTGGTGCACGCCGGGTCGACCGGTGCGATCCTGGGGGACCCGCGCCGAGCCCTGGCCGAGGCCGCGCGCCTGGCCGCTCAGGTGGGAATGGTCCTGGAGGAGGGGTGGATCCTGCTCGCCGGAGCCGCCACGCCCGCCGAGCCGCTCCTGCCGGGCGCGCGGGTACGGGCCGAGATCCAGCACCTGGGCTCGGTCTCGTTCACCGCGAAGGAAAGGGACACACCATGAACGAAGGACTCGTCGTCCCCGGCAAGGCCGTCCCCCGGGGCCGGTTCCCGCACGTCAAGCGGGCGGGTGACTTCCTGTACGTGTCGGGCACCAGCGCGCGCAGGCCGGACGACACGATCGCCGGGGTCCGGACCGACGCGTCCGGCAAGATCACGCTCGACATCGCCGAGCAGACCCGGGCCGTGATAGAGAACATCGGCGACATCCTCAAGGCGGCCGGGGCCGACCTGAGCAACCTCGTGCAGATCACCACGTACCTGGTGAACATCGACGACTTCGGCGGCTACAACGCCGTCTACGCGGAGTACTTCGACGAGAGCGGCCCGGCCCGCACGACCGTGGCCGTCCGCGAGCTGCCGCACCCGCACCTGCTCATCGAGATTCAGGCCGTCGCCCACCGACCGGAGGATCGCCCGTGATCAGCCCCATCGACTTCACCGCATGGATCGACGAGCACGCCCACCTGCTCAAGCCCCCGGTGGGGAACAAGATGGTCTTCGAGCGCAGCGACGACTTCATCGTCATGGTCGTCGGCGGCCCGAACGCGCGGACCGACTTCCACATCGACCCGTACGAGGAGCTCTTCTACCAGATCCGCGGCAACATGCACGTCAACGTCATGACGCCGGAGGGGCCGGAGACCGTGCACGTCCGCGAGGGCCAGATGTGGCTGCTCCCGGCGAACACCCCGCACTCGCCGCAGCGTCCCGAGGAGGGCTCCGTCGGCCTGGTGGTGGAGCGGATCCGGCCGGAGGGAGTGCTGGAGAGGTTCCTGTGGTACTGCCCCGAGTGCAGCGCCGTGGTCCACGAGGTGGAACTGCAGGTCCGGAACATCGTGACCGACCTGCCGCCGATCTTCCAGGCGTTCTACGACGACGAGAAGGCGCGCACCTGCGGCGGCTGCGGAGCCCTGCACCCGGGCAAGGGATAGCCGGTGATCGTCGACGTCCACACCCACCACGTCCCCGCGGGCTGGCCGGACCTCGGCTGGCCGGGGGCGCCCCGGCTGCGGATCGACTCCGAGCGGGAGGCCGTCATCCTGCTCGGCGACCGGGAGTTCCGCCGGATCGCCGACGACTGCTGGAACCCCTCGGTCCGGCTGGAACGGATGGACGCCGACGGAGTGGACGTGCAGGTCGTCTCGCCGACCCCGGTCTTCTTCTGCTACGACCGCCCCGCGGCCGAGGCCGTACGGGTGGCGAGGATCTTCAACGACCTGGCGCTGGAGATCTGCGCGTCCGAGCGGCTGGTGCCGTTCTGCCAGGTGCCGCTCCAGGATCCCGACCTGGCCTGCGCCGAACTGGACCGGTGCCTGGCCGCGGGTCACGCGGGCGTCGAGATCGGCAACCACGTCGGGGACCGCGACCTGGACGACGAGGGCGTCGTCCAGTTCCTCCGGCACTGCGCCGACGTGGGCGCGCCCGTCTTCGTCCACCCGTGGGACATGACGGGCGGGCCCCGGCTGGACCGGTGGATGGCGCGGTGGCTGGTCGGCATGCCCGCCGAGACGCACCTGTCGATCCTCGCGCTGATCCTGGGCGGCGTCCTGGACCGGGTGCCGGAGACGCTGCGCCTGTGCTTCGCGCACGGCGGCGGCTCGTTCGCCTTCTGGCTCGGCCGGTTCGAGAACGCCTGGCACCGCCGCGGTGACCTGGTCGGGGTCTCGGAGTTCCCGCCGTCGCACTACCTCGACCGGTTCAGCGTGGACTCGGTGGTGTTCGACGAGCGGGCGCTGCGGCTGCTGGTGGACACCATGGGGGAGGACCGGGTCATGCTCGGCTCGGACTTCCCCTACCCGCTGGGCGAGTCCCCGGTGGGGGCGCTGGTCCGTGGCGCGGGGTTCCTGTCGGAGGCCGCCCGCGCCAAGCTGCTCGGCGGCAACGCCCTCCGCTTCCTGGGCCGCTGAACCCGCCGCCGAACCCGCTGAGCCCACTGAGCCCACCGGATCCCCGCCACGGGCCCGTCGCCGAGCCCACCGCGGGCCCACCGCGGGCCCACCGCGGGCCCGCATGCGGGGAGTCCCACCGGTCACGGCATGATGGACCGGTCGCCAGGCGCCTACCCCGGAGATGACCCGTGGCCCTCAGTCGTGCGGAGTGCGTCGCCCTCGACGCCGCCGATCCCCTCAGCCGGTTCAGGGACGAGTTCGTCCTGCCCGACGGGACGATCTACCTCGTCGGCAACTCGCTGGGCGCCCCGCCCAGGGCGGCCGCCGCCGCGGTGGCGAGGACCGTGGAGCAGGAGTGGGGAGGCAGGCTGGTCGGGGCCTGGAACACCTCGGGCTGGTTCGACCTGCCGCTGACCACCGGTGACCGGATCGCCCCGCTGATCGGGGCGGGACCCGGTCAGGTGGCGGTGGGCGACAGCACCTCGATCGCCATCGTCAAGACCGTCTCCGCGGCACTGGGCCTGCGCCCCGGACGCCGGGTGATCGTCTCCAACCCGGCCGACTTCCCCACCGACCGCTACGTGGTCGAGGGGCTGGCGGGCGCCCTGGGCGGCTACGAGATCCGCGACGTCAACGGCCCCGACGCGCTCCCGGCCGCGCTCTCCGACGAGGTCGCGTGCGTGCTGCTGTCGGAGGTGGACTACCGGACCGGGGCCCGCCACGACACGGAGGCGATCACCGCGCTGGTCCAGGAGTCGGGCGCGCTGATGATCTGGGACCTGTGCCACAGCGTCGGCGCGTACCAGGTGGACGTCTCGGCGGCCGACTTCGCGGTGGGCTGCACCTACAAGTACCTGAACGGCGGCCCGGGGGCCCCGGCCTTCGTCTACGTCAGCCCGCGTCACCAGGACGAGGCCCGTCACCTGCTGACCGGCTGGCACGGGCACGCGGCGCCGTTCGCCTTCGAGCCCGGCTTCCGCCCCGCCGACGGCATCCGGCGCTTCACCGTCAGCACCCCGCCGGTGATGTCCTTCGCCCCGCTCAACGCCTCGCTCGACATCTGGGAGCACGTCGACCTGGCCGCCGTGCGCGCCAAGAGCGTGGCGCTGACCTCGCTCTTCATCGAGCTGGTCGAGGAGCTCTGCGCGCCGTACGGGCTCTGGCTCGTCTCGCCCCGGGACCCGGAGCGCCGGGGCAGCCAGGTGAGCTTCGGCCACCCCCACGGCTACCCCGTCATGCGCGCCCTGATCGACCGGGGCGTCCACGGCGACTTCCGAGCACCCGACGTCCTCAGGTTCGGCTTCGCGCCGCTCTACATCCGCTTCGCCGACGTCCACGACGCGGCCGCGCTGCTGGCCGAGGTGCTGGAGAAGGAGCACTGGCGCGACGACCGGTACGGCCGGCGCCTCGCCGTCACCTGAGGACGCGGCGCCGCGGGGCTCAGCGCTCGCTCAGCTTGCGTCCCCTGTACATCGGGTGGCTGGTCTCCCAGTACCTCCAGCCCTCCACCCGCGCGGGGATGTTGGCGATGCCCGCCGCGACCCGGTGCACCCGGCAGTTGTAGACCCTGCGCCAGGCCGTGAAGGCCGTCCGGTAGCCGAAGACGCGGTACCACAGGTTGCCGTACTTGCCGTCGCTGATCTCCTGCGTGTACTCGTGGCCGGTCTCCACCACGTACTCCTCGGCGACCAGCGGGTTCAGCATGTTCCGGAACTGCCGGACCAGCTCCGCCCTGTCGACCGAGCCGACCCTCTCCCGCTCGATCTCCATCTCGGCGTAGACCCGGTGCTGGCGGTTGACCGAGGCCGTCATCGTGCCGCCCGGACCGTCGATGAACCGGGTGCGCGGCACGAAGAAGTTCCTCGGCCGCAGGTGGTGGAAGCTGAAGTAGGACTTCGGCCGGCAGACGCGCTGCGCCTCTCCCCGGACCGTGCCGGCCGGGGCCAGGCCGTCGCTGACGTACGGGTCCGGGTCGCGCGGGGCGCCCGTCACCGAGGCGGCGGCGGGCGCGGACAGGGTGACGGCCAGCGCGAGGGAAAGGAGTCCCGCCACCGGGAGTGTCACCGTCCGGTGCCCCCCGCACCGGACGCGGGGAACCGCGGTGTTCGTCTGGAGGCCGGGTGTGGACATGGGACACCGTTCCTTTCGAGGCGCGGTCCGTGGCCGCGATCGGTTCGCGGGCCGCGGGACGGCTGCTCTCTGTCGGCGCGCCGAGCGGCTCAGCGTGACACTGATGATGCTTACAGTCACGATTGATGCCTATGTGGTGCCACGCCGTGCCCCACCCCATGAAATAGGGAAAGGGCAGGTGAAAAGGCGTTTACACCGATTCCCCGCCCGCCCGGTCACCCTTTCCCCGGCGGGGGACGACCGGCAGGGTGACGAAGGAGCCTGGGAAGACGGTCTGGTGCTGGACGACCAGCTCGTCCTCGGTCGTCTCGGCCCCGGTGCGGCCGTTGCCGGGGTTGCGGTCGAAGCGCGGGAAGTTGGAGCTGGAGATCTCCACCCGGATGCGGTGCCCGGCCTTGAAGACCTGGCTGGTGGCCACCAGGTCGATCACGAACTCGGCGGGGCGGCCGGGCTCGGTACGGGCCCTGAGGATGCCGTCGATCACGCTCATCGCCCGGCCGTCGGGGTGGACGTCGACCAGCTTGGCCGTCCAGTCGGTGGAGACCGCGGAGGTCGCCGCGCGCAGCGTGACGCTGAGCGGTCCGGTCACCTCGATGTCGGCGTCCAGGACCTCGGTGGTGAAGCAGAGCACGTCGGGGCGGCGCTCCACCTCGCGCTGGTCCTGCGGGCCGACGTTGCCGGCGTCGGCGAACAGCACCGGGCCGCCGACCGTGGGGACCGGGTCGCGCGGGTCGAAGACGAACGTCAGGGGGGTGTCCCCGGCCGGGACGTCGGTCGACAGCCCGCCGTCGGGGTGCAGGTGGTAGCGGGTCCCGACCGCGCGGGCCAGGGGCCACTCCTCCTCGTCCCGCCACACGTCGTCGCCCATCACGAAGATCCTCACCGCGGGCCCGCGGTCGGCACCCCGCAGGAAGTCGAGCTGCCGCGCCTCCACCCGGGCCGCGGGGGCCGAGGCGGCGAAGCCGAAGTCGAGGGCGCCCGTGCTCGCGCCGTGCGACCACGGCCCGACGACCAGCGGCCCGCCCAGGCGGCGGTGGTTCTCCAGGGTCCCGGCGAGGAACACGTCGAACCAGCCGGCCGTGTGCATGACCGGCACCTCGATGTCCTCGTGCCGCATGGTCCCGGCCAGCTCCCGCCAGTAGTCGTCCCGCTCGGGGTGCGAGATCCACTCCTCCCACCACGGGATGCCCGGGATGTCGCGCAGCGGGAGCGTCCGCGCGGCCCGCGCGGGGGCGCCGATGACGGGCCGCAGCTCGGCGAACCCGGCCCTCACGTCCTCGCCCGCCTGGGCCGCGTGCGTCAGGGTGAGCATCGCCTGCATCGACCCCCAGTACAGCGCCGAGCCCAGCGCGAAGGCGCCGCCGTGGTACTTCAGGCCGTCGTGGAAGTCGTGCGGGGTCATGGTCGCGACCACGGCCTTCAACCCCGGCGGGCGCAGCGCCGCCGCCTGCAGCGCGCACCCCGCGAGGTACGACATCCCGTACGCCATGACCTCGCCGTTCGACCACGGCCGGGCGGTGATCCACTCGATGGTGTCGTAGCCGTCGGTGCCCTCGTCCCGCCAGGGCCGGAAGACGCCGTCGCTGCTCCCGCGCCCCCGGCAGTGCTGGAACACCACCGCGAACCCGGCCTCCAGCGCGGGGATCTTCGGCACCGCGCGGAACGAGCCCTCGCCGTACGGGGAGCGGACGAGCAGGGTCGGGAACGGGCCGCCCGAGGCCGGGCGGTGGACGTCGCCGCGCAGGATCGTGCCGTCGCGCATCCGGAACGGGGTGTCGTGCTCGGAGGCGAGCGGCAGGGGCGCGCGGTCGAGGTTCGGCATCGGGGCTCCTCGGGTGGCTCGGACGGCTCGGACGGCTCGGGTGGCTCGGTGAGGACGGCTAGGTGAGGGCGGCTCGGGTGAGGGTGGCTCGGCCGGCTCAGGTCAGGGTGCAGGCCTCGTAGCGGACGGCGTTCGCGGTGCGGCTCCCCGAGGCCACGGCCAGGGTGCGGTTGAGCCACAGGTACCGCGCGTCACCGGTCTCGAAGCGGCAGAAGAGCCGGAAGTAGTACTCGGCGGGATCGACGGGTTCGCCCCTGGACAGGCGTTCCATGACCGGGGGCGGGCCGTGCCGTACCCCGCTGGTGGAGATGTACAGGTGCGCGCCGTCGTGGGTGCGCAGGGTGTAGCGGGTGTCGATGCTGGCCGTGCCGTCGGCGTGCAGGATCTGCCAGTCGGCCCCGCCGGGCAGCACGGTCCCGGACAGCCGCGCCCCCTCGAACGAGCCGCCCACGATGTTGATCACCCGGCGCCTGCCCCACGGGGTGTCGCCCAGGTCGAGGATCGGGTCGAGTTCCACGTGAAACGTGGCGAGCGGTTCGAGGTTCAACGGTCCACGCTCCAGGACGGGCGCTCGTTGAGCGCGACCGGGTCGAAGCCCGCCGTGCGCTTGTACGACGCGGCGATCTCGGCCCGCTCGGCGAACGGGATGACGCTCTCCACGTCGTCGAAACCGTCCGGCGCCCGGTCGTGGGCGAGCTTCATGACGACCTCGGGCCCCATCCTCCGGTTGGAGAGCTGCAGGGCGGTCGTCACCGGGCGCCTGGTCGCCTCGTACGCCGCGAGGTCGCCGCGGGCGAGGGAGTGGGCGAGCACCCGCGCGTCGACGATCGCCTGGGAGGCGCCGTTCGAGCCGATCGGGTACATGGCGTGGGCGGCGTCACCCAGCAGGGTGACGTTGCCCGCCGTCCAGTACGGCAGCGGGTCGCGGTCGACCATCGGGTACTCGTAGACCGCCTCGGCGCCGGTGATGATCCCGGGCACGTCCAGCCAGTCGAAGCGCCAGTCCGCGAAGTGCGCGGCGATCCGCGCCGGGTCCGCGGGACGGTTCCAGTCGGCCGGCCCCGAGGCCGCGCCGTCCACCGGCCGTTCGGCGATCCAGTTGATCAGTGTCCGCTCGCCCGTCGCGATCGGGTAGGCCACGAACTTCTGGGTGCCGTCACCGGCCATGATCATGGATCGCCCGGTCAGGAACGGCTCCCCGTACGTCGTGCCCCGCCACAGGAGAAGGCCGTTCCACGGCGGCGGGCCCTCGCCGGGGAACAGGTGGGCCCGGACGGCCGAGCGGATGCCGTCCGCGCCGACCAGCAGGTCGTCCGGGCCGATCGGCACCTCGTCCGTCCCGGCGCGCGGGATACCGGTGCCGGTGAAGGTGACGCGGCTGCCGGTGCGCACGGCCCGTGGGCCCAGGCGCTCGGTCACGGCCTCCAGCAGGAGCATCTGCAGGCGCCCGCGGTGGACGGAGTACTGGGGCCAGGCGTAACCGGCGTCGATCCCCCGGGGCTCGGACCAGATCGGCGTGCCGTACCGGTTGAAGTAGGCCAGCTCGGCGGTGGCCACCCCGGTCCCGGCCAGCCGGTCGGCGAGGCCGAGCTCGGTGAGCTCGCGCACGGCGTGCGGCAGCAGGTTGATGCCCACGCCCAGCGGGCGGATCCGTTCGGCCGCCTCGTGCACGACCACGTCCTCGAAGCCGGCCGCGTGCAGGCTGAGGGCCGTCGCCAGCCCGCCGATGCCGCCTCCGGCGATGACCACCCGCACGGGCGCCTCCGGTGAATGTTGTTATGGCCATAACAATATTCACGCCGTACCTCACCTGCGCAAGACTTGGCCGGTGGACAGAGCAGATCTGCGGTACGCCGCCTACGCCAGGGAACGCCTGGCGGCCATGCCGCCCCCGGCCGACGCGGAGGCCTTCGCGCTGGCGTACAACCTGCTTCAGCTGGCCTACCTGCTCGTCACCGACCTGGAGACCCGGATCCACCGCCCGCGCGGCTGGACCCTCCCCGGTTTCCGCCTGATGTTCAAGCTCTGGCTGCTCGGCCCCACCCGGCCCGTCAGGCTCGCCGAGATCTCCGCGATGTCCCGCTCGGCGGTGACCAACGCCGTCAACACGCTGGAGCGCGACGGCCTGGTCCGGCGCCGCCCGGACCCGGGCGACGGGCGGGCCGTGGTGGTCGAGCTCACCTCAGCGGGCGAGAGCGCGGTCCGGGAGATCTTCGCCGAGCAGACGCGCCGGGAGCAGGAGTGGTTCTCCCCGCTGGCGCCCGGCGAGCGCGACGAGCTCACCGGCCTGCTCGGCCGGATCCTCGCCGCCCGCCCGCGGGACGTCCCCTGACCTCCGGCACGCCCGCCCCGCTCCTTCCGCCTGCCCTTCCTGAGCATCCGCTCCGGGGGCCGTCCGCTCCGCCGATGCCGGACGCGCCGGGCCGGAAGGCGCCGGGTCAGGAGGCGTCGAGGCGGGCGACGAGCCTCTTGGGGGCGACGGCACGGTAGCTCTCCTCGACCCAGTCCAGGAGCACCTCGGTCTCCGGGAGCGGGCCGGTCAGCGGGATCGTCACCCAACCCGCCCTGCCCAGCCCGTACCCCGACGGCCGGGCGCCCGGGAGTGCCAAAGCGTGCCCGTTCGACTCCGGCAGCTTCACGCCGACGCTCGGACGCCACTTCTCCGTCGGCTCCTCGACGCCGAGGAAGATGAAGATCTTCTTGTTCACCTTGACGACCGTGTCGCCCCAGGGGTGATCCTCGTAGGCCTCCGGCAGTCGCAGCGCGAACTCGCGCAGCGTCTCGCGGACCTCGCGCCAACCGTCCATGGCGTCATTGTGGGCCCCGCCACCGACAGTTCCGGCGCCCCCGCCCGGGGACGCCGGGACGCCGCGCGCCGGCGACGCCGGACACCGCGCGCGGGGAGACACGGAACACCGCGTGCCAGGGACGCGGGACGCCACGGGTCAGGGGCGCGGGACGCCACGGGTCAGGGGCGCGGGATGCTGCGCAGGTTCGCCCTCGCCATGTCGATCATGCGTCCGACCCCGCCGGTGAGAACGATCTTCCCGGCGGCCAGCGCGAACCCCTTCACCTGCCCCGCGCTCACGTGCGGCGGCATCGCCAGCACGTCCGGATCGGTGACCACGTCCAGCAGGAAGGGGCCGGGCGTGGCGAACGCCGTCCGGAGGGCCTCGCGCACGTCCGCGGGGTCCTCCACGCGCAGGGACGCGATGCCGGCCGCGGCGGCGATGGCCGCGTAGTCGACGGGGGCGTTGTCGGTGCCGTGGTCGGGCAGCCCGTTCACCAGCATCTCCAGCTTCACCATGCCGAGCGAGGAGTTGTTGAACACCACGGTCTTCACCGGCAGGTCGTGCTGCCGGACGGTGAGCAGCTCCCCCAGGAGCATGGCCAGCCCGCCGTCCCCGGACAGGGACACGACCTGCCGTCCCCGGTCGGTGAACTGCGCGCCGATGGCGTGCGGGAGCGCGTTGGCCATGCTCCCGTGCCAGAACGAGCCGATGACCCGGCGGCGGGCGTTGGGGGTGAGGTAGCGGGCGGCCCAGACCGTGCACATCCCGGTGTCCGCGGTGAACACCGCGTCGTCGGCGGCCAGCTCGTCCACCAGGTTCGCCACGTACTCGGGGTGGATCGGCCGGTGCTTCCCGATGTCGTGGGTGTACGCCTCCACGACGTCCTCCAGCGCCTTGACGTGACGCGACAGCATCCTGTCCAGGAACCGGCGGTCCGTCTTCTGCGTGACGTGGGGCAGCACCGCGCGGACCGTCGCGCCGACGTCGCCGTGCACGGCCAGCTCCAGCGGGGTCCTGCGGCCCAGCCGCGCCGCGTCGTGGTCGATCTGGACCGTGCGCGCGCCGGGCAGGAAGTCGTCGTACGGGAAGTCGGTCCCGGCCAGCACCACCAGGTCGGCCTCGTGCATCGCCTCGTAGCAGGAGCCGTACCCGAGCAGCCCGCTCATCCCCACGTCGTAGGGGTTGTCGTACTGGATCCACTCCTTGCCGCGCAGCGCGTGCCCGACCGGCGCGAGCGTGCGGCCGGCCAGCGCCATGACCTCGTCGCGGGCGTGCCGGGTCCCGGCGCCGCAGAACAGCATCACCTTCTCGGCCCGGTTCAGCGCGGCGGCCAGCTCGGCCACCTGGTCGGCGGGCGGTATCACGGTGCCCGTGCGGGTCAGCAGGTCGTGCTCGCCCAGCGACTGCGGGACGTCCAGGTCGGCCACGTCGCCGGACAGGACCACCACCGAGACGCCGCCGAGGCCGATCGCCCGCTGGACGGCGGTCCGCAGCACCCTGGGCATCTGGCCGGGTGAGGCGATCGTCTCGCAGAAGTGGCTGCACTCCACGAACGACCGCTCGGGGTGGGTCTCCTGGAAGAACCCGGTGCCGATCTGCGTGGAGGGGATCTGGGCGGCCAGCGCGAGCACCGGGGCGCCGCTGCGGTGGGCGTCGTAGAGTCCCTGCAGCAGGTGCGTGTTACCGGGCCCGCAGCTTCCCGCGCAGACCGCCAGGCGCCCGGTGACCTGCGCCTCGGCCGCCGCGGCGAACGCCCCGGCCTCCTCGTTGCGCACGTGGACCCACTCGATGCCCCCGTTGACGCCCCCCGTCTTCCTGATGGCGTCGACCACCGGGTTCAGGCTGTCGCCCACCACCCCGTAGATCCGCTCCACCCCGGTCTGGCGCAGGACCTCGATGAACTGTTCCGCGACGGTCGCCATGGTGCCCCCTCGTGTACGGCGTCACCGGGGTACGTCACCGTATTTCGGCGGATCACTCCGTTCGCCTCGAGATCGCTCTCGGGTCACTCCCCGAGGAGGTGGTCCAGCAGGAGCCGGGAGACCGTTTCGGGCCGCTCGGCGCCGGCCAGGTGCGCCGCCCCGGCCACGACGACCAGCCTGGAGCCCGGGATGCCCGCGGCGATCAGCTCCGCGTGCTCGGGGGGCGTGGCCGGGTCCTCGGCCCCGGCGAGCACCAGCGTGGGCGCGGTGATCAGCGGAAGGTCGGGCCGCAGGTCCATGGCCCCGATCGCCTCGCAGCAGGCGGCGTACCCGGCGGCGGAGACCTCGCCGAGCATCCTCACGTACGGCTCCGTCCCGGTGTGGCCGGGGGTGAACCAGCGGGCCGCGGCCGCCTCCGCCAGCGAGGCGGTGCCCGCCTCGCGGACCGTGGCGGCCCGCTCCGCCCAGTAGGCGGGGGTGCCCAGTCTCGCGGACGTGCACAGCAGCGCGAGCCGGTCGATCCGTTCCGGCGCGTGCGCGGCCAGCCACATGCCGATCATGCCGCCGAGCGAGAGCCCGGCGAAGGAGACCCGGGGCATCTCCAGCCGGTCGAGCAGGTCCAGCACGCCGCGGCCCAGCTCGGCGATGGAGCCGGCACCGCCCTCGGGGGAACCCCCGTGCCCGGGATGGTCGAGGCGGACGACCCGGAAGCGGGGGGTCAGCGCCTCCATCTGGGGGTCCCACATCCGCAGCGTGGTGCCCAGCGAACCGGCCAGCACGACCGGCGGGGCGTCGGCGGGACCCGCGATCTCGTGATGCAGCATGTTCACCTACCGAACATGAGTTCCTTATCCGGACACACCGGAGCGTAGACGATGGGAGCGCCGGGGGGACGCGTCCGGGTCCGGCCATGTGCTGTCACCTCCCGTGTCACCGCGCTTACCATGCGGTCGAGCTCAACACCCCGGGAGGGTCCGATGACCGGCCAGAACGTCGTGAACGTGTCCGCGGACGCGTCCACCTACGTGTTCGACAACGACGGCGACCACTCGGGCGACCAGCATCGCCACCTCGCCCGGTTGCTCGACCCGCTGACCTTCGGACGCCTGGAGTCGGCCGGGGTCGGGCCCGGCTGGAACTGCCTGGAGGTGGGTGCCGGAGGGGGAAGCGTGGCGCTCTGGCTGGCCGAGCGGGTGGCGCCGCACGGGCACGTGCTGGCGACCGACATCAAGCCCGGCCTGATCCCCTCGCGGGAGGGGCTGACCGTCGTCCGCCACGACATCGTCGCCGACCCGCTGCCGGAGGGCGCGTTCGACCTGATCCACGCCCGCCTCGTGCTCAGCCACCTGCCGCGGCGCGACCTGGTGCTGCGGCGCCTGTGCGCCGCGCTGCGCCCCGGTGGCCTGTTGCAGCTCGACGAGATCGACATCACCCGGTGGGCGGAGCCGTCCGTCCCGGACGGCCACGAGGTCTACGGTGCCTACGTCCGGGCCATGGCCCGTGTCCTGGGAGCGGCGGGGAGCGACCCGACCTGGGGCGCGCGGGTCGGGGGAGAGATGGCCCGGGCCGGGCTGGTGGACGTCGATCCGGTGCGCTGGACCGAGGTGTGGAGGCCGGGCTCCGCCGGGCTGGACCTCATGATCAGCAACAGCCGTCACCTGCAGGACCGGCTGGTGGAGGCCGGGATGACCCCCGACCGGCTCCGCGAGGTCCGCGAGGTGATGTCGGCCCCCGGATTCAGCGCCCCCTCGTTCGAGATCCACTCCGTTCTCGGCCGCAGGGCTTTCGACGGCTGAGGGGACGGGCCGCCCGGCCGCATCCGACCATCTTGGTAAGGGGTGTTTCGCCGGGTTTGACCGTTCACCGCGCCGGGGATGGGGACGATTCACAGGGCCCTGTCACGGGTTCGGTCACGGGCCGGTCATGAGGACCGGCCCTCGATCACCTTGGGAAAGGGGTCGGGGCGCGGGGTCCGGCTCCGAGTCGATCCGTGCCCGGCCGTGACAGGTGGTGTCCGGCCCATTTACGACCGCTGTGATGTGTGCCACCCTCCCTAACAAAGCTCTAGAAGCGGATTCTAGATTTTGGTTACAGGAAGGCCGGCGCATGGTCGACACGCCCACCACCCCCCGCCTGAAACTCGGAGCACCCCGCAACGGAGAGATCGACGCGACCTCCCGGGCCCCCTACGGCTGGGCGCCCCTGGCCGTGCTCTTCGTCGTCGGGCTCGTCGACCGCATCGAGCACAACCTGCTCGCGGGTGTGCTGCCGCTCCTGCAGGCCGAATGGGGCTTCAGCGACACCGTGGCGGGTTCCATCCCGACCGCCTCGGCCCTGGCCGCCGCCCTGGTGGCGCTTCCCGCCGGGTACATCGCCGACCGGCGCAGCCGCACCCGGATCATCACCGTCGTCGTCTTCTGCTGGGCGCTGGCCACGCTCGGTTCGGGCCTGGCCACCAGCTTCGCGCTCTTCTACATGATGCGGGTCTTCCTCGCCGCCGCCGAGAGCATCGACAACCCGGCGGCCGGCAGCCTGCTGGCCGACTACTATCCGCCGGCCTCCCGCGCCCAGGCCTACGGCTGGACCCGTATCACCGCCTACCTGGGCGGCATCGGCACGCTGCTCGGCGGCGTGCTCGCGGAGGCGTTCGGCGACTGGCGCAGCGCCTTCCTGATCATGGTCGTGCCCGGCGTGCTCACCGCCCTGCTCGTCTGGCGGCTCCGCGAGCCCGAGCGCGGGCATCTCGACCGGCTGTTCGCCGAGCGGACCGGCGCCGGTTCCGGTTCCGGTCCCGGGGCCGAGGCCCCCGACGGTCTCGGTCCCGAGCCCGCCCTCGACGTCGCGGGGGGCTCCGGCATCGGTGCCGGCACCTCCGACCTGGGGGCCGTCGGCGGCGGTTCCGAGAGCGGCTCCACCCGTCCGGCGTCCGCCAGGCAGCCGTTCGCCCGCCAGTTCCGCGAGGTCATCACCATCCCCACCCTGCTCGCGGTCTCCTTCGGCCTGATGCTGGTCAGCCTGGGCCTGGGCGGGGTCTTCTACTGGCTCCCCTCGCTGCTGGTGCGCAACTTCGGCATCGGCATCGGGGCCGCGGGTTCGCTGAGCGGCCTGATGACCATCGTCGGGGTGGTCGGCGGGACGCTGATCGGCTCCTGGCTGGGCCGGGTCTGGCACGGCACCCGCAAGGGAGGCAGGCTCCTGGCGGGCGGCGGTGGCATCACGGTGGGCTCGGCCACCCTGGCCGCCGCGCTCACGATGAACTCCCTCGCCCTGTTCTGCGTGGTGCTGACCCTCTCCAGCGTGCTGATGTCGATGGCCATCCCCAACCTGACCGCCTCCCTCGCCGACGTGGTCCCCGCCGCCTCCCGGGGGATCGGGTTCGCCATCCTGCAGCTGTTCCTCACCGGGGGCGTGGCGTTCGGCCCGCTCATCGTCGGCATCGTCTCCGACGGCACCGGCTCGCTGGTCTCGGCCATGTACGCCCTGATCGTGCCGATGGTCGTGGGCGGCCTGATCACCCTGTCCGCGCGCGGCTTCTTCGAGCGTGACGCGCGACGGGTGCTGGAGGCGGCCCGCCGCTGACCCGCCCGGACCCGCGGCGCCGCCCGGATCCCCGGTACCGTCCGGGGGTCCGGGCGGACGGTGACGACAGGAGGGGAGGGACGCGCGGGCGAGGGGGGCGGGGTCCCGGGCCGCGCCGACGGCGGTGGATCGTCCGGGCGGAGGCCCACCCGGATGAACAGGCATAATGCGCCAGAAGCGGTATTTTATCGGGAATTGCTCGCCCGAACCGGTGTGAACATTGATACTTAAAGTTCGCTCCTGTGGCTTGAAGCTGGATCTGTCCCATGGGCATAGTGTGTCGAATCACATACGCAACGGTTACGGCGTGCGACCGCGGGACACCGTTCCCCCGGCCGTGAGCCCCCTGCAGGAACCGCGGATTGGACAGGTCGAATGAGTTCCCCCCCGCCGATCCGCTCCAAGATCCTCAAGATTCTCATCATCCCGATCCTCGCGCTGGTCGCGCTGTGGTCGTTCATGGCCTACTCGACCGTCGTGGAGGTCAGCGGCCTCTCCACGACCCTGAACCGCTGGGAGTCGATCGGGGCGCCGATCCGGCAGCTGATCGTCGAGTTCCAGAACGAGCGCAGGCTCAGCGCGAGCGCGGCCGACCGTACCGGGCAGGACAGGGCGCTGGCCGACCAGCGCAGGATCACCGACGGCAAGGTGGAGGTGGTGCGCGAGGTGATCGCGTCCGCCGCGGCCCACGAGCCCGGTAACGCCCCCGCCGACGTACGGGTGCTGGAGTCGGCGATGGACGGGCTGGACGCGCTGCGCGTCTCCGCGGACAGCGGTTCGATGAGCGCGATCCAGGTGACCGAGGCCTACAACGCGTTCATCGGCGCGGCCAACCGGCAGTTCGGCGACCCGGTGTCGCTCCCCGAGGTCTCCTCCTTCCGCGTCGTCCGCGGCCTGGGCGCCTACAGCAGCACCGCCGAGTACCTGGGCAGGGAGCAGGCCATCCTCATCCCCGTGCTGAAGCGCGGCGAGATGACGCAGGCCGAGCACGCCGCCTTCGTCGCGGCGATGACCAGCCGCAGGAACTTCCAGGCCAACGCGGACCGCGACATGGGCCCCGAGCTGAAGGCGCGCTACCAGCAGGTCGTCGGGGACGCGCCCCACCAGCGGCTCCAGGCGGCGGAGAACACGATCTTCGCGTGGGACCTGAAGGGCAGGCCGCCGCTGGACGCGGCCGCCTGGAAGCGCGACTCCCAGACGGTCCTGGACACCATCACCCGGCAGACCCAGGAGGAGCTGGCCAGGGCCACCGCCAAGGGCGAGACGCTCAAGCGCGACGCCCTGCTGCGCATCGGCCTGGTCCTCGGCCTGGGCCTGCTCGCCATCGTCGCCTCGGTGCTGGTCTCCTACCGGTTCGGCCGATCCATGATCGGCGAGCTGAGGCGGCTGCAGGCCTCGGCCGTGGAACTGGCCGAGGAGCGGTTGCCGCGGCTGGTCGAGCGGCTGCGCAAGGGCGACGACGTCGACCCGGCGACCGAGGCCCCCGAGCTGGAACCGGCGGAGACCGCCGAGGTGGACCGGGTCGTGCAGGCGTTCTCCAGCGTGCGGCGCACCGCCGTGGAGGCCGCGGTCGGGCAGGCGACGCTCCGCAAGGGCGTCGGCCAGGTCTTCCTCAACCTCGCCTGGCGCAACCAGGCGCTGCTGCACCGCCAGCTCAGCCTCCTGGACGCGATGGAGCGCCGCATCGAGGAGCCGGAGATCCTGGAGGACCTCTTCAAGCTCGACCACCTGACCACCCGCATGCGGCGGCACGCGGAGAACCTGATCATCCTGTCCGACGCGGCGCCCGCCCGCAGGTGGCGCGACCCGGTGCCGATCTTCGACGTGGTGCGCAGCGCCGTGCTGGAGGTCGAGGACTACACCCGCGTCACCGTCCTGCCCATGCCGCAGGCCCCGATGCTGGTGGGCGGCGCGGTCACCGACCTGATCCACCTCATCGCCGAGCTGGTGGAGAACGCCACCGCCTTCTCGCCGCCGAACACCGTGGTCCACATCCGGAGCATGTCGGCGGCCAACGGCTTCGCGCTGGAGATCGAGGACCGGGGCCTGGGGCTCAACCGGGCGACCCTGGACGAGCTCAACGCCAAGCTGGCCGAACCGCCGGAGTTCGACCTGGCCGACAGCGACCGGCTCGGCCTGTTCGTCGTCGCCAGGCTCGCGTCCCGGCACGGCATCAAGGTCGTGCTGCGGCCCTCGCCCTACGACGGGACCACCGCGATCGTGCTGCTGCCGTCCACCCTGCTCGCGGTGGAGGAGGTGCCGGTCTTCGAGGTCTCGCAGCGCTCCCGCCAGGGCGGCGCCCACGCGGCCGGGCAGCCCCGGGCGCTGGACATGCAGCCCGAGTCGTGGCCCAGGACGCTGCCCGGCGTGCCGGAGCGGCAGCCGGCCGCGCCGGTGCCCGAGCCGGTGACCGGGTGGTTCCCGGCCCAGGAGCGGCAGGAGCAGCCCCCCACCGTGCCCGTCCGGCAACCGGCCGCCGTGCCGGAGGCCGACGACGACGACCTGGACGGGCTCCCCGTCCGGGTACGGCAGGCCAATCTGGCGCCACAGCTTCGCCAGACGCGTTCCCCGGTGCGGCGTGGTGAGGTCTCCACGCGGACGCCGGAGGAACTCTCGAACCTCATGTCGTCCATGCAGCAGGGCTGGCAGCAGGGCCGTAGCCGGTGTGAGCAGGACCAGGACGTGTGGACCCGAAAGGAGAGTCGCCCCGATGCCCGACCCCAGATCTGAACTGAGCTGGCTGCTCGACGACCTGACCCAGCGGGTCCCGGGCATCCGGCACGCCATCGTGCTGTCCTCCGACGGGCTGGCGATGGGCGGCTCCCGGCAGCTGACCCGGGAGGACGCCGAGCACCTGTCCGCGATCTCCGCGGGAAGTCACAGCCTCGCGCTGGGCGCGGGCCGGCACTTCGGCCTCGGCGGCGTACGGCAGACCATCATCGAGCTGGAGGGCGGTTTCCTGTTCGTCACCGCGGCGGGGCAGGGGGCCAGGCTGGCCGTGCTCGCCGCGGGCGACGCCGAGCTGGGCATGGTGACGTACGAGATGGCCCTGCTGGTCAAGCGCGTCGGCGAGCACCTGTCCGCGCAGCCGAGGGGGGCCGCCCCGGCGCCCGCCTGGAACGGTGTGAGGTCATGACGGGGGAGGATCCCGGGCCCTTGATCAGGCTGTTCGGGGTGACCGGCGGCAGGGCCCGCCCGGTCGGGGAGAGCTTCGACCTGGTGGCCATCGTCACGACCGTCGACGTGCCGGCCGAACCGGTCGGGCTGATGCCCGAACATCTCGACGTGCTCTCCTCGTGCCGCCGTCCCACCCCGGTGGCCGACGTGGCCGCGCACCTCCGGCTGCCGCTCAACATCACCCGCGTCCTCCTCAGCGAGCTGAGGCGAGAGGGCCTGGTCACCATCGACCGGCCCCGCCCGGTGGGGAAGACGATCGACGAACGTATATACAGGGAAGTGCTCCATGGAATACGCGGCCTCTGAGCCGGGAACGAGCCCGGCAGACACTCCGGCGATGGCCATCAAGATCCTTGTGGCCGGTGGTTTCGGAGTCGGGAAGACGACCATGGTGGGCACGATCAGCGAGATCAGGCCGCTGCACACCGAGGAACTGCTGAGCGAGCGCGGCGTCGGCGTGGACGACCTCTCGGGCGTGGAGTCGAAGATCACCACCACCGTGGCGCTGGACTTCGGCCGGATCACCATCCGCGAGGGGCTCTGGCTCTACCTGTTCGGCACCCCGGGCCAGGACAGGTTCTGGTTCATGTGGGACGAGCTCTCCGTGGGCGCGCTCGGCGCGGTCGTGCTCGCCGACACCCGCCGCCTGCAGGACTGCTTCCCCGCGGTGGACTACTTCGAGCAGCGCGGCCTGCCGTTCGTGGTGGCGGTCAACTGCTTCGACGGCGCGCGGCGGCACGACCCGGCCAAGATCCGCCGGGCCCTGGGCCTGGACGGCGTGGCCCCGATCGTGCTGTGCGACGTGCGCCGGCGCGAGTCGGTCAAGGAGGTGCTGACCACGCTGGTCACCTACTCGGCCGGGGGCGCCTTCCAGGAGGCCCACGCCGGGGTCTGACCGCACTCGCCGGAAGGTTCAGCGGGACGTCCGGCCGGTGGGCGGGCGCCTGTCGCGCTCACCGAGGAGCCGCGCGGTCTCCGGGGAGACCTCGGTGGCCAGCACGGCGGACACGACGTCGACCAGGTGGCTGGTGAAGAGCCGGTCGTCCTTCCCCTCCGGCCCGGCGGCGCGCCGGGCGAGCTCCACGTACGTCACCCGGATGGCCATGAAGCGCTGGTGCAGCCGGGTGACGGCGACCTCGGGCAGGAGCGGGGCCACCAGTTCCCGCCACCGGTTGATGCTCTGCCCGGGGTCGGCCTGCCTGCTGTGCAGGGCGGGCACCCCGGCGCGGTGCACGAGCTGCTCCATGATCCTCAGGTAGGCGCGGCCGCCGTCGGGGTCGGCCAGCTTCGCGGCCATCGGCCGCACCAGCGCGCCCGCGAGGGCACGGCGGGCCCCGGCGCCGGGTGGCTCGTCCCTGGACTCGTACTCGTCGAGGAGCTGGTGGCGGCGGGCCTCGATCTCGGGATGGTGCTTGGCCAGCACCGCGGCCAGCAGACCGGCGCGGTCCCCGAAGTGGTACTGCAGCGCGGTCGAGTTCCGCTGCCCGGCGGCGGCGTTGATCTCGCGGAGCGACACGCCGTCGATGCCCCGCTCGGCGAAGAGCAGCTCGGCCGCCGCCACCAGCCGCCTGCCGGTGGCCTCCGGGTTGGGGGGCATGGGAACTCCTGCCTTGCCGGTGGATGTGCCGATGACTATGGTAATAATGCACGTGTCTGAAAACGTCGATCAGCCGCATCAAAGGTCGCGGCCCACGGCACAGGATAGAGGCGATCGGCGTGACGTCCGTGACTCCCGGGACTCCCGGGACTCCCGGGACTCCCGGTGACCTTCCGCGACCTGCCGACACGTCACGGAACCGGTAACCGGTCAAGGGGAGAGCATGGCCATCGACTTCACCCTCGCACCCGAGCACGAGGAGATCCGCCGCCGCGTGCGGGTCTTCATCCAGGAGACCGTCGTCCCGGCCGTCGAGGGCCTCGACGTGGAGAAGGGGACCGGACGCGACGAGTACCTCCGCGTCATCTTCGACCTGCGCGCCAAGGCGAAGGCCGAGGGGCTGTGGCTGCCGCACATGCCCGTCGAGTGGGGCGGGATGGGGCTCGGTCACGTCGAGCTCGCCATGGTGCAGTCGGAGGCGGCCAGGACCCGGCTCGGGCCGTGGGTCCTCAACTGCTCGGCGCCCGACGAGGGCAACATGCACACGCTGCTGCACTGGGGCACCGACGAGCAGAAGGAGAGGTACCTCAGGCCGCTGCTCAAGGGCCACGCCATGTCGTGCTTCGCGATGACCGAGCCCGAGGTGGCCGGGTCGGACCCCACGCTCATCCGTACCCACGCCGTCAAGGACGGCGACGAATGGGTGATCAACGGTCACAAGTGGTTCATCTCCAACGCCCGCCGGGCGAGCTTCGCCATCCTCATCGCCAAGACCGAGCTCGACGTGCCCGAGGGCTCGCGCGGCGGCAACACCGCCTTCCTCGTCGACCTCCCGCAGCAGGGGTGGAACGACGTCCGCGAGGTCGAGACGATGCACGGCTCCACCGGGCACAGCGAGATCGTCATCACCGACCTGCGGGTGCACGACGACCAGATCCTCGGCGGGCGCGGGAACGGCCACCGGCTCGGCCAGTACCGGCTCGGCCCGGCGCGGCTGGCGCACTGCATGCGCTGGATCTCCCAGGCCGAGACCGCGCTCGACATGATGGTCGACCGCGCGCTCAACCGCTACAGCCACGGGTCGCTGCTGGCCGAGAAGCAGGGCATCCAGTGGCTCATCGCCGACTCTGCCATGGAGCTCTACCAGTGCAAGCTCATGGTCCTGCACGCCGCCTCGAAGATCGACAAGGGTGAGGACTTCCGCACCGAGGTCTCGATGGCGAAGCACTTCGTGGCCAACAGCCTCAACCGGATCGTGGACCGCGCCGTCCAGGTGCACGGCGCGCTCGGCTACTCGACCGACACCCCGCTGGCGAACATGCTCCAGCACGCCCGCTGGGCCCGCTTCGCGGACGGCGCCGACGAGATCCACCAGATGCGCATCGCCGAGCGTACGATCGCGGCGTACCGGAGCACGGGATCGACCAACGCCGCCACCGGAGGACTGCCGCTGTGAGCACGCAGGAGACGAACACGGGAACCGCCGGGAACGACGGCACGGGGGGCGGGCTGCTCAGCGGCCTGGTCCCGCAGCCTCCGGTACAGGCGTCCAACATGGTCCGCGGCGACGACCTGGAGGGAAGGGTCGCCCTCGTCACCGGCGGGAGCAACGGCATCGGCGCGGGCGTGGCCCGGCGCCTGGCCTCCGGCGGGGCCCGCCTCGTCCTCGCCGACATCGACGACGCCGCGGGCGAGAAGCTCGCCGGCGAGCTGGACGCGACGTACGTCCACTGTGACGTCTCGCGCCTGGAGGACAACGAGGCGGCGGTGGCGACCGCGGTCGAGCGGTACGGCAGGCTCGACCTCGCCTTCCTCAACGCGGGCGTCTCCTCGGGCTGCGGGGTGGGCGAGGACTTCGACCTCCGGCGCTACCGCCTGGCGATGGGCGTCAACCTCGACGGCGTGGTGTTCGGGGTGCACGCCGCCCTGCCCGCGCTGCTGGCGGCGGGCGGCGGCACCATCGTGGCCACCGCCAGCATGGCCGGCATCGTCGGCATCCCGTCCGACCCGATCTACGCCGCCAACAAGCACGCGGTCGTCGGGCTGGTCCGCACGCTCGGCCAGGACCTCCGGTCGCGAGGGGTGAGGGTGCAGGCGCTCTGTCCCTCCTTCGCCGACACCGCGATCCTGGGCGAGGGCAAGGCCGTACTGGAACAGCTCGGCTTCCCCGTCCTGGAGGTCTCGGACGTGGTGGAGACGTTCATGCGGCTGCTCGACAGCGAGGGCACCGGCGAGTGCTGGTTCGTGATCCCCGGCCGGGAGAGCCAGCCCTTCGCCTTCCGCCGCGCCCCGGGGCCGCGTACCTGAGACGTCTCCGGCGGTCCGGAGCTTCGACGACCGAGGCTCCGGAGCCGACGCTCGTCATTCTGTACAGTTTTCTATATAGTTCGTGCATGGCTGTTCTTCATGACGCGACCGAACTCACGGTCACCGAGGCCGCGCAGCGTGGGGTGGCTCGTCTGGTGGCCGACGCGGAGCAAGGCGCGGACCTGGTGGTGACCCGTCGGCACCGGCCGGTCGCGGCCGTCGTGAGCATGCGACGTCTCGACGAGCTGGAAGAGGCCGCGGCTGATCTGCGGGATCTGGCTCTGGTTCTCGTCAGGGCTTCCACCGACAGCGGACGGCGGACGCCGATCGACGATGTCCTTTCCGCTTTCGGGCACACCCGCGAATCGCTGGCCGCGATCCCGGACGACGACGAATAGCGATGTCCGACGTCGTATTCACCGATCCGGCCGTCGACGATCTCCGGAGGATCGGTCCGGACGCCGTCCCCGAGATCCTGAAGAAGATCCTCCTGCTCCTCGAGAACCCCGAGGCCGGTTACCCGCTGGGCGGCGAACTGACCGGGTTCCGCAAGCTCGTCGTCGGGCGGAACACGTGGCGGGTCGTCTACCGGATCACCGATGACAAGACGGTCGAGATCTGTGAGATCTGGGCGGTCGGGGAGAGGGCCGACGCCGAGGTCTATGCCGAAGCCACGGCGCGGATCCGAGCGGCCGGTGGTTCTCGTCCCGACATCGTGCGGCTGGGCGAGGTCATCGACCGCCTGGGAACTCTGACCGGCCACCTTCACGTCGCCGAGACGCCCGCGCGGGAGCCGGTTCCCGACTGGCTCGCCGATCGCCTGATCTACACGGTCGGCATGGCCCGGGAGGACGTGGCCGCGCTCGGCCTGGAGGAAGCCGTGGATCTCTGGACGGAGTTCCGTTCGGGGCCGCGTTAGCCCTCCGCCGTTCGGGAACCGGAACGGCGTACGGCGAGGGCCGGTCGACGGCGGGTCGCCGCGACGACGGTGGCACCCGTGACACCACGTCATGCGTTCACGCCGGGAACGTCATGTCCGGTCATGACGTGGCCGCACTGCCCGGTGGGCGCGCCGGCTGATGGGATCGACGACATGTCCTCCACACCGGTCATCGACGTCGAACGTCTGAATCTCACCTACGGCGACTTCCACGCCGTGAAGGACCTGTCCTTCCAGGTACGGCAGGGGGAGCTCTACGCGCTGCTCGGCACGAACGGGGCGGGGAAGACCTCGGCCCTGGAGGCCGTCGAAGGTCACCGCAGGGCCACCTCGGGCACCGTGCGGGTCTTCGGGCGGAGCCCGCACGACCGGCGCGCCGTGCGGCCCAGGATGGGCATCATGCTGCAGGAGAGCGGGTTCTCCCCGGACCTGACGGTGAGGGAGTCGGTCCGGCTGATCGGACGGCTCACCCGGCGCACGGACACGGTCGAGCGCGTGCTCGGCGTCGTGAACCTCACCCGCAAGGCCGGCACCAAGGTGGCCCAGCTCTCCGGCGGCGAGAAGCGGCGCCTGGACTTCGCCACCGCCGTGTACGGAACACCTGAGCTGATCTTCCTGGACGAGCCCACCACCGGCCTGGACATCCGGTCCCGGGACGATCTGTGGGACACCGTGGGCAGGCTGCGCGAAGCCGGCTCCACCGTCGTCCTGACCACGCACTACCTGGAGGAGGCGCAGCAGCACGCCGACCGCATCGGTCTCATGCACGGGGGCGTCCTCCACCGGGAGGGGACCGTCTCCGAGCTGACACAGGCCATGCCCGCCGCCGTCCGCTTCTCCCTGCCGGTCCCCGCCCCGGCGGTGCCGCTGCCGCTGCCGGCCGTACGCGACGGCGACGGGACGTTCCTCGTCGAGACCTTCGGCCTGCAGAAGGACCTGCACGTCCTGCTGGGCTGGGCGCAGGAGCACTCGGTGGAGTTGCGGGGACTCCAGGCCGGACCGACCCGGCTCGACGACGTCTTCCGCGCCATCGGCAACGGCTGAGACCGGCCGGGCCCTCCAACGAAAGGACCTTCGTCATGCTCTCGATCGCTCTCGGCGAGCTGATCCAGATCTTCCGGAACCGGCTGGTCCTGGTCACCGGTCTCGTCATGCCCGCGGTGGTCAGCGGGTTCTTCATCCACCGGCACGAGGCCTTCGCGACCCTGGGCAGCCTCGGGTACATCGCGGCGATCACGATGTTCACCGTCGGGGCGTTCGGGCTCTACACCACCGCGGTGACCACCCTGGCCTCCCGCAGGCAGAACCTCTTCCTCAAGCGGCTGCGCTCCACCGCGGAGGGCGACGCCGGCATCCTGTCCGGGCTGCTCCTCCCGATCACCGTCATCTCGCTGGTCCAGGTGGCCGTGATCATGACCGTGCTGGCCACGGTCGCGAGCGGGCCGGACAACGTCCTCCTCCTGGTGGCGGCCGTCCTCTCGATGATGATCATGATGCTCGGCCTGGCGCTGGCCACGGCGGGACTGACGAACTCCCCCGAGCACGCGCAGGTGACCACGCTGCCCGTCAGTCTCGGCACCATCGCCGTGGCCAGCTGGGTGGGCATCACCGGCACCGGGGAACTCACCCTGCTCAAGCGGCTGCTTCCCGGCGGCTCGGCCACCGAACTGGCCGTCACCGCCTGGAACGGGGGCGTTCCCGTCAGCGAGTCCCTGATGCTCCTGGCGCCCACGCTGGGCTGGGTGGTCGTCGCCGTCGTGCTGGCCTCCCGGATCTTCCGCTGGGAACCGCGCCGATGACGACGCCCGTCTCCACCTGGGGAACCTCAGCCTCGCCGGTCTCTGGGCCCGGTCCCTGCGGAGCCCCGTACCGCAGGGCCGTCGCTCACCGAGACGGCGCCCGCGGGGCACAGGTGCCGGGCCCGGCGGACGGCGGCGTGCAGCCCGGGCGGGGGCGTCTCGTCCAGGAGCACGACGGTTCCGCTCTCCTCGCTCTGGTCGAAGACCTCGGGCGCGGTGAGCGCGCACATGCCCGCCCCGATGCACGACGCCGCGTCCGCGGTGACCCTCATGCCGTGGCCTACCACACGACCGGCAGCGCTCGCACGCCGTAGATGGACATGGTGTCGCGCATGGCCACCTGTTCGGCCGGTACGGCGAGACGGAGCCCGGGGAAACGGTCGAACAGCATCGGGAAGGCGATGCGCATCTCCACGCGGGCGAGCTGCTGCCCCAGGCACTGGTGCAGCCCGTGGCCGAACGTCAGGTGCCCGCTCGCGGAGCGGGTGACGTCCAGGCGGTCGGGGTCGGGAAAGCGCGAGGGGTCACGGTTCGCGCCCGGCACCGAGAGCGCCACCACCTCGCCGGCCCTGATGAGCTCGCCCTCCACCTCGACGTCCTCCAGGGCGGCCCGCGTCGGGCCGATGTGGATGACGCTGAGGAAGCGGAGCAGTTCCTCGACCGCGTTGTCGATCAGCGAGGGGTCGGCGCGCAGCGTGGCGAGCTGGTCGGGGTGCTCCAGCAGGGCGAACGTGCCGAGCCCGAGCATGTTGGCCGTGGTCTCGTGTCCCGCGGCGAGCAGCAGGAACCCCACGTTGCGCAGTTCCTCGTCGGTCAGCTCACCGTCCTCGATCAGGCCGCCGAGCAGGTCGTCGGTGGGGTCGGCGCGCTTGAGGGCGATGAGCCGTGCGAAGAAGGAGGCGATGCCGGCGAGCGCCATGCGGATCTCCTCGGGCGAGGACTCCAGGTTCAGCAGCGCCGAGGTGGCGTGCTGGAACTCGTCGCGGTCGGCGTACGGGACGCCGAGCAGCTCGCAGATCACCAGCGAGGGGATGGGGAGCGCGAACTCGCTGACCAGGTCCAGGGGCGGCCCGGCCTTCTCCATCGCGTCCAGCCGCTCCCGGGTGATCTCCCGGATCCGGGGCTCCAGCCCCTTCATCCGCCGCACCGTGAACTGCGCGGTGAGCGGCTTGCGGTAGCGGGTGTGGTCGGGCGGGTCCATCCGGATGAACATCCCCGGCTCGGCCGGTCCGCGCATCTCCTGCATCAGCGGGAAGGGGACCGGGATGTTCAGCAGCTCGCGGCGGGAGCTGAACCGGGGGTCGGCCAGGATCGCCCGTACGGCCGAGTGGCCGGTCACCAGCCATCCGATCCGGCCGTCGGGATAGGCCAGCCGGGCGACGGGCCGTTCCTCGCGCAGCGAGGCCAGCCGCTCGGGCGGGTCGAAGGGCCCGGGGCGTCCGGTGGGGAAGGTGATCGCCTCGGATCGGGACTGGGTCATCCGCCGTCGTTCCTCTCGTGATGCGCTCCGTCCCCTCCAGAAAACTACATCAAGTGTAAAATTGCAACAGATGCATAATCTTAGGAATGGATTAGGCTGTTCCGCATGGACGACGGGACGGGCCTGCGCGAGCGTAAGAAGTTGCGCACCCGTCACGCCCTCGTCGAGGCGGCGCTGGAGCTCTTCATGGAGAAGGGCTACGAGCAGACGACGGTCTCGGAGATCGCCGCCGCCGCCGACGTCTCCACCCGCACCTTCTTCAGCTACTTCGCGAGCAAGGAAGACGTGATCTTCCACAACGCGCGCGAGGGCATCGACCGCGCCCTGACGGTGCTCGCCGAGGCCGCGCCCGGGGAGCGGGCCGCCGACCTGCTGGGCCGCGTCCTCGCCACCGGCTTCGCCGCGATCGAGCCGGACGACCGGATCCGCCGGGAGATCGCCCCGATCAACCACCTCACGCTGACCGTCCCCTCGCTCCGGGCGCGGGGCCTGCTGCTCCTCTTCGACGTCCAGCGGGAGCTCGCCGAGGCCCTGCACCGGGCCTGTCCCGACGAGCTGAACCTGACCGAGGCGTCGGCCGCCGTCGGCGCGGTGATCGGCGGCGCCAAGCTCGCCGCCTTCGTGCGCATGAGTCACGGCGCCTCCGCCGAGGAGATGCTGCGTGCCGGCCGGGAGGCCGCCGAGTTCGCCCTGGCCGCCCTCCGCGCCGCCCCCCCGGCCTCTCGCCCCTCCGGCTCCCCGGCCCCCTGACCCTCTGCTCCTCCGTCCTGTTCCGATCGAGAGGTGCGGGAAAGGGCACGGCCCGCGCCGGGGTGGCGCGGGCCGTGCGTGCGTGACCTCAAGATCACGCGGTGCCCCCGGGGGCCGCGCGGTCACGGCTCGGTGCCGGCCGTGCGGTGGCCCCGGGACCGTGCGTGCGGATCTAGGAGGCGGGAACGGTGTCGACCCAGGTGGTCGAGGACGAGCGGTAGCCGTTGACGCGGTTCAGCACGTCGGCCGGTGCGACGACCTCGTTCTTGGAGTGGTAGAACCAGTCGACCTGCTGGATGTACTCGCGCGGGGTCGCCGAGCCCACCAGGCCGCCGTTGATGAACCAGAGGTTGAAGTTCACCGACTGCGCCGTCTCCGGGTAGTAGATGCCGCCGTGCTCGGCGAAGAGGGCTCCGTCGATGTAGTACCTGATCTGGCCGCCGGAGACCTGGAGGACCAGGTCGTGCCAGCCCGCGTAGCTCTGCCTGACCTCGGTGTGGACGTTCACCGCCTCCCAGGGCTCGTTACGGTACGTCTCCCACGAGGTGGTGTACATGATGTTGGCGGGCTCTCCCCAGCCGCCGTTGGGCAGGTACTCGAAGTCCTGCTCGCTGTAGTCGGGGTCCATGTCGAAGGCCAGGGGCGTGATCGTGAAGAAGGTCTGCACGATGTGGTCGCCGTCGGGCCCGCTGATCGGGGCGTCGGAGAACTTCACCCGGGCCGCGTAGGTGCCCTCCAGGAACTTGCGCTGGTGCAGCACCTCCGACTGCCGGGTCCCCGCCGCCGTGCCGTCGGTACCGGCCTTGAGCTGCAGCGCCCTGTTGCCGCCGGAGAGCGTGGGGAAACTCACGTTCTGCTTGGGCCAGCTCGCCCCGGGCACGCCGGGACCGCCGCTGTTGGTGCGCACGGTCCAGTTGTGCGCGGTGATGGCCGGGTCGTCGGCGCTGGTGTAGGCGAAGTCGTCGAACACCACCCCGGCACCCCCGGGGTTGCTGGGCGTGGGCGTGGGAGTGGGGGTCGGGCCGCCGCCGCCCGCGGGCGGGGTGCCCCAGACCAGGGCGCCGTTGTGGTGCACGGTGACCTTGGTCCAGTCGCCGTACGTGGTGCGGGCCGGGCCGAAGGAGTGGTCGTCGCTCTGGGTGATCCGCTGCCAGTCGGCACGGTGGAAGCGCAGCTGCAGGTCACCGGTGCGCGCACCGGGGGCCAGGGTGCCGGAGGTGAAGCCCACCTCCAGGTAGCGGTCCGCGGTGGCCGTACCGGGGGACAGGGTGCCGAAGGCGCCGGTGATCGTGGAGCAGGAGATCGTCGCCCACGAGCACGCGAAGCGGTACTGCGGCGATCCGGCGTCCGCCTTGAAGTAGTAGCGGATCTTCACACCGTTCAGCGGTACGGCCGAGGTGCCGTCGTTGGCCAGGTTGAACCAGGGCTCGACCTGGTCGGCGGTGGCTCCGGTGGCGCTCGTCTTGTACTGGAGCCGCAGGGACTGCTGGGCGGCGGCCGGGCCGGCCGTGACACCCACCAGCGCGAGCAGCAGGACGGGCAGGAGCCCGCCGATCAACAACTTTCCGCGCACGTTCTTTCCTTTCGTCGGTGCTTTCCGAGGTCTGCGGGTACCGGACGGAAGGGCCGGGTGGCCTGCGGTCCCGTGCGTGGGGGTCAGGGGGTCTGGGGGTTCTCCAGGGTCTCGATGGTCTCCAGGGTCTCGGTGATCTCGGTGGTCCGGGGCGGTCCGGGTGCCCGCGGGGAGCGGGCCGCGGGCCGGCGCGGGGGTCAGGGGATGAGCGGGCCGCCCCGGACGCCCAGGGCGCCGAGCCGGTCGAGGTGCGGGCCGAGGCGGGCCAGGAAGCCGGGGTAGTCGCCGGCCGTGCCCCAGGCGACCTCGGCGAACGCGCACATCCTGGGCAGGGCCATGAACTCGACCCGCTCGGGGGTGGGCATGTACTCGGTCCACAGCTGGCACTGCACGCCCCGCGCGGCCGGGTCGGGTGCGAACGCGTAGGTGTCGGCCAGGGTGAGGACGTGCTCCTGGACGGTCTTCCGCTCGTCACCGGCGGGCCCGTCACCGGAACCGCCGGGACCGTCGTCCCGTGTCTCGAAGGGGCCCGCGGAGGGACGGTAGTCGAAGTAGGTCCGGGTGTGCGGCGCCAGGATGATCTCGTTGTCACCGCGGTCGGCCTGCTCGTCCCGCCAGATCATGACGGTGGTGCCGGGGGTGGGCTCGCGGTCGGGCTCGTCCCAGCAGACCAGCCTGCGCGAGTGCTTCTCCAGGTGGGCGGCCATCCGGCCGATGAACCAGGCGCACGCGTCCTGCGGCCCGGCCAGGCCCAGCTCCGCCAGCCGCCGCCGCGCCGCCGGGGAGGCCTCCCACTCGGCGGTGGGGCACTCGTCCCCGCCGACGTGCACGTACGGGCCGGGGAAGAGCTCGCACACCTCGTCGAGCACGTCCTGGCAGAAGCGGACGGTGGACTCCTCCAGGTTGAGGACGTGCTCGCTGATCCCCCACTCGGTCCAGACCTCCACCCTCCGGTCCGGGTCGTTGCCCAGACGGGGGTAGGCGGCGATGGCGGCCTGGGCGTGGCCGGGCATCTCGATCTCCGGCACCACGGTGACGAAGCGTTCCGCCGCGTACGCGACGATCTCCCGGATGTCCTCGCGCGTGTAGAACCCGCCGCGCCGCGCGCCGACCTCGGTGAGCAGGGGGTAGCGCTCGATCTCCAGCCGCCACCCCTGGTCGTCGGTCAGGTGCAGGTGCAGCACGTTGAGCTTGTGCTCGGCGAGCAGGTCGACGAGGCGCAGCACGAACGCCTTGGGCATGAAGTGGCGGGCGACGTCCAGCATCACCCCGCGCCAGGCGAACCCGGGCCGGTCCTCGATGATCCCGGCCGGGATCGCCGGTCCCAGCTGGGCGAGGGTCCGCGAGCCGTAGAAGCGGCCGGCCGGGCCGCCCGCGGTGAGCTCGACGCCCGAGGGGGAGACCGCGATGCGGTACCCCTCCTCACCGAGGGACGGGTCGTCGGGCATCGGCCGCAGGAGATCGCGCCGGAACGGGACGGGGTCCCCGCCGGTCGCCACGACGTCCCGCGGTCTCGGAATGATCACGTTGTCTTCCCTTCACGGCGCTCCCTGACGGGCACGCCTGCAGGCGGTGCGGGGCGGGATCTCACCCCTTGACGGAACCGGCGATCATCCCCGAGGTGACCCTGCGCTGCAGGACGAGGAAGACCAGCAGCACCGGGAGCATGAACAGGGCCGAGGCGGCCATGGTGGCCCCCCAGTCGGTGCCGAAGACGTTGCTGAACGAGGAGAGCCAGACGGGCAGCGTCCGGTCGTCCTGGTTCTTGATGATCAGTGCGTTGGCGAAGGCGAACTCGTTCCAGGCCGTGATGAAGCCGAACAACGAGGTGGACATCAGGCCGGGGGCGAGCAGCGGCAGGACCACCCGGCGGAAGGCGGCCGGCCGGTCGCACCCGTCCATCATCGCGGCCTCCTCCAGCTCGGGAGGGATCGCGGCGAGGAACCCGCGCAGGGTGACGATGGTGAACGGCAGCGTCGTCATGAAGTAGATCAGGCTGAGCATCGACAGTTTGTCGAGCATTCCGGTGTCGCGGGCGATGATGAACATCGACACCAGCAGTGCCTCCCAGGGGGCCATCTGGGCGATGAAGACCATCAGGATGAACGCCTTGCGCCCGCGCCAGCGCATCCGGGCCACCGCGAACGCGGCCAGCAGCGCGACCACCAGGGCGAGCAGCACCGCGCTCACGGTGACGACGAGGCTGTTGCGCCAGAACGTCCAGAAACCGTCCGCGCTCACCGCGGTCGCGAAGTGCTCCAGGGTGGGATGGGCGGGCCAGAAGGTCGGGGTCTGCGACTGGATGTCCCTGGTGGGCTTGAACGCGGTCAGCACCATCCAGTAGACGGGGAAGACCGAGACGGCCAGCACGGCCAGGGCCGCCAGGTTCAGCGGCACGCGGCGCAGGAGACGGACGGGTGCCGGACGGGCCTGCCGGATCGGCCGGGCCGGCTGGGCCGGTGCCAGCGTGGTCACGGTTCCTCCCCTTCGTGCTTGAGCATCCGCCGCAGGTGGACGACCAGCAGGGCGATCAGGATCAGCACGGTGAGGGTGGAGATCGCCGAGCCGAGGTCGTACTTGTGGAGCGACTGCGCGACCTGGAACGCGTAGACGGGCAGCGTGGTGGTGGCCTCTCCGGGGCCGCCCTTGCTGATCGCCCAGATCTGGGCGAAGCACTTGAACACCCAGATCACCTCCAGCGAGGTGATCAGGCCGAAGAGCGGCCGCAGGATGGGGAAGGTGACGGCGGTGAAGACCTGCCGCCCGTTCGCGCCGTCGATCCGCGCGGCCTCGTACAGCTCCGACGGGATGGTGGTCAGGCCCGCGTACAGGGTGAGGGCGGCGAACGGCACGGACTGCCAGACGACCAGGGCGACCAGGATGGCGAACGTGGACGTGCCGTCGGCGAACCAGGTGTAGTCCCTGAAGGACTCGAACCCCAGCGTGACCAGCAGCCAGTTGACCACCCCCAGCCGCGACTGGAACAGCCACTGGAAGATCGTGGTGGCGGCGAGGACGGGGGTGGCCCAGGTGAGCACCAGGCCGCCCAGCACGGCCAGCCGCATCGTCCGGCCCAGCCGGGCGACCATCAGCGCCACAGCGGTGGAGATGACCATGATCAGGACGACGTTGACGGCCGTCCAGATCAGGGTCCTGCGCACCACGGCCCAGAACTCCGCCCCGCCGAGCACCTCCGCGTAGTTGCCCAGGCCGACGAACTCCGCCCCGCCGCGGATCAGCTCGCCCGTCCTGAAGTGCTGGAAGGAGATGACGACGCTGCGGACGAGCGGGTAGAGCAGCAGGTAGGCGGTGCCCACCAGGGTGGGCGCGATCAGCAGGTAGGGCCACAGGCCGGCGATCCGGGACGGCCGTGCCCCGGACCGCGCCGCGGGCGGCGCCGGTGGCGGTACGTCCCGGTCGGGGGCGTGCCGCCGGTCGGGGGCCCGGGAGGGGGCGGACATGACGCTCCTCAGCTCCTCAGGACGTGGTGTTGAGGATCTCGGCGATGTTCCGGTCCACCTCGGCGGCCTCGGTGGCCGGAGTGCCCCCGGTGAGCACCCGGGTCATGTACTCCTTGATGAGGTTCTTGGCCTCGACCGCGGCCCAGTTGGGGGAGTTGGGGGTGGCGTGACCGTTGGCGGCGCCCGCGGCCATCGCGGCCGTGGCCTCGTTGCCGTCCAGCACGCCCGCCAGGGAGAGGCGGTTGGGCACGTAGCTCATCTCCTTGGCCATGTCGGTCTGGAACTCCTCGCCCGCCAGCGCCTTGACCACCTCGTACGCCGCGTCGGGGTTCTTCGAGGCCTCGGGGATGACCAGGTCGGAGCCGCCGGTGAACACCGCGCCCGGCTTGTCGGCGGTCTTGCCGGGGATCGGGAAGAAGCCGAGCTTCCCCTTGAGCTCGGGGTTGGCCTTCTCGATCGCCACCGCGCCGCCCGGGGCGGAGATGAGCTGGGCGACGTCGCCCTTGGCGAAGACGTCGGCCTGCGGCGGCCTGGCCTCGTCGGAGTCCTTGGGGCCCTTGCCCAGCGCCTGGAGCTTTCGGTAGAACTCGATCGCGGCCAGCGCCTGGGGGGTGCCGAGGCCGCCCTTCCAGGTGCCGCCCTCGTTGACCGCGAGGTCGCCGCCCTCGTCCCAGACGAACCCGGCGAAGGTGTACCAGTTCTGGCCGGGCAGGTAGATGCCCTGGTCACCGCCCTTGTTGAGTTTCGCGGTGACCTCCAGCCACTCGTCCCTGGTCTTCGGCGGGGCGGTGATCCTCGCCTTGGCGAACAGGTCCTTGTTGTAGATGACCACCCGGTTGGCGGCGTACCACGGGATGCCGTACTGGCGTCCCTCGATCCTGCCCGGTTCGGCCAGGCCGGGCAGCCAGTCGGAGCCGCCCAGGTCGGCGACCTTGTCGGTGAGGTCCTTCACCCCGCCGCTGGCGGCGTACTCGGCGACCTGGGTGTTCCCGACCTCGATGACGTCGGGGGCGTCGTTGCTGGCCAGCGCGCTGGTCACCCGCTGCCCGATGCCGTCCCACTCCTGGATCTGGATGTCGAGCGTGACGCCGGGGTGGGCCGCCTGGTAGCGGGTGCGGAAGCGGTCGAGCAGGGCGTCGGAGAAGCTGTCCCGCATCACCCAGACGGTCAGGTTCGCGCCGTCCTTGCCCTCGCCGGCCGAGCCGGGCGGGCCGGACGAGGAGGACGGTTCGGAGGAGCCGCACGCGGCGAGGCCGGCGACGAGCGCCAGCACTGCCGTGGTGGCGCGGAGACGGTGCCTCATCGGTGCTCCCACAGGTCAGATATTGGTAACTAATTGGCTTGCTCCGCATAGGGTGGCTCTTACCAGTTCCCCCGTCAAGACCTGATTTTTCCCGGGCAACTGGTAAGAAATAGGTAAGGGGTTGGTAGGCTGGGAACGTGACACTGAACATGAGGTCCGGGCTCAAGCGCGACCGGGTGCGCGACGTCCTGCTCGACCTCATCGCCGACATGAGACCGGCCGAGGCGATCCCCTCGGAGCGGGATCTGTGCCGGGAACTCGGCGTCTCCCGGCCCACCGTCCGCGCGGCGATCGACGACCTGGTCAGGTCGGGGCTGCTGGTGCGCGAGCACGGGCGCGGCACGTTCACCGGCCCGCACCGGGTCACCCAGGCGCTGGCCTCGACGACGGACAACTCGTTCTACGCGCCGCCCGCCGAGGGCACCTGGCTCAGCCGCATCATGGAGTTCGGCTCCGCCCCGGCGGGCGCGCGGCTCGCCGCCAGGCTTCAGCTCTCCCCGGCCGACCCGGTCCTGCGGGTCGTGCGGCTGCGCGTCGTGGACGACGAGCCCATGGCGATCGAACGCATCCACCTGCCGTACGCCCTGGTCGCCGGTCTCGTCCCGGCGGACATGGAGTCCGGCTCGTTCTACCGGTTCCTACGGGAACGCTTCGGCGTCGACGTCCGCACGGCCGTGCAGACGATAGAGCCCACCGTCACCGACGAGACCGAGTCCGAGCTGCTGCACGTGCCCCAGCACGCCCCCGCCCTGCTCTTCGAGCGCACCGCCCGCGACGTCGGCGGCCGGATCGTCGAGTTCACCCGCTCGATCTACCGTGGCGACCGCTACCGGGTGACCTCGGAGCTGTCCTTCAACGCCGACTCCGGGTGACCTCCGGGCCGCGGGCCGGGCCGCGGCCCCGCGGGACGGGGCGTGCTGGAGGACGGAGGGCGGCTGGGCTACGTTCGGGGGATGACGTCCCTCGACGACCTGGCCGTCCGGGCCCGCTCCCTCGTCCGCGACGGGCGGCGCGCGCTGCTGGGCATCACCGGGAGCCCGGGGGCCGGCAAGAGCACCCTCGCCGAGCATCTGGTCGCCCTGCTGCGCCCGGCGCCCCCCGAGGGGCTCCCGGCCGGGGAATGGGTGGCGTACGTGCCGATGGACGGCTTCCACCTCGCCGACGCCGAGCTCGACAGGCTCGGCCGGCGCGACCGCAAGGGGGCTCCGGACACCTTCGACGCGGCCGGTTACGCGGCCCTGCTCCGCCGCCTGCGCGACGACGAGGACGAGGTGGTCTACGCGCCCGCGTTCGAGCGCGACCTGGAGCAGCCCGTCGCCGGGAGCATCCCGGTCCCGCGGGCCGCCCGGCTCGTCGTCACCGAGGGCAACTACCTGCTGCTCGACCGGGGCGACTGGGCGCGGGTACGTCCCCTGCTGCACGAGACCTGGTACTGCGACCTCGTCCAGGACGAACGGGTGCGCCGCCTGGTCCGTCGCCACGAGCGCTTCGGCAAGGACGCCGGCACCGCCCTGGCCTGGACGCTCGGGACCGACCAGCGCAACGCCGACCTCGTCGCGGCCACCCGCCCGCGCGCCGACCTCGTCGTGCCCGACGCGGTCCTGCGCTCGATCGGCGACCCTGAGGCGACGGCCGGCTGACCTGTGCGTCCCGGTGCCGGGTCCGGGGGCCGGTCGACGGCGCGGTCCGGAGGCCGAACGCGGCTCGGTCAGAGTCTTGATCATCGGTGTGGTTCGCTGTGACCGGCGCCCGGTAATACCCCCGCCGTACCGTTCGCACACCATGGGGGGACACATGTCCGTTGCCCGCTTTTTCACTGCCGTGACCCTCACCGCCGCGGCGGTGTCGCTCGCCGCTCCGGTGGCCTGCGCCGACCCCATGCCGCCGCGACCGGTCTCGGAGGAGGGCTACCCGCCCTCGGGAACGCTGACCGTCAAGAACGGCGACCTCACCGAGACCTGGACGTGGAGGCCGGGGTACGAGGCGTACCAGAGCAGCAAGAGCAAAGAACAGCGGATCAGGGAAGACCACTGACCACCCCGCCCCGCCCGGAAGCGGTGCGGGGCGGGACCCGGGCGAGGACCGTCGGTACACCTAGAACAGGGTCGGGGCGGCGGCCGTGCCGGCCCCCTTCGGTTCGTCCGGCGCGAAGAGGTGGATCGTGCCGAACGTGCCGTCGTACCCGGGGGCGCGGATCACCTCGCCGCGGCGCAGCCGGTCGACGGCCTCGGCGAGCGGTGACGAGTGAACGGCGATGTCGTCGACCGGCACGTCCTGCAGGATGGACAGCTCGGGGCCCAGCGCCGTCGTGAGCTCGTCGAGCAGCTTGACGACCTTCTTGCTCTTCGGTCCCACCCCCAGGACCTCCCCCACGATCTCCGGCAGCGGCACCAGGCTGCGGAACTCCACGGCGTCGTCCGGGCGGAACCCCTCGGGCCGGTCGGCCAGCTCCTCGACCCGGCTCAGCACCCCGACCGTGAGCGGCCTGCCGCACACGGGACATCTCCCGCCCAGCTCACGTGTCTCGGCGGGGTCGAGCCGGACCTCGCAGACGCGGTGCCCGTCGAGGTGGTACTTGCCCTCCTCGGGAAAGAACTCGGTCGTGCCCGCGTACCCCTCACCGGTCCGCAGGGCCCGCAGCACGGCGAAGTAGTCCAGGTCGGTGTCGAAGACCGTGGTCTCGCGGCCGAGCATGGGCGGCGAGTGCGCGTCGGAGTGGCTGACCAGCCGGTAGCGGTCCAGGGCGGAGACCCGCCGGTTCATCGCCGGGTCGCTGGACAGGCCGGTCTCCAGCGCGAAGATCTCCTCCGACAGGTCGCCGTAGCACTCCTCGACCGTGTCGAACCCGGCCTTGGACCCGAACACCCCGAACCAGGGCGTCCAGACGTGGGCGGGCACCAGGTAGGCGCCGTCACCGCTTCCCAGGGTGAGCTCCAGCAGGTCGCGGGAGTCCATCGCGAGGACGGGACGGCCGTCCGCGGCCAGGTCGCCGACCCGTTCGAGCTCGCGGTTGAACGCCGCGGCCTCGTCGAAGCCCGGCATGTAGATCAGGTGGTGGATCTTCCGGGTGCGCTCGCCGCGCCGGTAGATCGTGGAGACCTCGCTGGAGAGCATGAACCGCACCTGGCCGGGGACCACGCCGGCCGGCAGCGCACCGCCGACGTCGGCGGCCGGGCCCGAGGCGAGGTCCTCGCGGAGCCGGAAGAGCCCCGGCTCGGCCGGTACGAGGCTCTCGCGCAGCCGCTCGAACCACACCGGGTGCGTGAAGTCGCCGGTGCCCATCAGCGCGATGCCCTTGCGCTGCGCCCACCAGGTCAGATGCTCCAGATCGCTGTCCTTGCTGCAGGCCCGGGCGTACCTGGAGTGGATGTGCAGGTCGGCATGGAAACGCATCATGACACTTTGCCACAGTGCGACAGGGGCGGCCGACGGCCCGCCGGGCGCCGTGCCCGTCCTCGCCCGCTCCCGTCCTCGCCCGTGTCCGTCCTCGCCCGCTCCCGCCCTCATCCGTGCCCGCCCTCACCCCTGTCCGAGGGAGCGGGGCGGGGGGACGGCCTCGCGGACGACGGGGAGAAGGCTGCCGCTTCTGTCCTGCGAAGTCAGGATTTTTCGGTAAAGATCCAGAAGGTCGTAGGTGTTCCCTATCATTCCGGGTCAACGGGGAGGAGGGACATGACCGATCACGACGTCATGCCGGAGGGGATCGATCCGGGCGTTCCGAGCGTCGCACGGATGTACAACCACTATCTCGGGGGCAAGGACAACTTCGCCGCGGACCGGGCGGCCGCGGAGGAGTTCATGCGGGTGCTGCCGGGCATCCGCGAGATGGCCTGGGCGAACCGGGCCTTCCTGTCGCGGGCCGTCACCCTCCTGGCGCAACAGGGGGTGCACCAGTTCCTCGACGTCGGGTCGGGGCTGCCGACGCGGGAGAACGTGCACGAGGTCGCCCACCGCGTCGCGCCGCAGGCCCGGGTCGTCTACGTCGACATCGACCCCATCGTCCTGGCGCACGGCCGCGCGCTGCTGCAGGACACCCCCCTCACCTCGGTCGTCCGGGCCGACGTGCGGGAACCCGAGGCGCTCCTGGCGCACCCGGAGATCGGGGACGTCCTCGACCTCACCCGGCCGGTCGCCGTGCTGCTGGCGTCGGTGCTGCACTTCGTCCCTGACGAGGCCCTGGTCACCCACCTGATGAGCGTGCTCCGCGGGCGCCTCGTCCCGGGAAGCCACGTGGTCCTCTCGCACGCCTTCGAGGGCGACGTCGACGACGAGACGCGCGAGGCCGGCCAGCGGCCCTACCGGCTGACCGGCGCGGGAGGGCTCACCTCGCGCGGCCCGGAGCGGCTCGCCGAGCTGATGGACGGGCTGGAGATGCTGGAGCCGGGGGTCGTACCGGTGCAGGCGTGGCGGCCCGAGCGCCACGGGGTCGAGGAGGAGGTCCCCGTGGACCTCACCCTGCCCGCCATCCTCGCCGTCGTCGGACGTCGCTGACCGGTGCCGCCGGTCGGTGCCGCCGGTCGGTGCCGCCGAACGGTGACGCACCGACGTGCGGACCGACGTGCGGACCGACGTGCGGACCGACGTGCGAGCCGGAGGGCCGGGGGCCGGGGCCGGGGCCGGGACAAGTTTTACGGCGCCCTGGCCCTCGCGGTACGGCGCTTGCCCCGGCCGGGGGTAGGGGGAGGGCGTCGCGTCGGAACGATCCGCGACCGGTCGTCCTTCCCGGCCACCACCGGCCGGAACCGTACCGCGCCCGGTACCGGCCGGTGGCGGGAGGCCGGCGGGCGGGGAGCGGACGGCGCGTGCCAGGTCCGGTCTCCGGCCGTGGCCGGTTCCCAGCGAAAGGCGCAGCCCGTCCATGAGAGTCCTCGTCACCGGCGGCGCCGGGTTCATCGGCTCGCACTTCGTCCGTACCCTCGGCCAGGACCGGGTCACGGTGCTCGACCGGCTCACCTACGCCGGTGACCGGGCCAACCTGGAGGGGGTGCCGCACGACTTCGTGCACGGGGACGTCTGTGACGCCGAACTGCTCGGCCGGGTGGTGCCCGGCCACGACCTCGTGGTCAACTTCGCGGCCGAGTCGCACGTCGACCGGTCGATCGAGGGGGCGGCGGAGTTCGTCCGCACCAACGTGCTGGGCACCCAGACGCTGATGCAGGCCTGCCTGGAGGCGGGCACGCCCAGGATCGTGCAGGTCTCCACCGACGAGGTGTACGGGTCCGTCGAGACCGGCTCCTGGGACGAGGACGCCCCGCTCCGCCCGCGCTCACCGTACGCGGCCTCCAAGGCGGGCGGCGACCTGATCGCCCGCTCCTACGCGGTCACGCACGGGCTGCCGGTGTCGATCACCCGGTGCGGCAACAACTACGGGCCGTACCAGTTCCCCGAGAAGGTCGTCCCGCTCTTCGTCACCAACCTGCTCCAGGGGCGCAGGGTCCCGCTGTACGGCGACGGCGGCAACGTCCGCGACTGGATCCACGTCGACGACCACTGCCGCGGCATCCGCCTGGTCGCCGAACGCGGTGAGCCCGGGGAGGTGTACCACATCGCCGGCACCGCCGAGCTGACCAACCTGGAGCTCACCGGGAGGCTGCTGGAGGCGCTGGGCGCGGGATGGGACATGGTCGAGCGGGTCGCCGACCGCAAGGGCCACGACCGCCGCTACTCGCTCGACGACACCAGGCTGCGCGCCCTCGGCTACCGCCCGCGGATCGCCTTCACCGACGGCCTGGCCGAGACCGTCCGCTGGTACGCCGACAACCCCTCCTGGTGGAAGGGCAAGCGGCAGACCGGCTGAGCGGCCGGGTCCTCACCCGGCCGGACGCGCGGGACGGGCCCGGTCACACGGGGGACGGGCCCCGGTGTGATGGACGGGCCCCGGTCACAGCGGGACGAGCCCCGGTCATGAGGGACGGGTCCCGGTCGTGAGGGACGGGCCCCGGTCACGGGGGGTCGAGCAGGCGCGCGTCGTGGACGAGCAATGCGACCTGCACCCGGTTGTTGAGGTCGAGCTTGGTCAGGATGCTGGACACGTGCGTCTTCACCGTGGCCAGGGTGAGGTGCAGCAGGACACCGATCTCCGCGTTGGACATGCCCCGGCCGACCGCGAGCGCCACCTCGCGCTCCCGGTCCGCCAGCCGGGCCAGCCGCTCCCTGGCCCGGGCGCGGCGCTCGTCGCCGTCGGCGTCGGCGACCCGGGCGATGAGGCGGCGCGTCACCGAGGGGGAGAGCACCGGGTTGCCCAGGGCGACCTGGCGCACCGCGGCCACGATCTCGGCGGGCGGAGTGTCCTTGAGCAGGTAACCGGCGGCTCCGGCGCGCAGCGCGCGCAGGACGTGGTCGTCGGCGTCGAAGGTGGTCATCACGATGACCTCCGGCCCGCCGGGGCCCGCCCGGAGCGCCTTGGTCGCGGCCAGGCCGTCCATCACGGGCATCCGGATGTCCATCAGGACGACGTCGGGGCCGTGCAGGCCCGCGAGGGAGATCGCCTCCCTGCCGTCTCCCGCCTGCGCGACGACCCGCAGGTCCGGGGCGCCGCCCAGCATCATCGCCAGCCCGGCCCGTACCAGGGGATCGTCGTCGGCGATGAGCACGGTGACCTGCGGCGGTGGTGGAGAGGTCATGTCGGCCAGGGTAACCAGGCCGACAGCCTCCAGCCACCTTCGGCGGTGGGGCCGTGCTCCAGTCGCCCCCCGACCAGGTCGACCCGCTCGGCCAGGCCGAGCAGCCCGCGTCCCGGGCTCCCGCCGCGCGGGGCCGCCGGGACCCCGGAGGCGGAGTTGAGCACCTCGACCGTGAGCCACTCACCGGGCCTCCCGGCCGTGCGCACCGACACCTCGGCGCCCCGGGCGTGCTTGCGGGCGTTGGTCAGGGCCTCCTGGACGATCCGGTACGCCGTCCCGCCCGCCCGCGCGGGGACGGGCTCGGCGACCTGCCGGCTCAGGTGCACCCGCATCCCGGCCCGCCGGGACTCGGCGACGAGCTCCTCGATGTCTGCCAGGGACGGCTGCAGCAGCTCACCGGCCGGGGCCCGCAGGACGCCGATGACCTCCCGCAGGTCCTGCAGCGCCTGATGGGCGCTCTGCCTGATCACGCCGGCGGCGCGGGCGATGTCCTCGGCCGGGGCGTCCGGGTTGAACTCCAGGGCGCCGGCGTGCACGCTCAGCAGGGAGAGCCGGTGCCCGAGGACGTCGTGGATCTCCCTGGCGATCGTCTCGCGGACGCGCTGCTGCGCCTCGGCCTCGGCCCTGGCGGCGCTCTCCCGCAGGGAGACGAGCAGCCGGCGCCGGTGCTGCACGAACAGGCCCCAGCCGGTGGCGGCGCTCTGGGCCACGAAGCCTATGGTGAACAGCACCACGCCCGGGGTGCCGGGCATGCTCCGGGTCATGACGAAGATCACGCTGGAGACCATGCTCAGCGCGAAGACGAGCGCCGTGGTCCGTGTCGACCGGTGCACCGCCACCGTGAACAGGGCCACCAGCAGCGCGCCCGCGGTCAGCTCGAAGAAGGCCGACAGGACGATGAGGACCAGGACCAGGCCGACCGGCCACCGCCGGCGCGCCCAGAGCGCGACGCAGCTCAGCGCGCCGACCAGCTGGTCGAGCCGGAAGGCCCAGAGCGGTATGTCCAGCGGAGGCGCGGCCAGGCGGTCGGAGAGCGTCAGCGCCCCGACGGCCGCCGCGGCCAGGAACAGGCCGATGTCCACGAGCCAGTCGCGGACGCTGCGCCGGGAGGCGGACGGCACGGAACCCTCCCCGCTCAGGTCTCTTCGAGACGGCGCAGCAGTGACCGCTTGGCCGAGGTGAACTCCTCGTCGGTGAGCACCCCCGAGCGGTGCAGCTCGCCGAGCTCGCCCAGGCGGCGCACCACGGCGTCGTGCTCGTCGAGTCCGGCCGCGCCCCGCGCCGGGACCCGCCCGTCCTCCGGCCCGTCCGGGGAACGCCGGTCGTCCGGTGCCGCCGGGAGCGCGGCCAGGTTCCCGGCGTGGCGCGGCAGCCTGGCCAGCACCGCGGCGGCGACCAGGGCGCTCGCCCCGCCGTAGCGCTGCAGGCCCCACGATAGGCAGTGGACGTCGTTCTCCGGTGACCGGGCCGGAACGGCCTGCCGGAGCCGGAACCGGAGGCGCCCGTACCCCACCCCGCTCTGCGGGGCCCACTCCACGCCCTCCAGGTCGCTCACCAGGAACGTCTGCGAACCCGCCGTCTGCTTGATCGACGTGGCGAACAGGGTCCAGTCGATGCGGACCCGCTCGCCGTCGAAGCTCACCGTGCCGTCGCCCGCCGAGGCCGACACCGGCACGGCGGGGCCTGGGAGCAGGAACTCCTCGCACGGGCCGCCCGGCACCCCTTCCAGCGCCAGCGCCGAACGCACCTCGTCGACCAGGTACTCGGCGGTCCAGGCCCGGTCCCTGGGGACGGCCAGCCGGTAGGGGTCGGCGGAACCCGAGAGCCTCCCGGCGACCACGTCGCTCAGCGGATCGGCTCCCGGCCGCAGCCGGAGCTGGAGGTCGCCGCCCTTGCGCGAGGGCTCGAACGAGGCACCGGCGATCGCCACCAGGGGGATCGTCACCTCGCCGAGGGTCCTGCGCAGCTCGTGCGTGTCACCGCCCCCTCCCGGCACGATCCGGAGGGTCTCGCTGTCGAACGTCCACGAACCGCTCGGGACGAAGATTTCGGCCATGCCGTCACCCTAAAACATCGCGGCACACGGCGACCGTTCCGGGGAGGCCGCCGGGCGCATGCCCCGTTCGGTATCGGCCTCTTTCCCGCCCTCCGGCCGTGATTTCCGTTCTTTTCTTCCGGGGGTATCGGCACGCCGTTCTTTTCCGGCCTTCCGGAAAGGCCCCTTTCAATGGCGGCCGTGCGTTCACGGAACCGACGGCCTCGGTACGGAGGGCATCGGGCCGGGAGGAGGTGCGCCCTATGATGACGGAGCCCTTTCTGCGGCGATCATCATAATGAGGCCGAGCGCGGCCAGGATCAGATTCGCGTAGATCTCGCGGCCTTCGAGGAAGGCGACGTTGCCGACGACGACACGGTTGAAGAAGTTGAGCACCGGACCGAAGAAGGGCTGGCCGACGAGATGGTCGATCGTCCCGCTGGCCCCCTGGAGGGCGAGGACCAGACCGATGAACTGGATGGATTTCCGCACGTTCCGAGGTTAGGGGTGTTCATCGCCGGGGGAATCGGTCGTTGGGATTCTCCGGCCCGACCAAGGTGGCCGTACGGGAGGGATTCTCCGACGAAAGTATGAGGCGCTCCGACTTCGGTCGCCCGGGACGTGATCCGGGTTACCGTATAACGGCGGCGGGTCGCGACGGAAAAGGCCGTGGCGCCTTCCTCGCGGCGCGGCCGTACGACATGGAGCAGGAGCAGCCCGAATGAAACCCATGGAGATCGAAGGCGCGTGGATCGACGCTCCGAGAATGCACGTCGACGATCGCGGAGGTCTTCATGAATGGTTTCGTGAGGGGGATTTCCGCACCGCCACCGGCAGGGACCTGCGGCTCTCCCAGGCGAACTGTTCCGTCTCGCGGCGCGGCACCCTGCGCGGCATCCACCTCGCCGACGTCCCGCCGGGCCAGGGGAAGTACGTCAAGTGCGTGCGGGGAGCGGTGCTGGACGTGGTCGTGGACGTCCGCGTCGGCTCGCCGGGGTTCGGCCGCTGGGAGCTGGTGCGGCTGGACGACGAGGACCACCGCGGGGTGTTCCTGTCCGAGGGGCTGGGACACGGCCTGCTGGCGCTGACCGACGACGCGACCGTGATCTACCTCTGCTCGGAGGGTTACCGCCCGGCCAGGGAACACGGCGTGCACCCGCTCGACCCCGAGCTGGGCATCGCCTGGCCCGCGGGCGTCGAACCGCTCCTGTCGCCCAAGGACGCCGCGGCGCCCACCCTCGCCGAGGCACGCGACCGCGGACTGCTCCCCTCGTACGAGGAGTGCCTGGCCTTCTACGCGTCGAGGTCGTACCCGTAGCCCGGCGGGCGGGTCACCGCCGGACGAGACGGCCCGACGGGTCCAGCCGGGCCGCGCGGAGCGCGTCCCGCCAGGGACGGAGCGGTTCCAGGCCCATCTCCGGCGACCGCGTGTCGTCCAGGACGCTGAAGGCGGGCCGGTCGACCGGGCTGCCGAAGGCCGCCGACGTCGTCGGGCGGACCCGGTCCGGATCGGCGCCGGCCAGCCGGAAGATCTCCCGGGCGAACTCGAACCAGGTGGTGTCGCCGGAGTTGGTGGCGTGGAACCTGCCGGTCGCCGAGCCCAGGCCGCCGATCGTGACCAGCCGGTCGGCGAGGTCGGCCGCCCAGGTCGGCTGCCCGCGCTGGTCGTCGACCACGTCGACGGTCTGCCGCTCGGCCATGAGCCGGAGCATGGTGCGCACGAAGTTCGATCCGTGGGCGCCGTACAGCCAGGCCGTCCGGACGATCGCCGCGGAGGGCAGCAGGCCGAGCACGGCCTCCTCCCCGGCCAGCTTGGTCCGCCCGTAGGCGGTCCGCGAGCCCGCCGGGTGGTCCTCGCGGTAGGGAACGGCGGCGTCGCCCGGGAAGACGTGGTCGGTGGAGATGTGGACCAGCCGGGCGCCGTGGCGGGCACAGGCCGCGGCGAGGAACCGTGGCCCGTCGGCGTTGACCCGGTGCGCCTCCGGCTCGTGGTCCTCGGCCGCGTCCACGGCCGTCCACGCGGCGCAGTTGACCACGACCCTCGGGGCCAGCGCCCGGAAGGCGGCGTCGATCCGGTCCGGGCGGCAGATGTCGAGGTCCCGGTGGCCCAGCGCGGCCACGTCGTGCCCCCGCTCGCGCGCCCGCGCGACGACCTCGTGGCCCAGCATGCCGTTCGCTCCGGTGACGAGCCAGACCATGACGTCCCCTTCGAGCGGCGGCTGTGCGGACCCCCGGGGGCAGCGTATCCGCGGGTGGGGCCACAGGTGGGACCGCGGGATTGTTCAACGGCCGAATCCCCGGCTCCGGTCCGGACGCGACCCGGCCCGAGGACGCCGAACACCGGGACACCGAACACCGGGACGACGGGAATCGGGACGACGGGAGTCGGGACGGAGAGCGGGACGAGGGGAACCGGGCCGAGGAGAACCGGCAAACAATGCTGCGTTGACAATTAATTTTGTCGGCGGATAGTCTTCGGTCATGCAGGAGATCGCCGTGATCGAGGACCCGGCCGCCGCCGAGGTCTCACTGGATCCCATCCGGGCCCGGCTGCTGGCCGAGCTGAGCGAGCCCGGCTCCGCGACCATGCTGGCCGCCAAGGTCGGCCTGCCTCGCCAGAAGGTCAACTACCACCTGAAGACCCTCGAGGCGCACGGGCTCGTCGAGATGGTCGAGGAGCGGCGCAAGGGCAACGTCAACGAGCGCATCATGCGCGCGACCGCGGCCTCGTACGTGATCTCACCGACCGCGCTGGCGTCGGTCGAGCCCGATCCGGCCCGTTCCCCCGACCAGCTCTCGGCGAGCTGGCTGCTGGCCGTCGCGGCCCGGCTGGTCCGCGACGTCGGGGCGCTCATCGGTGGTGCCGCCCGGGCGCGAAAGCGCGTCGCCACCTTCGCGATCGACGGGGAGGTGCGCTTCGCCTCGGCCGCCGACCGGGCCGCGTTCGCCAGGGAGCTCGCCGGGACCGTCACGGCCCTCGTGGCCAAGTACCACGACGAGTCCGCGGAGGGCGGCCGTGACCACCGGATCGTCGTCGCCGTCCACCCGAGCGTGACGCCGCCGTCTACCCGAGCGTGAAGGAGCCTCGATGCGTGAAGGAGCCTCGATGACCCACCCGTTCGAGCTGAACCAGGAGATCGAGCTCGCGGCCACGCCCGAACAGGTCTGGGACGCGATCGCGACCGGGCCGGGCGTCGACTCCTGGTTCATGGGGCACTCCGAGTTCGGCACGTCCGCCGGTGAGCCCGCCTTCCTCACGGTGATGGGACGCACCGAGCAGTCCACGATCACCGCGTACGAGCCGGGCGCCCGTCTCGGCATGCGCGGGGAGGAGGCCCCCGACGGCCGGTTCATGGCGACCGAGTACCTCATCGAGGGGCGCGGCAGCGGCACGACCGTGCTGCGGATCGTGCACAGCGGCGTGCTCGGCGACGACTGGGAGACCGAGTTCGAGGCGATGAAGGCGGGCTGGCCCCTCTACCTGCGGACCCTCGGGCAGTACCTCGCCCACTTCACCGGCCGCACGCCGTCGGTCACGACGGTCTTCCGGCCCGGTGCGGGCGGCGCGGACGCCACGTGGAAGACCGTCACGGAGGCGCTGGGCGTCACCCCGGACGTCGGCGAGGGCGACGAGGTCCACCTTCCGGACGGCTCCACCGGGGTCGTCTACCACGTGATCCCGCACGCCGGCCTGGGGGTCCGGACCGGCCAGGGCCTGTACCGGTTCGTCCACTCGGGCGACGACCGCGGTGACGTGCTCTACCTCGGCCACCAGAACTTCACGGGCCGCGACGAGCAGGCCGCGTGGGACGCCTGGACGGCCGAGCGCTTCGGCCGCCGTTGACGCCGGTGCCGGTGCCGGTATCGGTGCCGAGCCGGTCGGGGAGCCGGCGACCGCGGGACGCTCCCGCGTACGGGACGAGAGCCCGGTCACGGGGTGACCGGGCTCTCGCGGGGGATCAGCGGATGGTCAGGGGACGGTGGGTGGTGAAACCGGTCCCCGCCGACAGGCCGTCGGTCAGGCGACGGTGGTCGGTGCCGTAGTCCCGGCGCTGCTGGTACGCCCAGTAGGAGGTGCGCCTGGCGTCGGCCCACCGATCGAAGATGATCACCCGTCGTGCGGTGGCCGGGCCGGTGGACCTGATGATCAGGTCACCGGAGCGCAGCTCGGCGACCGGGATCGGCCTGCTGTGGCGGGCGGAGGACAGCCCGCGCGAGTCGGGCCCGGGGGCCGCGAGCCGCAGCGCCATGGAGGCGTAGCCGGAGCCGTCGGTCCGGTAGCCGCCGTGCAGCCCGGTCTGGCTGTACGGCACCCGCTGCGCGGTGCCCGGGTTCCAGGTCTTCGCGCGGGCGACGACCTCGGCCCGTGTCACACCGCTCGCCGGCCAGAGCGCCGAGACGATCATCTGCCCGTCCGCCGCCTGCGGCTGGTAGCGCTCGGGGTACTTCGACACCTGGACACGCTGGCAGACGTCACCCACCACGGCCGTCCGCCATGACCCGTCGGGGTACTTGCGGAGCATCTTGTCGAGGAACGCCCCGGTCGACCAGGCCACGTCCAGCCGCTGGGCGGCGGTTCCCCACGACGCCCGCTGCTGGAACACGCCCAGGCTGTCATGGTCGACCTCCCGGTTGATGTTCCGCACGCCCGTCTCGATGACGGCCGTGGTGATCGCGATCACCGCGGCCTCCCGGGGAAGCCCGCGGGCGCGGACCGCCCCGACCACCGCCCGGGCGCAGGAGACGCGGTAGCCGTCCATGTAGCCCCGCATCTTCATGGTCAGCCGGGTGTTGAGCACCCCGGCCAGTGCCGTGTCGTCCGCCGTCACCCCGGCCGGATCGCACGGGGAGGTGGGCAGGGGGGCGGCGGAGAACGCCGCCTCCGCGGGAGCGCCGAGCACGGCCGGCAGGGGCGTGGCGGAGGCGGCCGCCCCCGCGGGTGTGCCGGAGGCGGTCACCACCGTGGCCGCCACGGCCGTCGCCAGCAGGATCGCCCCCGCGATCCCGGCAGGTGCGGGCGGGGCGGCGTGGGGTCGTGACCGGGGCACTAGCGGATCCTCAGCGAACGGTAGGCCTTGAACTGGGTGCCGGCGGTCAGGCCGTGCTTGACCACGCGGTAGTCCGTGCCGTAGCCGGTGCGCTGCTGGTACGCCCAGTAGGAGGTTTTCTTGGCGTCGGCCCACTTGTCGAAGATGACCACCGCGCGGGCGGTGGTGCCGCCCACCGGGTCGATGACCAGGTCGCCCTGGAGCAGCTCGGTCATCTTGATGGGACGGGTGTAGGTGCTCTTGGCCAGGGCGACCGTGTTGGGGCCGGGCTTGGCCAGGCCGAGCGTCATGGAGACGTAGCCGGAGCCGTCGGCCCGGTAGCCGCCCTGCAGCTTGGTCTGGCTGTAGGGAACGCGCTGCGCGGTGGCGGGCTTCCAGCTCTTGGCCCGGGTGATCACCTGGGCGCGGGTGACCGTGGCGGGCGGCTTGGGCGCGTCCTCACGGATCTTGTTCGCCCGGTAGGCCTTGTACTGGCTTCCCGACGACAGGCCGTAGGTGCGCGTCCGGTAGTCCGTGCCGTAGCCGCCGCGCTGCTCGTAGGCCCAGTAGGAGGTCTTCTTGGTGTTGGCCCACTTGTCGAAGATGACCACGTGGCGGGTGGTGTTGGTGCCGATGGCGTCGATCACCAGGTCGCCCCTGCGCAGCTGTGACATGGTGATGCGCTTGGTGTGGGTGCTCTTGGCGAGCCCGACGGTGTTCGGGCCGGGCTTGCCGAGGCCGAGCGCCATGGAGACGTAGCCGGAGCAGTCGGTACGGTAGCCGCCGCGCGTCTTGCTCTGGCTGTAGGGCACGCGCTTGGAGGTACCGGGGTTCCAGGTCTTGGCCCGGGCGATCATCTGCGAGCGGGTGATGGTGGAGGCGGCGAAGGTGGTCGCCTCCTCCTCCGTCGTCACGTCGGGCTCGCCGTACTCGTCCGCCGGGGTGCCGGGCGGGGGCTTCTCGGTCTCGTCGTCGGGGTCCGGCGCCGTCGTGTTCGTGGGCGTCGGGGTCGGGGTCGGCGTGGGGGTCGGGGCGGGGGTGGTCGCCGCGACGGCCGGCTGCTCGGCGAGGGCGAGGGGCGCCGCCTGTGCGGACGTCGCCGTCACCAGACCGCCTCCGCAGACCACCGCGGTGGCCAGCGCCAGATATCCCGCTGTGATCCAGGAGTTTCGGGTCGAGGACATGTGCTCTCCTTGTTCCTGCCGTTGATCGTTCGGTCGGACGAGGACACACGTTGGCAGGAAATTCCTGAAACACATCGTGAAATTGATGAAGTCGGGACAATAGCTACTAATGGGACCGACGTGACCTGCAATGACTCAGACCGCTGAGACAAGGTTGGGACGAATCACCGTGGTGAATGGAACCGGGAACACGAGCCGGAACCGGCGGCAGCGACCGTTGTCGGACGATCTGCCTGAGCCGACCCGTGTTCTTCTGCAGGAGCTGAGAGCTCTGAGGGAACGGGCGGGGCTGGATCTGCGCGCGCTGGAACAGGCGACGCACGCGAGCCGGTCGTCCTGGGGACGGTGGCTCTCGGGAGAGACGTGGATCCCCCTGGACGCCGTGGAGGGACTCGCCCGGCTCTGCCGGGAGGACGAGAGAAGGTTCCGGGGGCTGTGGGAGGCGGCCGAACGGGACCGGCGGGCGGCCGACCTCCCCGACACGGGGCAACGGGTGCGCGAGACCGCCGGGGACGAGTCCGGCGCGCCCGTACCGGAGGCCGGGGCGGCGCCCCTGTCCAGGACCGGGTCCGTGTCCGGCTCCGGAGCCGGCGCTCCCGTCCCCGGAGCCGGCGTGACCGTCGCCGGGGCCGGGGCCGGGTCGACCGTGCCCGTTCACGGGGGGAGCGGGCCGGACCTCGGCGTGACCCTGGTGGAGCGCGGCCCGGTCGTGCCGGGGCCCGGGACGCCCGTCCCCGGGTACGGCGCGCCCCCGACGGGTGCCGGGGTGACGGTGCGGGATCTCGACGTGACCGAGCCGGGGCTGGGCATGACCGTGTCACGGCCGCCGTCGGGCCGCTCGCGGCGGCGGTTCCTGATCGGGACGGCGGTGGGCCTGTCCCTGGGCATGGCCGCCGGGGTCGCGATCGGAGGGTCGGTCCTGATGAACCGGAAGGACGAGGACCCCGAGCCGCCGGGCGCGGCCACCGGCCAGGCCACGGTGACCACCGCGGGCAGGGCCGCGGACATCGACCGGGAGACGGTGATCGAGCGGGCCGAGAGCTGGCGTCCGGGCACCGAGCAGCGCGTGCCCTACAGCCAGCTCAAGAAGCACGACGGGTACCGGACCGACGGCTCGGGATACGCCTCCATGGCGCTCGGGCTCCGAAAACCCGGCCCGAACACGATCAGCCTGGCCTCACCGGGCCTGAGCCGCCGCATCAAGATGTCCGAGCTGATGCGCGGGGACCTGGTGATCGACCCGGTGGGCGGCAACACCGCCCGCGCGGTGGTCATCTTCGACAGATGGGCCGACTCCGGGCGCACCTCGTACTGGGCGTACCAGCAGCGCGCCCAGTACGGCACCGACCACCGCGTCGTCCGGCACGGGCTGGTGCCGGGTGACGACTTCCGCGCCTACCGTCCGGTCAACCTCCGCGACGGCGCCACCGGCCAGGACACCGCCGCGCCGGAGTGACCGGCCGGGTGAGAACGGGGGCCGCGCCGGAGACCGGCCCGGTCCCCGGTCCCGGTCCCCGGGCGTCGATCCCCGGTCCCGGACGCCGGTCAGAACAGGCAGCCGACGTGGGCGAGGGCCTGCTTCAGCAGGACGCCCTGGCCGCCGGTCATCTCCTGCTGCACCATCGGCGACGAGGCCTCCCGCGGCGTGAACCAGACGAGGTCGAGGGCGTCCTGGCGGGGACGGCAGTCACCCGTGACCGGCACGACGTAGGCCATGGACACGGCGTGCTGCCGGGGGTCGTGGTAGGGCGTGACCCCGGGGGAGGGGAAGTACTCGGCGATGGTGAACGGCTGCGGGGAGGCGGGGACCTGCGGCAGCGCGGTCGGGCCGAGGTCCTTCTCCAGGTGGCGCATGAGCGCGTCCCGGACGCGTTCGTGCAGGAGAACGCGCCCCGAGACCAGCGCGCGGCTGACCGCGCCGTCGCCCCCGATGCGCAGGAGCAGGCCGACGTGCGTGACCACCCCCGCCTCGTCGAGGCGTACCGGTACGGCGTCGACGTAGAGGATCGGCATCCGCTCGCGGGCCGATTCCAGCTCCTCGGGGGAGAGCCAGCCGGGCGTGGTTTCGGTCATTTCGGTCATTGGCCGATCGTACTTCGCGACCAGGCCCGCAGGCGCGATCCTCGCTGCGGTGTTCCGCGACGGGCTCGGGCCCCCGCCGTGCCCACCCCCGGACTCTCCCGGCCCCGCCACCGGATCCGGTGCCCCTACGGCCCTGCGGTCCCGGAGGCGCGGTCGGCGTTCGCCCTGATCGCCGTCCGCAGCCACTCCGCCGCGCCCGGCCGGGTGTTCGCCTCGATGCCCGCCCGGAAACGCGGGTCGTCGACGTACAGGTCGCTCTTGCGCACGTGGAACTCGTGCGTCATGTCGTAGAACCAGCGGGCGATGTGCCGCCGCTGCGCCTCGGCCACGTCCATCGCCGCCTCGCCCGACGGGTCCTCACCGGCGTCCATCAGCTCGCGGATCCGCGCCTCGATCGCCGCGTTGTCGCGGTTGATCCGCTCCCACTGCTCCTTGCCGTAGGCCGCGACGCGCTTCGCCGACTGCTCGTACGCGGTGGAGTCCCCCCACCGCTGCTCCACCTCGTCGAGGTACTCCTCCTCGCGGTCGGCGAACTCGCCCCACACCTCGCGCTTCTCCTCGGGGGTGAGCGGGGACCGGATTCTTCTGTCGTTCATGGCGCCGACCGTAGGGACTGACGTCACGTGAGGGTCAAGCGGTTCCGGCACGGGCACGGAGGCCCTGTCCCGCCGTGCCGCGCGCGGCACGCAGGGGGAGGCGGCCGACATATTTCATGTAAAGCAAGTAGGAAATATTGACTTCTGTCCCACCGGATCGTAGGTTCGGGACATGAGCAATGGGCTTCACCTGACCCGCCGCCCGCACGTGGACCTCTGTCACGTCGCCGGCGCGCAGTGTCGTTGATCACGGATCACTGACGATCGCCCTGCCGGTGAGGGACGCGGCCTCCCGCCGCCTTCCCGACCCTCACCCCTCGCGTGGCCGACGGTGCCCACGCCTTCCCATGTCCCGTCCCGTCCCACCGGCATGTCCCGCCGTGCCACGGCGCCGCGCGAGCATGCCCTTCCTCTCCGAGGACAACCTCCGTGATCAGAACCAGACACGCCCTCCTGCCCGTACTGCTGGCCCTGTCCCTGACCGCCTGCGGCTCCGCCGCCGGATCGTCCCGTACGGGTGCCTCCGAGGTCACCGAGCTGCGCTACCAGGGCAGCGTCGGCGCCGTCACCTTCCCCGAGCTCGCCCAGGCGCTGGGCTACCTCGGCGACGTCAAGCTCAAGTGGGTCGGCAACACCATCTCCGGTCCCCAGGACATCCAGTCGGCCGCCACCGGCCAGACCGACTTCGGCGGCGCGTTCAACGGCGCGATCGTCAAGCTCAAGGCGGCCGGTGCCCCCATCAAGGCCGTGGTCGGCTACTACGGCAGCGACGAGGGCAGCTACATCGGCTACTTCGTCGCCGACGGATCACCGATCAAGGGCCCGCGGGACCTGATCGGCAAGAAGATCGGCGTCAACACCCTCGGCGCCCACCTGGAGGCCGTGCTCAAGGAGTACCTCAAGCGCGGCGGCCTGACGCCGCAGGAGATCGAGAAGGTCGAGCTGGTGGTCGTGCCGCCGGTCAACACCGAGCAGGCGCTGCGCCAGGGGCAGATCGACGTGGCCGCGCTCTCGGGCATCCTGCGCGACAAGGCCCTGGAGCGCGGCGGCATCAAGCCCCTGTTCAAGGACATCGACCTGTTCGGCTCCTTCACGGCGGGCAGCGTCGTGCTCACCGAGAAGTTCATCGAGCAGAACCCGAAGACCACCGCCACGTTCGTCGGCGCCTTCGCCAAGGCCGTCGAGTGGACGCAGACCCACTCCCGCGAGGAGGTGGTCGCCAAGTACAAGGAGATCATCGCCGCACGCGGGCGGAACGAGGACGCCACGACCGTCGAGTTCTGGAAGAGCAGCGGGATCAGCGGCAAGGGCGGCGTGATCGCCGACAAGGAGTTCACCACCTGGGTCGACTGGCTGGAGCGCGAGGGCGAGATCAAGCCCGGCCAGGTGAGGGTGTCCGACCTCTACACCAACGAGTTCAACCCCTTCGCGAAGGGGAGCGCGTCATGAGCCCGCGCGTCGCGGAGGACAGGACCGCCGGCAGGAGCACCGGCAGGAGCACCGGCGGGGACGTCGGCGGGGACGTCGGCCAGGGCCCCGCCGGCCTGGAGACCTTCGAGGCGGGACGCGGGGACCCCGCCGCCCGGCCGGTGAAGATCGGGATCCGGGACGTGGACAAGGTCTTCCGGATCAGGGGATCCAGCCGCCCGTTCACCGCCGTCCAGGGCGTCGACCTGGACGTGCGCGAGGGCGAGTTCCTCACCCTGGTCGGCCCGAGCGGCTGCGGCAAGTCCACCCTGCTGGACCTCGTCGCGGGCCTCACCGCGCCGACCGGCGGCGAGATCCTCATCGACGGCCAGGCCGTGAACGGCCCCGGCCTCGACCGCGGCGTCGTCTTCCAGCAGTACGCGCTGTTCCCCTGGCGCACCGCCCTGGGCAACATCGAGTTCGGCCTGGAGGCCAAGGCCGTGCCGAGGAAGGAGCGGCGCGAGCGGGCACGGCACTACCTGGACCTGGTCGGGCTGGGCGGGTTCGAGCACCGCTACCCGCACGAGCTGTCGGGCGGTATGCGCCAGCGCGTCGCGATCGCCCGCAGCCTGGCCTTCGACCCGGACGTGCTGCTGATGGACGAGCCGTTCGCCGCGCTGGACGCGCAGACCCGCGAGTCCCTCCAGGAGGAACTGCTGCGCATCTGGGAGAAGACGAAGAAGACGGTGGTGTTCATCACCCACGGCATCGACGAGGCCGTCTACCTCGGACAGCGGGTCGCGGTGATGACGTCCCGGCCCGGCCGGATCAAGCGGATCGTCGACATCGCCTTCGACTCGCGCGAGGGCGACCTGCGCGCCGACCCCGTCTTCGGGGAGTACCGCCATCACGTCTGGACACTGCTGCGCGACGAGGTCGCCACGGCTCAGGAACAGGAGCGGACCGTTGGCTGACGCGCTCACCACATCCGAGGTCCCCAGGACCGCCACCGCATCCCAGATCCCCACCACGACCGGGACCACGACCACGACCGGGACCGGGACCGGGACCGCGACCGGGACCGCGACCGGGACCACGACCACGACCGGGACCGCGACCGGGACCGGGACCGCACACGGTGCCCCCGCACGGTCGGCCTCCGCGGACCGGCCGGGGACCCTCACCGCGGACCGGCCGGGCGCCGTCACCGCGGACCCGGCCGGGACCGGCCCGGCGAGCGCCCCGCCGGTCCTCCCCGCGACGGGGAACGGCGGGGAGCCGGTCAGGGGGGACGTGCCCACCGCCGAGGACCGGGCCACGAACTTCTTCAGGGTCACCGGCGCCGCGCGGACGTCCGCGGTCTCGTGGCTGGGACTGCTGCTGCGCAGGACGTCGGCCGTCGCCCTGCTGGCCGGGATCTGGGAGGTGCTGCCCCGGATCGGGGTGGTGGACGCGGTGTTCGTGCCGCCGCTCTCGCAGGTGCTCGTCGCCTGGTACGACCTGCTCGTCTCCGGGCAGCTCGTCGACCACTTCCAGGCGTCGCTGATCCGTTCCGTCTCGGGCTTCGGCTTGGCGATCCTGGCCGCCGTCCCGCTCGGCCTGGCCATCGGCCGCTACCGGCCGGTCGCCGACTTCCTCAGCCCGGTGCTGGAGCTGTTCCGCAACACCTCGGCCGTGGCCCTGCTCCCGGTCTTCATCCTGGTCCTCGGCCTGGGCGAACCCTCGAAGATCATCTTCGTGTTCTACGCCTGCTCCTGGCCGATCCTGCTCAACACCGTCAGCGGGGTCAGGACCGTGGAACCGCTGCTGATCAAGTCCGCCCGGTCCATGGGGCTCAGCCCGCTGCGGCTGTTCCAGAAGGTGATCCTCCCGGCGTCCGTGCCGACCATCTTCACCGGCATCCGGCTGGCCGGGGCCACCTCCATCCTGGTGCTGCTGTTCGCCGAGATGGTCGGCGCCAAGGCCGGCCTGGGCTACCTCGTCCAGGACTCGCAGTTCAGCTTCCGCATCCCCGACATGTACGCCGGGATCATCACGATCTCCGCGCTGGGCCTGCTGTTCAACCTGCTCCTGCTCGCTGTGGAGCGCCGCTTCTCGACGTGGAGGACCACCTCATGACCACCCGCAGGCTGCACCTGAACGCCTTCCTCATGGGCGTCGGCCACCACGAGGCCGCCTGGCGCCACCCGCGCACCGAACCCGCCCGGCTCAACGACGTCCGGCACTACCAGCAACTGACGCGCGTCGCCGAGCGCGGCCGTCTCGACTCGGTCTTCCTGGCCGACGGCCTGGCCCTGCACGGCGACGTCCGCCACAACGCGCTCGGCGGCCTGGAACCCCTCACCCTGCTGTCCGCGCTCGCCGCGGTCACCGACCACATCGGCCTGATCGCGACCGTCTCCACCACGTACAACGAGCCGTTCCACGTCGCCCGCAAGTTCGCCTCCCTGGACCACATCAGCGGCGGCCGGGCCGGGTGGAACATCGTCACCTCGGCCGGTGAGGCCGAGGCGCGCAACTTCGGCATCGAACGCCCCGCGCACGCCGACCGCTACGCCCGCGCCGACGAGTTCCTCGACGTGGTCACCAAGCTCTGGGACAGCTGGCAGGACGACGCGATCGTCCGCGACCGCGACGGCGGCGTCTACGCGGACACGACCAGGATCCACCCGATCGAGCACGCCGGGGAGCGGTTCGCCGTCCGCGGCCCGCTCAACACCTCCCGCCCGCCGCAGGGACACCCGCTGCTGGTGCAGGCCGGCTCCTCCGAGGCGGGCAAGGAGTTCGCCGCGCGGCACGCCGAGGCGGTCTTCACCGCACAGCAGACCCTCGCCGAGGGCCGGGAGTTCTACACCGACCTCAAGAGCCGCCTGGCCCGGTACGGCAGGAGTCACGACGAGCTGCTCATCCTGCCCGGCATCTCCCCGATCATCGGTTCCACCGAGGCGGAGGCGCACCGGCTGGAGAGGGAGCTGCAGGATCTCATCACCCCCGCCTACGGCCTGGCCCAGCTCTCCACCCTGACGGGCATCGAGCTGACGCATGACGCGCTGGACCGGCCGCTGCCCGACGTCTCCGTCGAGACCGAGGGGGCGCAGAGCCGTCGCAAGCTCGTCGTGGACCTGGCCCGCAGGGAGAACCTCACCGTCCGGGAGCTCCTCGGGCACCTGGCGGGCGGGCGCGGGCACCGGGTCGTGGCCGGGACCCCCGAACAGATCGCCGACCAGATCGAGGAGTGGTTCACCGCGGGCGCGGCCGACGGCTTCAACATCATGCCGCCGATCCTGCCCGGCGGCCTGGAGGACTTCGTCGACCACGTCGTCCCCGAACTGCAGCTGCGAGGCCTGTTCCGTACCGAGTACGAGGGCCGTACGCTGCGCGAGAACTACGGCCTGCCGCGTCCGGCCTCCCGCTACGAGCCGTCCGCGGTCGCCGCGCGGCCCGGGGCGGTGGTGGCGTCATGAGCTCCGTCGTGACGCTGGTCGGCAACCCCCGCGAGGGGTCCCGGACGCGGACCGTGGCCGTGGCCGCGGCCGAGACGCTCGGACGGCGCATCGGGTACGACGACCCGCCCGAGGTCGTGGACCTGGCGGCGCTCGCGCCGCACCTGCCGACCCCGGCCCCGTCCCCGCAGGTGGAGGTGGCGCTGGAGCTGGTCAGGGGGGCCGGCGTGCTCGTGGTGGCCAGCCCCACCTACAAGGCCACCTACACCGGGCTGCTCAAGGTGTTCCTCGACCGGCTGCCCGGGGGCGCGCTGGCCGGGACCGTGGCACTGCCGCTGCTGGTCATGGGCGATCCGCGGCACGCCCTGGCCGTCGAGATCCACCTGCGGCCCGTACTGGTCGAACTGGGCGCGCTCGTGCCCACCCCGGGCCTGGCACTGGCCGAGGCCGAGATCCCCGCCCTCGACGCCCGCCTCGGCCCCTGGGCCGACCGGGTCGCCCCCCAGGTGACGGCCGCGCTCAGGGAGACGCTCGGACAGGGAGCGCAGGCATGACGGAGACCATCACCGAAGCCCCGCGTACGGCCGCGCCCGGTCCCGCGGAGAACGTCACCACCCCGCACCCGGTCCCGTCCGATCCGCTCGATCCGCCCGTCCTGGGCGTGGACGGCGAGACCTTCCGGCTGGCCCTGGGGGCGCACGCCGCGGGCGTCGTCGTGATCACCGCGCAGACCGAGGGCGTGCCCGCCGGGCTGACCGCGACCTCGTTCTCGTCGGTGAGCCTGGACCCGCCGCTGGTCTCCTTCTACGTCGACCGGCACTCCACCACCTGGCCCCTGCTGCGCGCGGCCGACCACTTCGCGGTCAACATCCTGAACGGTGACCAGGCGGAACTGGCCTCGCGGTTCGCCCGCAAGGGCATCGACCGCTTCGCCGAACCCACCCGGTGGCGCCCCGGGCCGCTGGGGGCGCCGCTGCTGCGGGACGTCTCGGCGCACCTGATCTGCCTGCCCCACCAGACCGCCGAGGTGGGCGACCACATCCTGGTGGTGGGCCTGGTCGCCGAGGCGGTCGCGAACGGCCCGGACCGTCCGCTGCTGTACCATCGGGGCCGTTTCGGCCGGTTCAGCGGCCACGCCTGACCCGGCGTCCGGCGGGCCCCGCCGGTCCGGTCCCGTACCGCGGACCGGGCCGGGCCGGTGGGGCGCCGGGGGCGCCGGGGGGAGCGGGGCGGGGTCAGCCCAGCCGCAGGCGGGCCACCCTGCCCTGTTCTCCCGACGCCCAGCAGCCCGCGCGGAGCGTGCACGAGACGGTGTCGAACGAGCCCGTGTCGAAGGTCGTCCACGTCCGCCCCGAGGTGAGCGTCACGTCGCTGCCGGACGGGCCCACCGCGACGGCCGCGAACGGCGGGAACGGAAGCCAGGTCACCCCCGACCGGTAGGCGGGGGGCGCCGCGGCGGCCGGCCGCCAGGTCCTCCCGCCGTCCCGGGTCAGCGCCGCGGCCATCGGGGACCGCTGGTCGGGCCGGTAGTCGCCGCCCACCGCGATGCCGTGGCGGGGACCGCGGAAGGCGAGGGCGAAGACGCCGCGGGCGGGGTCGGCGGCCGGGATCGGGGTGTCGCTCACGGTCCAGGTCAGGCCGCGGTCGCGGGAGTGGAACACCCGGGAACGGTCGGCGCCGCCGGTGGCGAGCCAGACGTCGCGTTCCCCGGAGGTGGTCAGGCACTGGCCGCTCGCGGCGAACCCGGCCTCACCCGGGAGCGCCGCGGGCATCCCGTCGGAGGGCAGCACACGCCAGCTCCGGCCGCCGTCGCCGGTGGACAGGATGCGGAACCTCCCGTCCACCGGGTCGCTCATCGCCAGCCCGTGCTCGCGGTCGAAGAAGGCCATGCAGTCGTAGAAGGCGCGGGGCTCGTCGTTGCGGAACGTCTCCGCCCAGGTCCGTCCGGCGTCGTCGGTGCGGTAGACGCGGGAGTCGGTGCCCTCGCCGATGGACAGGACCACCGCCTTGCGCGGGCCCAGGGCCTCGACGTCGCGGAACTGCAGGGCCTCGGTGCCGGGCGGACCGACGTCGGACCAGCTCCGCCCGCCGTCGGCGGTGCGCAGGACCGTGCCCTCGCTGCCCGAGGCCCAGACGACGTCACGGCTGACGGGGGACAGGCCGCGCAGGCGGGAGGTCACGCCGGTCTGCTTCACGTCCCAGCCGAGCCGCGGGAACGCCGAGGCACCGGCCCCCGCACCGGTCTCCGTCCAGGTCTCCGTCCAGGTCCCTGTGCCGGTCTCCGTGCCGGCCCGCGCACCGGTCTCCGCGCCCGCGGGCAGGGTCGCGGCGGTCGCGCAGAGCAGCGAGGACACCGACACCGCCGAAAGTGCCGACAGAACCGACAGTGAGCGCATGAACGATCTAAGCCTCATGTCGGGAAAAGTAACTCACGATGGTCAAGACGTCCACAGGTACGGGTGAGGCCGCACGGCACTCCTGTCTCGTCCGCGTATCACCGGCTCATATAAGCAAATTATATAAATCGGTGATACATTCGGCCCATGACACCGCGGAGACGGCAGGAGCTCGACGCCGGCGACCTCGCCGCCGTGCTGGAGGAGTTCATCCGGAGCTTCATCCGGCTCCCCTCGGCGGAGAGGCACACCTTCACCACGCTGTCGGTCCTGCACACGCTGACCCACAGGGGCCCGATGCGGCTGACCGCGCTGACGACGACCGAGCAGATCACCCAGCCCGCCGTCACCCAGCTCGTCGACCGGCTGGAACGCGACGGGCTGGTGGAGCGCCGCCCGGACCCAGACGACCGCCGTGCGGTGCTCGTCCAGGTCACCCCGGCCGGTGCGCGGATCGTCCACACCCGGCGCCGGGACCGTATCGACCGGCTCGCGCGGCTGGCCGAGACCCTGACCCCCGAGGAACGGCACGCCATCGGCGCCGCCCTGCCCGCACTGGCACGGATGGCCGCGCTCATGGACGACGAGCGCTGACCCGGGCCGGTCCCCTCGCGACCTCGAAAGGAACCCCATGACGGCCACGGCACGCTCCTCCCTGCAGCCCACGCCCGTTCACGTCCCCGACGCCGTGCTGGACGACCTCAGGGCACGGCTGCGCCTCACGCGGTGGCCCGAGTGGCCCGACGTCGCGGACGATCACGACGGGACGGGCGATCACGACGGGCGCTACGGCGTCGACCGCGCCTACCTGCGGGACCTCGCCGACCACTGGCTCCACCGCTACGACTGGCGCGAGGCCGAGGCCGCGATCAACGCCTACGAGCACTACCGGGTGGACGTCCAGGGCGTCCCGGTCCACTTCATGCGCAGGCCCGGGGCCGGGCCCGACCCCGTACCGCTGATCCTCACGCACGGCTGGCCGTGGACGTTCTGGCACTGGTCGAAGGTCGTCGACCCCCTCGCAGACCCGGCGGCCTTCGGCGGCGACCCGGCCGACGCGTTCGACGTCATCGTCCCCTCGCTGCCCGGCTTCGGCTTCTCCACCCCGCTGCGGGACCACCACGACATGAACTTCTGGAAGGTGGCCGACCTCTGGCACACCCTGATGACCGACGTCCTCGGTCATCACAGGTACGCCGCCGCGGGATGCGACATCGGCGCCCTGGTCACCGGCCAGCTCGGCCACAGGTACGCCGACGCGCTGCACGCCGTCCACATCGGCTCCGGCCAGAAGCTCACCATGTTCAACGGCGACCGGGCCTGGGACCTCAGCGGCGGGCGGCCGATCCCCGACGACCTGCCCGAGCCCGCGCGCCGCCGGCTCGTCTCCCTGGAGCGGCGCTTCGCCGTCCACCTGGCGGCCCAGGTCCTGGATCCCGACACCCTCGCCTACGGGCTCACCGACTCACCGGTCGGCCTGCTCGCCTGGCTCCTGGAGCGCTGGGACCGCTGGAGCGACAACCGCGGCGACGTGGAGAACGTCTTCTCCAAGGACGACCTGCTCACCCACGCCATGATCTTCTGGGTGAACAACGCCGTCGGCACCTCGATGCGCTACTACGCCAACGCCAACCGCTACCCCTGGACCCCCTCCCACGACCGGTGGCCGGTCGTCGAGGCCCCCACCGGCATCACCTTCGTCGGCCACGAGAACCCGCCGGGCGTCACCACCCCCGAGCAGCGGATCCAGAGCTGGCTCTCCGGTGACCGCGCCGCCTGGTACCACCACGTCAACCTCACCGCCCACGAGGACGGCGGCCACTTCATCCCCTGGGAGATCCCCGGCGCCTGGGTCGACGACCTGCGCCGCACCTTCCGCGGCCGGCGCTGAGACCTCCCCGGCCCCGGGACGGGCCGGGCCCCGGCTCCCCGCCCCGGGTGGGGAACCGGGGTGGGGAAACCGGGGCCACGGGTGACGGACGCGCACGACCGGGGCCACGGGTGACGGACGCGACCGGGACCGGGGTGACGGACGCGCACGACCGGGGCCACCGGCGACGGACGCGACCGGTCAGGACCACGGGCGCGGGTACCGGACGCGCACGCTGCCGTAGGCCAGCTCGCCGGTGACCCGGACGTGCGGCCTGCCCGGGTGCGCACGTGCCGGCACCTTGCACGTCACGCCGCCCCACTCGGTCGCCACCCCGTCCACGTCCGCGGTCGCGCCGGGCGGCAGGACGATCGTGGCGGAGCCGTACGCGAGCCGGAGGTCGATCTCGATCTCCGGGTGGTCGACGACGGCCTGGGACAGGTCGAGCAGCACGCCCCCGTACTCCGACTCGACCCGCAGCCGCCGGGGGACCCGCCATTCGCCCGTCCGCTTGATGCGCCCGCCCGTGGACCTCAGCTGGACCACGTCCTCCGCGACGGGGTCGGGCAGACCGGCGGTCACCGGCATCAGGTCGCCGCCGGAGATGGCGGTGAGGGCCCGTTCGAGGCGCTCGTCCAGTTCCTCGGGGCTCAGCCGTCCCTCGGCGAACGCGTGCTGGAGCCGCTGGACGATCCTGTCGCGGTCCTCGTCGGACAGGCGCGGACCGTCGTTCCCCGGAGTCGTCACAGGCTGACCGCCCTCTTGTAGAGCCGCGTGGCCAGCGGGACGAACACGACCAGCAGCAGCGCCGACCAGAGCAGCGACGCCGGGACGGCGTGCCGGAGCGGCCACGCGTCGGGGACCGGGAGACCGGGGCCGGTGTTGCCGAAGAGCTCGCGCGCCGCCTGGACGATCGTGGAGACGGGGTTCCACTCGGCGATCACCTTCAGCGGCCCGGGCAGCCGCGTGCTGTCGACGAAGGCGTTGGAGAGGAAGACCAGCGGCATCGACACGACGGTGGCGATGTTGTTGAACGTCTCGGGGGTGCGCAGGGCCAGCGCGACCGTCGCCGTCACCCAGGAGAACGCGTAGGAGAACAGCAGCAGCATCGCGAAGCCCAGCACGGCCTCCTGCGGCGAGGAGTGGATCCGCCATCCGACGACCAGTCCCATCACCGACATCGCGACGATGCTGCTCACGTTCATCAGCACGTCGGAGACGGTCTGGCCGATCAGCACCGCCGACGGCGCCATGGGCAGCGTGCGGAACCTGTCGAAGATGCCCTTCTGCAGGTCGTGGGTCAGGGTGTACCCGGTGATCTGCGCGCTCATGACGATCGTCTGCACGAAGATCCCGGGGATCATGAACTCCTGGTACGACATCCCCGGTATCTGGATCATGCTGCCGAAGACGTAGGCGAACAGCAGGATGAACACGATCGGGAGGATGATCACGCCCCCGAGCTGGTCGGGGGCGCGTTTGACCCTGAGCGCGTTGCGCTTGGTGATCGTCATTCCGTCGGCGATCGCCACCTGCAGGACGTTCATCGGCCGTGCTCCTTCGCGTTCTGCGTCGTCTCGTGTCCGGTGAGGGTCAGGAACACGTCGTCGAGGGTCGGCCGCCGCAGGCCGGCGTCCTTCACGGCGATGCGCTCCGTGGCCAGCCTGGTCAGGGCGTCGGCGAGCGACGCGGCGCCGTGGGCCACCGGGACGATCACCTGGAGCGCGGGGGCGTCGACCTGCGTCTCTCCCACGGCCAGGGGCGCCAGCGTCCGCCGGGCGTTCTCCAGGTCCTCCGGGCGCGTCACGGTCAGCGCGATCCGGTCGCCGCCGACCCGGTCCTTGAGCTCGTCGGGCGTGCCGAGCGCGATGACGCGGCCGTGGTCGATCACCGCGAGCCGGTCGGCCAGCCGGTCGGCCTCCTCCATGTACTGGGTGGTGAGCAGCAGCGTCGTGCCGACGGCGACGAGCTCGGACAGGACGTCCCACAGCGCCGCGCGGGCCCGGGGGTCCAGGCCGGTGGTGGGCTCGTCGAGGAACAGCACCGGCGGGTCGGCGACCAGGGCCCCGGCCAGGTCGAGCCGCCGCCGCATGCCACCGGAGTAGCCCTGTACGGGACGGTCCGCGGCCCCGGCCAGGTCGAAGCGCTCCAGCAGCTCGCGTGCGCGCTCCCTGCTGCGCCCGGTGCCCAGGTGGTAGAGCCGTCCCACCATCTCCAGGTTCTCGGCGCCGGTGAGGTGGTCGTCGACGGCGGCGTACTGCCCGGAGACCCCGATGTGGGAACGCAGCCGCTGGGCGTCGCGGACGACGTCGAACCCCGCGACCGTGGCACGGCCGGCGTCCGGCCTCAGCAGCGTGGTCAGGATCCGCACCGTGGTGGTCTTGCCGGCGCCGTTCGGCCCGAGCAGCCCGAACACCGTGCCCTCGGGGACGGACAGGTCCAGCCGGTCGAGGGCGATCACGTCGCCGTACTTCTTGACGAGGCCTTCGGCCGTTATCGCGGGGGGCATGGCTTCTCCTGTGTCGGAAGTCTGTGGATCGGATGACCCGACGGGGAGGTCAGCCGGGGGTGCGGCGGATCACGATGTCGCCGTCGGAGGTGCGGGCGCGCAGCTGGGCGGTCTCGTCGCCGCGCCGGGGGCCGTCGCTGGGGTCCAGCAGGACGTTCACGGTGCCGTGGTCGGTCCTCGCGTCCAGCAGGACGGCGGTGCCCTCGCGGATGCCGGCCTCGATCTCGCCGGAGGTGGTCTCCAGGACGATCGGGCCGCGCGTCACCTCGCCGACCCGGACGTTGCCGGTCGCGGTCCTGGCGTCGACGCCCGCCAGTGCGCGGTCGACGGTGATGTCCCCGTACGCCGTCTTCAGCCGCAGGTCGCCGGTGACCTCGCCGAGGGTGATGGAGCCGTTGGCGGTCCTGATCACCGCCGCGCCGTCGATCTCGTGGATCCGGATCTCGCCGTTGGCCGTGGTGACGTCGGTGTGCCCGGCCGACCGGACCACCGTGACGTCGCCGTCGGCGGTGTTCAGCCGCAGCCTGCCCGTGCGGTCGAGCCAGATGTCGCCGTCGGCCGTCTCGAACCGGGAGTCCCCGAGGCGGCCCTCGCAGTGGAAGTCCCCGGTGGTCTTCGCGTCGACGCGGGAGCCCTCCGGCAGCTCGACCGTCACCTCGACCGAACCGCTCCACCGGAACCACGAGCGGAGCGTGGGCGCGGGCGCCTTCACCAGCAGCCGGCCCCGGGAGTACTCCACCCGGATCTGTTCGGCGCCCTGTGCGTCGGCGTCGTCGAGACCGTCCTTCGGGCGTATCTCCACGACCGTGTCGGTGCGGTCGCCGGCGTGGATCCGGACGTCGGCGGTCATGAGCTCGATGACGGCGTGGATCGGTTCCGGGGTGTCGAAAGTCGGCATGGCGGTGCCCTCACGGTGAACGGTGGTGGGTGTCCCGGCGGCGGGGACGGGCGATGAGCGGGGACGGGCCGGCGTGGACGGGCCGGCGGGGTGCGCGGATCGCGTCAGCGTACCCAGCCGGTGTAGTGCCGGCCGGTTCCCGGATCGTCGGCCTGGCCGGGGCGGCGGCCCGCGTCACCGGGTTCGAGCGCCGCGGACACGGCGCGGACGAGCCAGGCGTTGATCGAGAGCCCCTCCCGCCCGGCCGCCCGCTCGATGCGCGGCTTGAGGTGGTCGGGGACGCGGAGCGAGATCCGGGACGTGCCGCCCTCGTCGCTCTCGGCCGGTTCCTCCGGGACGGGCGCCCGGACGCCCATCGCGACCTCCACCGCGCCGGCCAGCGCGCTCCTGAGGCTGCTCGCCCGCGGTTCCTCCGGAGCCCGGTCGGCCGCCGGGGGGGTCACGAGGAAGTCGAGGTCGCGCCCGCGCAGCCGTACGTCGACCGAGCCCGGTGCGAGGTCGCGGGTGATCTCTCCCGCGGCGGCCGACAGGGCCTCCAGCAGCGCGAGCCGGACGGACGATTCGAGCGGTGCGACGAGACGTTCGGCGAGCGCGCGGGCGTCCGGGCCACCCGCCTCCGCGGCGACCGCCAGATCGCGGCGGAGGGTGTCGACATATGGTGTGAGGTCCATGACGCCACTATGGCGTCATGGTGGCGCCATTTCAAGTCGCGAACGGTTTTTTCTGGCGTCACGCCGGTCGCCGCACTCGTCCGCAGGGCGCGCTTCTCCGTACGAGGGCATGTCATGTCGCTCTCACCTGCGAAAAAGCGGACCCGAAGTGCCGGGGCGCGGTGACGTCACGATGGCGTCACGTGGGTCACGGAAGGGGCGTGCACCGGTCAGCGGAAGTACGCGCCGGCCTCGGGTGTCGCCAGCAGGACGATGACCAGGAGCGAGCCCACGGTCGTGAGCGCGAAGCGCGCCAGGACGAGGGGGCGCAGCCAGGAGGGGAATCCGGTGTTCGCTGCGGCGATCACGGCTCGCGCGTCGACGTCCCGCGCGGCGGGGTCGCCGGACCTGGCGAGCGCGGCCTCGGTGTAGCGGACGGCGAACACCTGCCCGGCGGTGACGGAGCCGACGGCGAGCAGGACGAGCGGTTCGACGATCCACGACAGGACGCGGCCGGTCCCGTTCGCGGTGAGGTTGAGCCAGGCCGGGATCGCCAGGCAGGCGGCGATGCCCAGGGCGAGCGCGAACTCCCAGGGCCTCTCCTCGAACCTGATCCCGTGCCGGGCGAGCAGCGTGGCCGGGTGTCCCTGCCCGGCCATCTCCGCCTCGGCCGCCCGCTGGGCCCTGGCCCCGGTGATCCCGGCGGTGACCGGGATGACGACGAAGGTCGCGGCGAGCAGGAGCTGCAGCGTGACGGCGGCGGCGACGGAGGGTGGCACGGTGGGTCTCCAGGAAGGGGTGGGCCGCACCGGCGACGGTGCGGCGGGAGCGACGGGGACGGCTGGGGCGGAGCGGGGGAAGGGCGACGAGGGCGGCGGAGCGGGGTGCTCGTCCGTCAGGCGGCGAACACCGCGGCCAGCACCAGGATCGAGGCGCCGAACGCCACGACGTGCCGAACCTTCTGCAGGGTCCACGTCCAGGCCGGGAAGCCGTCCTCGGCCGCCTTGAGCAGGGCGGGGACGTCGATACGGGCGAGCATCGGGTCGCCCTTGCGCCGGAAGGCGGCCTGTACGGACCGGGTGGCCGTCACCTGGCTGTACAGGATGAGGCAGCTCCCGGCCAGGACGATCGACTGGAAGATCACGTTCAGCAGAGGGGCGTGGCCGCTCCCGGCCAGGTTGAGCCCGGCCAGCACGGTCATCACCGCGGCGACCGTCGCCGGGATCGCCGTCTCGTGGCCACCGGCGTCGAACCTCATCCCGTTCTCGGCCAGGACGGTGGGCCGTACCCCCTGGCGCTCCAGTTCCGCCTGCGCGCCGACCGTCGCGGTGGCCCCGTAGCGGTGGCGCACCAGCGGGATGCTCAGGAAGGCCGCGGCGACGAGCAGCTGCATGACGGCGATGAGAGTGTTCACGAGAGGTCTCCTCTAACGGGCGCCCGGCGGCGCCGCGATCGGCTTGCACTAAGTTCAAGGAGAACGTAACCCATCACCTGAACTAAGTTCAACAACTTTCCTGAACTTTGTTCAAGTCGGTTCGGGTGCCCTATCGTGAGCGCATGCCGCGCGACACGCTGACCAAGGAACAGATCATCCGGACCGCGATCGAGCTCCTCGACGAGGAGGGCCTGGACGGCCTGAACATGCGCGCCCTGGGAAAGCGGCTCGGCGCCGCGGCGACGGCGGTCTACTGGCACGTCAAGAACAAGGACGACCTGCTCCTGCTCGCGGGCGACCGCGTCTGGGACGAGATCGGGCTGCCCGACCCCGGGGCGGCCGACTGGCGCGCCGCGGCCACGGCGATGGCGACCGGCCTGCACGCGATGCTCACCCGGCACCCGTGGCTCGTCCAGGCCTTCGGCTCCCACCTGTTCTACGGGCCGGGCAAGGCGCGCCACGACGACCACAGCCTGGCCGTCTACGAGGCGGCCGGCTTCACCGGCGCACAGGCCGACCGCGCCGCGGCCACCGTCTTCACCTTCGTCATGGGCGCCGTCCTCGGCGCGTCGGCCACCGTGTCCCTGAGGCGAAGGCTCGGCCGGAACGGCGCGGACGCCGAGGCGCTGATCCAGGACACCGTCGCCAGGGCGGGCGAGGTCGCCATGGGGTTCCCCCGGCTGCGCGCCCGCCTGGAGACGCCGCCCGCCCTGGACTACGCCGCCGCCCCCGACCGCACCTTCGAGTACGGCCTCGAAGCCCTCCTCGACGGCCTGGAGGCCCGGCTTCCCGGCGCGTGACGTCCGCGACGCCCCGGCCGGTGCCCGCTCACCAGCGGACCGGGACCGTGCGCAGGCCGCCGACGGCCAGGCCCTCCACGCGCTCCAGCTCATGCGCGGGCACGTCCAGCTCCAGGGAGGGGAGCCTGCGCAGCAGCACCTCCAGCACGACCTGCAGCTCGGTACGGGCCAGGGCCTGGCCCAGGCAGGAGTGGGCGCCGGTGCCGAAGGCCAGGTGCGGGTTCGGGCTGCGGCCGAGGTCCATCTCGGCGGCGGCGTCGAAGACGTCCTCGTCGCGGTTGGCCGCGGCCATGCTGCAGATCAGGGTGGTGCCGCGGGGCAGGACCGTCCCGCCGGCCTCGATCTCCTCGGGCAGGTACCGCGGCAGGCCGATGCCCGCGTTGGCGTCGAACCGCAGGGACTCCTCCACCGCCGTGCGCACCAGCGACGGGTCGGCCAGCAGCCGCTCCCACCGGCCGCGGTCGGCCAGCAGCATGCAGACCATCTTGCCGATCATGTTGGCGGTGGTCTCGTGCCCGGCGACCAGCAGCGCCATGCCGGTGACCAGGATCTGTGTGTCCGACAGCCCGCCGTCCTCGGGGCCGCCGACCGCGATCAGCTCGCTCAGCAGGTCCTCACCCGGCTCGGCGCGCTTGGCGGCGACGTGGCCGGCCATGTACTCGAAGAACTCGACCTGGGCGGCCTCGATCTCGGCCTGGCCGTAGCGGGTGAGGTTGAGCAGGGTGTCGGACCAGTAGGCGAACCGGTCCCGGTCGGCCGCGGGCACGCCGAGCATGTCGCAGATGACGTACACCGGCAGCGGGAAGCCCAGCCCGGCCCGCAGGTCGCCGGACCGGCCCTGCGCGACCATGTCGTCGACGAGCCGGTCGGCGATCTCCGTCATCGCGGGCCGCAGGGCGGTCATCCGCTTGGCGGTGAACCATCTGCCGACCAGGCGCCGCCAGTGCAGGTGCTCCTCGCCCCCGTCGGGGATGATCTGCGCCATCTCGCTGCTGAAGACCCCGCCCCCGTCCGCCGACAGCCGGGCCGCGTCGGGCGCGTTGAGCTGGCGGGTGAGGCGCGGGTCGGCGAGCACCCGCTTGACGTCCTCGTGGCGGGTCAGCAATGTCGCCCGGTCGCCGCTGGGCAGCGTCACGGGGGCGACCGGGCACCGCCGGCGCAGCTCCGCCCACTCGGCGGGCGGCTCCAGGGCCGCGTCACCGAGGATCGGGTAGCTCAGGACCTGCTCGCTGGGACTCATTCGGCGTCTCCTCGTGAACGGACGGGGTGGATGTCGTCGTTTCCCTGGCTCGTCCTGCCGTCAGGTTAACCGACAGGTGTAGGAAAGCCTACATATGTAGTGAGAAGGTAGGGTGAGGGACGTGGCCACGACCAGGGCGAGCGGCGCCCCCTCGGGTGACCGGCGGGTGCGCCGCACCCAGGCGGCCCTGGAACGCGCGCTCATCCGGCTGGTCGAGGAGCGGGACCTGTCCCGGATCAGCGTCGCCGACGTCGCCGAACGCGCCGGGGTGAGCCGCTCGACCTTCTACGACCACTACCGGGACGTCCACGAGCTGGCCGAGGCCGCCTGCACCGCGATGATCGACGACCTGATCGGGTCCCTGCCCGGCCCCGGTCCCGGCACGGTGGACGTGACGCGGGACGCGAGCCGGTCGCTGGAGGCGTTCTTCGCCAGCCTCGCCGAGCACTCCGGGCTCTACCGCGGCCTGCTGGGACCGCAGGGCAGCGCGCGCGTCACCGACCACATCCGCCGCCGCGTCACCGCGGGCGTCCACGACCGCGTGCGCCAGGCCCTCGCCGGTGGCGACCTTCCCGAGCGCGACGGGTCGTCGCCGGAGATCCCGCACGACGTCCCCGCCGCGTTCACCGCCGGGGCGCTCATCGGCGTGGTCACCGACTGGCTCCAGCGCGGGTGCCCGCGGTCCCCGGCCGAGATGGCCGCCCTGACCATGCCCCTGCTGAGCGCGATCTACGGCGTCGGCGCCGCGGCGTCCCGCTGACCCGCGGAGACCCGGCGGACCGGCCGCGACGAGCCGGGACGGGAGGAGCCGGGCCGGGCCGGGACGGGGCGTGCGCGGCATACCGATCCGGCCCGAGAGGGTGGCCGTATCCCGGGGCCGGTGTCATCATCTTTACCAGTCGGTAACATCGGTGGTCGAGGAGCGTGTCATGGGTTACGGTGCGCGGGGGCCGCGTCGCCAGGACGCCCGGCGGAACCGGCTGGCGATCATCCAGGCCGCGGCGGACATGATGTGCGCCCCGGGGTCGCCCGGCCTGATGCCGGAGATCGCCCGGCGGGCGGGCGTCGGCCAGGCCACGCTGTACCGCCACTTCCCGGACCGCACCGCGCTCGCCGACGCGGTGATCGCGTCCGAGCTGTCACGGCTGGAGGACTGCGCCGGCGGCCCGGGACCGTGGCCGCCCTTCAGGGACCTGCTCGGACAGGTGCTGTACGCGCAGGTCAGGATGCGCTCGCTGGTGACGCTCGCGTACCGCATGGACACCGGCACGCGGGAGCGGTACGAGCGCAGGATCGTCGTCGCGCTGACCGGGCCGCTGCGGCGCGCCCAGGAACGCCGCGAGGTGCGCGGCGACCTGCGCGCCCACGACCTGGCGCTGCTGTTCGGCATGGTGGAGGGCGTCCTGCGGGGCGACGGGGACGTCACCACGGCGCAGGCCGCCGCCCACCGGTCGATCGAGCTGATGCTGGACGGGCTGTTCCTCGGCGGCGCGCCCGCGCCCGGGACGGACGCCCGGGACGACGGCCGCGCGGCTCGCGCGCCGGAGCCGGCCCGGCCACCGGCCACCGGGAGCGCGAGGGCGTGACACGACGCCGGCGCCGGCCCGTGGCGGGCGCGGTGCCGGCGACAGGGCCGGCGACAGGGCCGGCGACAGGGCCGGCGACGGGGCCGGGCGTCTACTTCAGCGGGACGTCGAGGTAGGACCCGCCCTTGACGGTCACCGTGCCGCCCGGCGCGTTCTCGTCGTAGTACAGCGGGTCGACGGTGTCGACGGCCAGCGTCAGGGAGTGGCCCGCGGGAAGGTCGTAGGCGGTCGCGGGCAGGCGGACGTCGACGGCGCGGTCGCCGCCCTCGGTGCCCAGCCAGCTCACCGGGGCATGGGTGATGAGCTGGGCGTTGCCGAGCGCGTCGAGGTCGTACAGGTACGCCATGACGGTGCCGCGGGCCGCGGTGTCGCCCAGCTCCAGGTGCAGTGTCGGGATGCCGCGGATCCGCTGCGCCGTGGACGGCCGTTCCGACGCCCACACCCCGGCCCGGCCCCGGTCCACGGTGGGCAGCCAGATCTGCGGGCGCCTGCCGGTGAACGCGGCGATGCCGTTGGAGACGAGCACCTGGCCGCCGTTCGCCGTGGTGTCGAGGTCGGTGGGAAGGCTCTTGCTCCAGCCGGCCTGCGGCTCCCCGCCGAGCAGGCCGGTGCGGTCCAGCCTGCGGATCTGCCCCAGTCCGTACCGCCGGGTCGCGGAGGTGAGCGCGGACCAGTCCGCGTACCCCTCGCGGGCGGCGTTGTGCGGCTTCACCAGGACCGGCGGCTCCCCGCCGATGCCCGTGTCGATGCCGGCCAGGTGCTGGTCGAACCAGCGGTACACGCTGGTCCAGACGTCGTTCTCCAGGCCCAGCACGCCGGTGAACTCGGCGATCGCGTGGTCCCCGGGCCGCAGCTCCAGGCGCTTGGGGGTGGTCAGCCGCGCGTAGAAGTCCGCGAGCTGGTTGGGCGGGAAGAACGAGTCGTTCCAGGCGTTCGCGATCAGCACCGCGGGCCGGTTGGCGTTGATGGCGTCGAGGTACGTCGCCGGGGAGCGGACGTTCGCCCACGCGACGATCTCGTCCAGGTCGCGGCCCGCGGCGAAGTCGCCGAGCCTTTCGGTCAGCTCCGGACCGGCGTTGCCCAGCAGGTCGGCGGAGAGCCGGAGCAGCCCGGACGACTGCCGGTGGCGGGTGGAGTCGCCGTAGAGGGAGTGGACCAGGTCGGTCCAGCCGCTCATCACGGCGACGGCCCGGATCCGCCGGTCGAACGCCGAGCCCAGCAGGCTGAGCCCGGCTCCGTAGGAGATGCCGGCCGCGCCGATGCGGGCCGGGTCGGCCGCGGTCCGGGCGATCGTCCAGTCGACGACCCTGGACAGGTCGGCCATGTCCCGGGGACCGGCGGTGTCGATCTCCCCTCCGGAGGCCCACCACCCCCGGGGCGTGTACGAGACGACGACGTAGCCGCGTCCGGCCAGCGCTCTGGCCTGGGCCAGGTACTCCAGGTCGTTCAGTCCCCAGCTGGACGGGAGGATGACGGCCGGGTACCGCCCGGCGGCGGCCGGGGCGATGACGTTGGCCTTGAGGGTGACGTCGGCGCCGGGGACGTCGACGAACCGGAACCCGGTCGTGGCCACGGGCGCGCCGGCCCGGACGGTGGCGGGGGCCGCGAGGGAGGCCGTGGTGGGAGCGGCGAGGGAGGCCGCGGCCGGGGCGGCCTCGGCGGGTCCGGCGAGGACGGTGGTGGCCAGGGCCGTGGCGGTCACGGCCGACAGCAGGTGGACGAGCAGGGTCGAGCGGCGTCGCGACATGCGCGCACTCCTTGGACGGGCTCGGGGCGGGGGGTGTGAGGCGTGGCGGCGTGCGTGACGACGGCTCGTCCGGGCTCCGGTCCCGGGCACGGCACCGGCCGCAGCGCCTCAGTGACGGCAGCGTATGGGCCGGCACCGAGAATGAGAAGGCGGTGCAATTCTCATTACCGGCGAGTAATCTGTACGGCTCCCACCCCCGGCCCCGACCCTGACCCCGGCTCCCACCCCCGGCCCCGGCCCCGGTTCTTGCAGGGAGAAGGCGGGCCGGGGAGCCGGGTCGGAAAGGGGTCGGGAACGGGCCGGGTCAGCGAGAGGCCACGGGGACGGGCCGGTTCCTCGGGCGTTCCCTCACGAGCTCCGCGTTGGCCTCGGCGCGGGCCGTCGCCTTCATCAGCGAGGCCACGGTCAAGAGCCACGTGCTGCACATCTACGCCAGGCTCGGCGTCAACGACCGCGCGGCCGCCGTCGCCGTGGCCTTCCGCCCGCGGCCTGCTCACCCTGGACGACGGCTGACCGGCCACCGGTGACGGGAACCGGGCCGTGACCGCCCGTCCGGGCGCGCCGAGGCCCACAGCACCTCCCGGGATCCCGCAGGGCCGGCCTCGTGACCCTCGCGGCCGCCCCTCAAGGACCCGCGGTACCCCTGCCGGAGGCGGGGCCGCGGGAGTGCCCGGTGATCCGTTCCACCAGGCCGGGAACGTCCACCGGCTCCGTCGTGTCCACCCGGTACACCGGGCCCAGCCCCAGGGGCCCGGCCGTCCTGGCCCATTCCCGCCACTGCGCGTCGTCGACGTGCGCGTCGTGGTGGACGGCATGGCGGTCGGCGATCCGTTCCGTGTACCGCCGCCGGGCGACGGAGAGGGGGACCTCGCACCACACCTCGTGGACGTCCCCGGCGCCCGCCCGGTCCAGCCCGGAGATCACCACCGGCCGCAGACCGGCCGGCCAGGGGCTCTCCAGGACGGCGCCCCGGCCCGCGTCCGACAGCAGGGTCCACAGGCTCTCCGCGGCCGCGGCCCCCAGGATCCGGCTCCACTGCCGCGAGCCGTACCCCTCGGGAGGGGTGGCGCCGATGACATCGGCGAGGGTCTCCTTGATGCCGTCCTTGCTGAAGAGCGGCAACCCGAGCTCCCGGGCCAGATCCCTGGCCAGGGTCGTCTTCCCCGAGCCCGGAAGGCCGTTGACGAGTACGACCAGCACGGCACGATGCTAGATGACGCGCGTGCCGCTTCGCACGGTGCCGCCGGGACCGCGGCGCTCACGGTGCCCGTACGCGCGGCCGGGCCCGTCACCTGGCGGGCCTGGCCGCGCACGCGGTGACGGCGCCCGGGGAGATCCACGGGATGGATGGGGGTTATCAGAAAATCCCGTCTTCCGCGTACCGGGTCCAGTGCCCACAGTGATGTGTGCCACATCCCCGCACCCTGCGAGGCCCCATGTCCCCGCCGCTCACCCTCCGCCGGGCAGGACTGCCCCAGCTCGTCCTGCTGCTCGTCGGCAGCTGCATGCCCGTGCTCGGCGCCGTCCTGCTGTCACCGGTCCTGCCCCGGATGAGCCGGCACTTCGCCACCACGCCGGGCGCCGACGTCCTGGTCCCGGTGATCCTGACCGTCCCCGCCCTGTTCATCGCGCTGGGCGCGCCCTTCGCGGGAGCCGTCACCGACAGGTTCGACCGCAAGCGGCTGCTGATCGCCGGCATGGTCGCCTACTCGGTCTTCGGCACCGCACCCCTGTACCTGGACTCGATCCAGGGCATCCTGGTCAGCCGCATGCTGGTCGGCGTGTGCGAGGCGGCCATCATGACGTGCTGCACCACCCTGATCGCCGACTACTGGTCCGGCACGCGTCGCGTCCGCTACCTGGGCATGCAGACCCTGGTCACCACGATCGCCGCGACCGCCTTCATCGTGCTCGGCGGCCTCCTCGGAGCCGACGACTGGCGCACGCCCTTCTGGCTGTACGGCGCCGCCGCGCCGGCCGCGATCCCCATGGCGTTCCTGCTGTGGCAGCCCGACGTCGCGGCACGCGAGGCACGGCGGCCATGGCCCTGGCGCGCCCTGGCCCTCCCCGGCCTGGTCACCGTGGGCGGAGGCGTCGTCTTCTACACGCTGATCGTCCAGCTCTCCTACGTCCTGGACGGTGTGGGGGTCACCGACACCGCCGTCATCGGCGGCATCACCGCGCTGATGTCGCTGGCGACCGCCGTCGGCGCCGGGCTGTTCGCCAGGATCGCCTTCCACGGGGCGAAGGCGCTGCTCGTCGTGGAGTTCGTCCTGGCCGGGTTCGGCCTGCTCCTGATCTTCGCCACCGAGGCCGTCCCCGTGATCGTGGCGGGGGCCGTGCTCACCGGCTTCGCCACCGGCCTGCTGCTGCCGACCCTGGTCACCTGGGCGGTCAACAGGCTGCCGTTCGCCCAGCGAGGCCGCGGTACCGGCCTGTGGACGGCCGCGCTGTTCCTCGGGCAGTTCCTGTCGCCCCTGATCGTCGGCGCGCTGATCGCGGCGACCGGGGGGTTCGGCGCGTCGCTGGCCGTCATCGGCGTGGCGTCGCTGGTCCTGGCCGGTCTCGTCGCCACGGTCCTGACCGTCCCGACGACGCCGCTCAACACCGCCTCCGCCGAATAGACCGCCCATCACCGTTCCGTACGGGAACCCGTTCCGTGATCCCGGCCGAGGAGGACCGATGACCTCACTGGACCTGAGAGTCGCCGCGAAGACGCGGGTGGCCGACGGCGTCGTGGCCCTGACCCTGGAGCGCCTGGACGGCGGACGGCTGCCGGACTGGACGCCCGGCGCGCACATCGACCTCGTCCTGCCGGACGGGACGACCCGCCAGTACTCGCTGTGCGGCGACCGCTGGGACCCGCGCACCTACCGGATCGGCGTGCTGCGCGAACCGGACGGGCGGGGTGGATCGGCGTACGTGCACGACGTGCTGGCCGAGGGCGACACGGTCGCGATCGGCGGGCCGCGCAACGCCTTCCCCCTCGTGCCGTCCGAGCGGTACCTGTTCGTCGCCGGAGGCATCGGCATCACGCCGCTGCTGCCCATGGTCCACCAGGCCGAGCTGCTGGACGCGGACTGGCACCTGCTGTACGGCGGGCGGGCCCGGGCGTCGATGGCGTTCACCGGCGAGCTCGCCCGCTACGGCGACAGGGTCACGGTCGTCCCGCAGGACGAGCGCGGCCCGCTCGTCCTGCCCGACCGGCCGCCGCCGGGCACCAGGGTCTACTGCTGCGGACCCGCCGGACTGCTGGAGGCCCTGGAACGGCGCGCAGCGGCCTGGCCCGCCGGGTCGCTGCGCACCGAACGGTTCGTGACCGGGGAGCCGGCCGCGCCCGCCCGCGACGAGCCCTTCGAGGTCGTGCTGCGCCGCTCGGGGGTGTCGGTGACGGTCACGCCCGGCCGGTCCGTCCTGCAGGCGATCAACGACGCCGGGGCCGGCGTGCTGTCCTCCTGCCGGCAGGGCCTGTGCGGCACCTGCGAGACCGACGTGCTGGAGGGCGAACCGGACCACCGGGACGCGCTGCTGGACGACGCCGAGCGGGCGGCCGGGGACCGCATGCTCGTCTGCGTCTCCCGATCCCGCTCCGACCGCCTCGTCCTAGACCTGTGAAGGATCCCGCCATGACCGCGCCACCCGTGCCACCCGCGTCACCCGCGCCACCCGCGTCACCCGCGCCACCCGCGTCACCCACGCTGCCCGTGCTCGACGCCGACCCCTTCGCCCACGAGGTGCTGGAGGACCCCGCACCCCTGCACGCCGCCCTGCTCGCGGCCGGTCCCGTGGTCCGCCTGCCCCGCTACGACGTCTACGCGCTGGCCCGTCACGAGCACGTGCACGCCGCGCTGGCCGACTGGCAGAACCTCCCCTCCGGAGCCGGGGTGGGGCTGAGCAACTTCCGCCGGGAGAGGCCGTGGCGCCCGCCCAGCCTGCTGCTGGAGGCCGACCCGCCCCGGCACGACGCCCCGCGCGCCGTCCTGACCCGGATCCTGGGACCGCGGGCACTGCGCGGGCTGCGCGAGCGCTGGTTCGCCGAGGCCGAGGACCTGGTGGACCGGGTGCTGGCCGAGCGCGAGTTCGACGCGGTCACGTCGCTGGCCGAGGCCTTCCCGCTGCGGGTGTTCCCCGACGCGGTCGGCATCCCCCGCGAGGGCCGGGAGAACCTGCTGCCCTACGGGGACCACCTCTTCAACGCCTTCGGCCCGGCCAACGACCTGGTGGCCAGGGGCGACGCCCGGGTGGGGGAGCTGTCGGCCTGGGTGAACGACCGGTGCCGCCGTGAGGTGCTGGCGCCCGGCGGGTTCGGCGCGCGGATCTGGGCGGCGGCCGACCGCGGCGACATCACCCCCGAGCAGGCCCCGCTGGTGGTGCGCTCCCTGCTGTCGGCCGGGGTCGACACCACCGTGCACGGCCTGGCCGCCGTGCTGTACGCCTTCGCCGTCCACCCCGGCCAGTGGAGGCGGCTGCGCGAGGACCCCGGCCTGGCACGGGTCGCGTTCGACGAGGCCGTGCGCTGGCAGTCGCCCGTGCAGACCTTCTTCCGCACCGCCGACCGCGACGTCCGGATCGGCGGCGCGGTCGTCCCCGAGGGCAGGAAGGTCCTGTTGTTCCTCGCCGCGGCCAACCGCGACCCGCGCCGCTGGGACGACCCCGACGCCTTCGACCTGTCCCGCGACCCCTCCGGGCACGTCGGCTTCGGCATGGGCCTGCACCAGTGCGTCGGCCAGCACGTCGCCCGCCTGGAGGCCGAGGCGCTGCTGGCCGCCCTGACGCGCCGCGTCGACCGCTTCGAGCTCGCCGGGACACCCCGGCGCCACCACAACAACACCCTGCGGGCCTGGGAGTCGCTCCCCGTCCGCGTCCACCTGGACGACAGGACGCGATGACGTACGAGGCCCGGGCGGCGACCGCCGCTCCAGGGGGATCCGGTGCCGGCCGCGCCCGCCCCGGTCCCCGGACCCGGCGATACGGTGGTGATCCCGTGAACGCCGGGGCCGAGGTGCGGGACGGGGACGCCGGAACGGGCTCAGACGGGGACGGTGACGACGACGCTCCCGTCGGGGACGTTCTCCGGGGTGGCCCAGGCGCCGAGCCGTTCGGCGATCGGGGCGCTGCGGTGGGTCATGAACCGGTCGAACAGGTGCTGGGCGCCGGGGTCGTCCGCCAGGTAGTCGTACCCTGACCGGTAGGGGGACGGCAGGGACGGCCTGCCGGTACGCACGGCCGCGGACAGGTTCCACATCGTCTCCCACCACAAGGTTCCCAGCGTGATGACGCCGGCGACGGCGGGCGGGACGTTCACCTCACCCGGGAAGGATCGGCGGAGAAGCCCTCGGACCCGGCCGGGGCGATGCGGAGGGACGGCAGGCTGCCGCGTGACGTACGGTTCAGCGCCCGGCGGATCCGCCGCTGGGAGAGCGCGGACCCGCCGTGTCCCCGCCCGGCGCATCGCACGGTCCTGCGGGAGTGCTTCGACAGGCCCCCGGACGGCCGGGGTTCACTTCACCCCGGTGAGAACCCGTTCGTCGCCCAGGGACTCCTCGGATCTCTTGTTCCGGGTCAGGTACACGTAGGCCAGCGCGCCCAGGAACAGGGCGACCGACGTCCACTGGTTCAGCCGCATCCCGAGGATCTCGTTGGCCGGGTCGACGCGCATGCCCTCGATCCAGAACCGGCCCGCGGTGTAGCCCGCCACGTACAGGGCGAAGAGCCGTCCGTGCCGCAGCGCGAAGCGGCCGCCGATCCAGATCAGTGCCAGCGCCAGGCCCAGGCTCCACAGCGACTCGTACAGGAACGTGGGGTGGTAGGTGGTGACGCCCGGCACGGTTCCCGGACGGCCCGCGTCGATCTCCAGCCCCCAGGGCAGGTCGGTCGGGCCGCCGAACAGCTCCTGGTTGAAGTAGTTGCACCACCGGCCGATGGCGACGGCCGGGGCCACGGCGTCGGCGACCGCGCTCACCGCGATGCCCCGGCGGCGGCAGCCGATCCACACGCCCACCGCGCCCAGGGCGATGGCGCCCCAGATGCTCAGACCGCGCCAGCCCGGTCCGGAGTCGCTCCAGACCAGGACCGCGTCGATCGGCCGGTGGGGGGCGCCGGGCCCGAAGTACAGCTGCCAGTCGGTGATGACGTGGTACAGCCGCGCGCCCACGAGGCCGAACGGAATTCCCCACGTCGCCAGGTCCAGCATGGTGCCCGGTGCCCCACCGCGATTCCGCCAGCGGCGATCGGCGACGGCGACGGCCACCACGACCCCGAGCATGATGCAGATGGTGTAACCGCGAATGGGCAGAGGCCCCAGATGCCAGACTCCTTCGGAGGGGCTGGGAATGCCGGCGAGCACCATGGCAGGCAATGTAGTGCAGCCCGCCACGATCACACATCCCACCGAAGTTCATGTTTCGTACGCCTTCACCGCCCCGCCGTTCCGAAGACCACGGTGCGCGCAGGTCATGAGGCGGCGCCTGGAATCCGGGCCCGGAATCCCGCTTGCCGGGACATGGGGGGCGGGAGACACTGCGGCATGCATCCCTACGAGCAGGACGACGAGCTCAGGCGGATCGTCGACGAGCTGGGCGCCCGCGTCCACACGGGGTTGCGCGACGGTGGGCTCGACGCCGGGCCTCTCATCGAGCTGGCCTGCCTGGTGGAGGAGCAGGGCGTGTCCACCGCTGTCACGCGGGAGCTCCTCGAACGTCCCGCCGCCGAGCTGACGGCCGCCGATCTGGCCCGGCTGGGTGAGGCCCTTCTCGGCGACGTCGGCTTCGAGCCGTCCTTCGCGCTGGATCCGGGCCTGCCGGCGCCGCTGGAGGAGGCGCTGAGGATCGTGGAGCGCGACGTGCGCGCCGCAGGGATCACCGGGAAGCTTCGGATGATCCTTCCCGACTGGGACGGCGTGGGCCTGGCATGGGTGGAGTTCCGGGGCGTCTGCCAGGGAAACGGCCTCGGATCGCGGAACGGGGGGCTGGGGTCCGTGGCCGACGCCACCCAGGAGGTGGTCATGGAGGTCCTCTGGAGGACGTGGCCGGTCTGCCCGGTGCACGACCGGGGCCTGCGCGCCGAACCGGGGGACGGGGCCGTCGTGTGGCGCTGCACGGGCGGCGGGACGCACACCGTCGCGCCGGTGGGCGAACTACCGCCCGGACGCCGTCAGCGATCCGCCGGTCCGCGGGCCCGGCCCGGCTCCTGAGGGAAGCCGCCGGGGGAGATCAGGCCGGTCTCGTAGGCGACCACCACGGCCTGGACACGGTCGCGCAGGCCGAGCTTGGACAGGATGCGCGCGACGTGGGTCTTCACCGTGGCCATGCTGAGGGTCAGCCGGTCGGCGAGCTCGGCATTGCTCAGGCCGGTGGCGAGCAGGCGCAGGACGTCCACCTCCCGGGGCGTCAGCCGGGACAGGTCACGGTGCAGGTCCGGCCGTACGGTGTCGTGGCGGGCGAAACGTTCGACCAGGCGGCGGGTGATGGTGGGCGCGAGCAGGGCGTCGCCGGAGCGCACCAGGCGTACCGCGGCCACCAGGTGCTCGGGGGTGACGTCCTTGAGCAGGAACCCGCTCGCCCCCGCGGCGAGCGCGGCGTACACGTAGTGGTCGAGGTCGTAGGTGGTCAGGATCAGCACGCGGGTGCCCTCGGCGCCGTCCGCGAGGATCCGCCGGGTGGCCTCGAGGCCGTCCATCCTCGGCATCCGGACGTCCATGAGCACGACGTCGGGCCTGGTACGGCGGACCGCGGCGACGGCCTCCTCCCCGTCGGCGGCCTCGGCCGTCACGTCGATGCCGTCGGCGGCGAGGATCATGCGGAATCCCGTGCGTACCAGTGCCTGGTCGTCGGCGATGACGGCGCGCAACCGCTCGGTCATGTCGCCCTCCACGGGATACGGGCCCTGATCCGGAATCCGCCCCCGGCCGTCGGCCCCGCGTCCAGGGTCCCGCCGTAGACGGCGAGCCGCTCGCGCAGCCCGATCAGCCCCCTGCCGCCGCCGGTCCGCGGTCCGGCGCTCGGTGTCCCGCCGGTGTCGGTCACCTCGATCTCCAGCCGGTCGCCGTCATGACCGATCGTCACGAACGCGGCGGCCCCGGCCGCGTGCTTGATCGTGTTGGTGAGGGCCTCCTGCACGACGCGGTAGGCGGCGAGGTCGATCCCGGGAGGAAGCGGCCCGATCGGCGACACCTCGACGCTCACCGGCACGCCGGCGGCGCGGACCCGTTCCACCAGGGCGTCGAGCCGGTCGAGCCCGGGCTGGGGTTCGAGCCCGTCGGAGAGCCCGTCGGAGGACCCGCCGGAGGGCCCGTCGAGGCGCTCGCCGCCCGGCCCCGCGAGCAGGCCCATGACGTTGCGCAGTTCGGCCATGGCGGCCCGGCCGCCGGACTCGATCGCGAGCAGGGCCTGTTTCGACTGCTCCGGTTCCATGTCCATGACCTTGCGGGCCGCGCCGGCCTGGATCACCATCACGCTGACATTGTGGGTCACCACGTCGTGGAGTTCGGCGGCGATCCGGGAGCGCTCCTCCGCGACGGCCCTGCGCGTGGCGTTCTCCTGCTCCCGCCGCAGCTCGGCGAGCCGACGCCGGCCGGCCCCTAGCTGCCGCCGCCAGGAACGGACGAAGCTCCCGAAGACGCCGACGCCCAGCAGGACGGCGAACGGCACCATCCAGTCCGGCAGCCCGGGCGCGACGTCCCGGAAGGCGCCCCCGGCGAGCCCGGCCGCGAGCACGAGGCCCCCCATCGCCAGGAACCGGTTACGGCCGTGGACGACGGCACCGTACGCGGCGACGGCGCAGGTCAGAACGGTGATCCAGGTCGCGACCCGGTACGTGGCCAGCGCCGCGGCCAGCACCACCCAGAAGGTGACGAGCGGGTACCGGCGCCGCACCGCCAGCGGCAACGCCGTCAGCGCCACGAGGAACACGGGCAGGACGTGGGACAGGAGCCAGGCGGGCACGATGCCGGACGGCTCACCGGAGGACGGGGACGGACCTTCGGACGGGGAATCCGGGATCGACGGCATGTCGGCCATCGGTGGCAGGTCGGGCATCGACGGCAGGTCGGGCATCGAGGGGAGGTCGGCCGTCGGTGGCAGGGGGGAGGCGGTGGGCCGGAGCCGCAGGTACTCGATCACCTCGGGCTGGTCCGTGGCGGGACCGGTCACCGGATATCTCACCGACACGGTCACCGCGACGGCCGTCAGGACGAGCGCGACCACCACGTCGGCGGTGAGGGCCCGGCGCGACGGTCCCGGGGGGCCGTCGCCACCCGGCCCCGGCGTGTCCCGGGCGTCGCGCCGGTCCGGGCGGTCCTCGTCCGTCCGGCCGTCCGGGTCCAGCAGGTGCCGCCACCACGCCGGTCGTCCGGCCGGTCGCTCATCGGTCTCCACCGGCACATTGTCACGCCTGCCCGCCTCTCCCACATCGGCCGTCGTGACGGGGCCCGTGGTCTCGGGGAGTACATCGCAGGGATGACCCGGCGGCCCCTGGTCCCCGGGAGGTACGCGATCTCGGCAGGACGGCCGACGCGCACCGGCGGGGGCGGTGCCTAGTTTCGTTCCCACCGTCACGCCGCTTCGGAACCACGATCCACCGAAGGCACGCGGCGCTGTTCACGACCACCTTTCGGACCACCGCTCAGGAGGACATAGCGTGACCGCTGTTGTGGAGGCCCGGGCACTGGGCAAGAGGTACGGCAGGCGCTGGGCGCTGAGCGAGTGCACCGTCGACATCCCGGCGGGTCGCGTCGTCGGCCTGGTGGGGCCCAACGGGGCCGGCAAGACCACGCTGCTGAAGCTCGCGAGCGGCCAGCTGGAGCCGACGGCGGGCGGCATCAGCGTGCTCGGCGGCCGTCCGGGGAGCACTCCCGCGCAGCTGGCTCGGGTCGGCTTCGTCGCCCAGGACACCCCCCTCTACCCGGCGCTGACCGTGGCCGAGCACCTGCGGCTGGGGGCCCGGCTCAACCCCGGCTGGGACCAGGCCCTGGCGCGGGACCGGATCGCGCGGCTCGGCCTCGATCCCGCTCATCGGGCGGGCCGGTTGTCGGGTGGCCGGCGCGCCCAGCTCGCCCTCACCCTGGGCCTGGCCAAGCGGCCCGAGCTGCTGATCCTGGACGAGCCCGTCGCCTCGCTCGACCCGCTGGCCCGCCGCGAGTTCATGCAGGGGCTGACGGAGGCCGTCGCCGAGCACCGGCTCAGCGTCGTGCTCTCCTCCCACCTGATCTCCGACCTGGAACGGGTCTGCGACTTCCTGGTCGTCCTCGTCGACTCCCACGTCCGGGTGGCCGGGGAGGTCGACGGGCTGCTGGGCACCCACCACCGGCTCACCGGCCCGCGCCGCGACCCCGACCGCCTGCCCGCCGACCAGTACGTGATCTCCGCGCGCCACACCGACCGGCAGAGCACGTACGTGGTCCGTACCGACTCCCCGATCCACGACCCCGCCTGGACGGTCGCCCCGCTCGGCCTGGAGGACCTCGTCCTGGCCTACATGGACGAGCGGCCCACGGAGAACCGGCCGGCCGCCACGGAGGTGCGGCGATGATCTGGCTGACCTGGCGCCAGTTCCGCGGCTCGGCCGCGATGACGGCCGCCGTCCTCGTCGTCCTCGCCACCGTCCTGACCCTGACCGGCCCGGACCTGGCCTCCGCCTACGCCGCCGGGGTCGCCGACTGCACCCCGGACGGCACCTGCCACGACTTCTTCGACCGGTTCTTCGGCGAGTACGACATCCCCTTCCTGGCCCTCACCCTCGTCGTGCTGGTCCTGCCGGCGTTGATCGGGCTGTTCTGGGGGGCTCCGCTGGTCACCCGTGAGCTGGAGGCGGGCACGCACCTGCTGGTGTGGAACCAGAGCGTCACCCGCGGCCGCTGGCTGGCGGTCAAGCTCGGGCTCATCGGCCTGGCGGCCGTGATCGCCGCCGGTGCGTGCGGTCTGGTGGTGACCTGGTGGTCCGATCCGCTGGACAGGTCGGCCGTGCCGGAGCTGGCGATGATGGCCCCGCTGGTGTTCGGCGCGCGCGGCATCGCCCCGATGGGGTACGCGGCCTTCGCCTTCGTGCTGGGGGTGACCGTGGGCATGCTGGTGCGCCGCACGCTGCCGGCCATGGCCCTGACCCTGGCCGTCTTCGCCGTGATCCAGCTCGCCGTGCCGCTGCTGGTCCGCCCCCAGCTGATGCCCCCGGTCACCGGCACCTTCGAGATCAACCGGGAGAACATGGACGGTCTCGGCGCGCCGGAAGGCGGATCCCTGCAGATCTTCCTGAGGACGTCCGCCGTTCCCGGCCACGCGGGCGCCTGGGTGCTGTCCAGCAGGCTGGTCGATCCGTCCGGACGGACGATCTCCGGCGGGGACGGGAGCTCGGGACCGTCGTCGACGATCGTGCGGGCCGTCCCGGTCTCCACGACGTCGGGACCCTGCTCACCGCAGGGACTCCCCGCGGGGGGATGCGTGGCCGAGATCAACCGGCTCGGCTACCGGCAACGGGCGAGCTACCAGCCCCTGGAGCGGTTCTGGCCCTTCCAGTGGATCGAGACCGGGATCTACGCCCTGCTCACCCTCGGTCTCGCCTGGTCGTCCTTCTGGTGGATCCGGAGACGCCTGTCATGACCCTCATCAGGACCGCGGCCTGCGGGCTCGCCCTCCTTCTTGCGGCGGCCTGCACCACGCCGGAGCCGCCGCGCGTCCAGGCGGGCACGGCGGCCGGTACGGTCTGCGCGCCGCCCTCGGGTCCCGTCGAGGCGGAGAAGGCCACCACGATCGACGTCGTCGAGCAGGCGTACCTCTGCATTCTCGGCAGGTACTACAGCGGTGCGACGCTGGACGCCCGCTCGCTGCTGACCGCCGGATTCGCCGCCCTGACGCGGGAGCTCGACCGCTACGGGCGCGACATGCCCGAGGCGGTCATGCCCGCGCTGACCGGCGACCGCGGAGCCGACTGGGCCGCCTTCGAGACCGCCTACCGGAAGATCGTCGATCGGGTGCCCGACCTGCGCGACAGGCTGGCCGCCGTCACCCTGCGGGCGCTCGTGGCCGCCCTCGGCGACGACCACGCCCGCTGGACGCGCCAGGACAGGCGGCCGCCCGGCCACTACGACGGCGACGGCTACGGCCTGGGCCTACAGGCGAACGTCACCGGCCCGCAGGCGGACACCGATCCCGGTACCGCCCTTCCCCCGCTCTTCGTCACCGGCGTGCAGGGCGGCGCGGCGCGGGCCGCGGGCCTGCGTCCGGGCGACGTCATCGAGTCGATCAACGGCTCCGCGCCCTTCGTCGACGCGAAGGCCACCCCCGCCATCGCCGCCCTCCACCCCGAGTACCCGGAGGCGCGGCCGGTCCGGCTGCGGCTGCTGCGGCAGGCCACCGGCCGCCGCTGGACCGTGACGCTCGAACCCGGCCTCTTCCCCCGGGATCCGGCCGACCTGCGGGTGGTGCGATCGGAACTGCTGGACGACGGCGATGACGGCGGCGTCGCCCACGTACGGATGACCGGGTTCACCCCCGACTCAGCGAACCGGGTCCTGCGGGCGATCGCCAGGCTGCGCGTCGGCCGGACCCTGTCCGGCGTCGTGCTGGACCTGCGCGGCAACGGCGGCGGCAGTCCCGTGGAGGCGACCCGGCTGCTGAGCGCGTTCGCCCACGGCGCGAACACCGCCTACCAGTGCACCGCCGACGGCACCTGCCAGGCCACGCCGACCGACGACACCGTCGAGCTGCTTCACCTGCCGTCGGTGGTGCTCGTCGACCGCGGCTGCGCCTCTGCGTGCGAGCACTTCAGCTCCGCGATCAAGGACCTGCGCATCGCCCCGCTGGTCGGCACCAGGACCGCCGGCGTGATCTCCGGCCCGGCACGGACGTACCTGCTCGCCGACAACACCTTCCTGCACCTTCCCGCCAGGCACCACCTCGGGCCGAACCGCGAGGTGATCGACCGGATCGGCGTGCCGCCCGACCACCGCGTGCCCCTCACCCCCAAGGACGCGGCCGCCGGACGCGACCCCGCACTGGCCAAGGCCCTGACCCTGCTGCGCACGTGAGGGACCTCGCCATGAGAAGACTTTCGACCCTGTTCGCGGGACTGGCCGTCCTGGCCGCGTCCGCCTGCTCCGCGCCCGCACCGCCCCGCTCCGACGCGCCGCGAGCCGAACCGCCCGGTCCCGTGACGCTGCCCGCCCCCACCGGCCCCCATCCGGTCGGCACCACCGTCCTGCACCTGACCGACACCTCCCGCCCCGACCCCTGGAACCCCGACGCGGACGCCAGGGAGCTCAAGGTCACCCTGTGGTATCCGGCCGGGCGGCGTCACGGGCGGCGCGCGCCCTACATGACGGCCAAGGAGGCGGAACTCCTCCTGAAGGGCTCCGGGACCTCGACCGCGCCGTCCGGCACGCTGAGCAGGACCCGGACCAACGCCGTCGAGGACGCCGCCCCCTCCGGGCGCGGGCTGCCGCTGGTGGTGCTCTCCCCGGGCTTCACCAAGCCGGTGAGCACCCTCACCTCCCTGGCCGAGGACCTGGCCGGCCGCGGGTACGTCGTCGCCGGGATCGACCACACCCACGAGAGCCACGCCACCACCCTGTCCGGCGGCCGGGTCGCCGAATGTCTCGCCTGCGACAGCAGCACCGACCCCGGTTTCGGCGCCGGGTTGGTCCGGGGCCGGGCCGCCGACGTCTCCTTCGTCCTCGACCGGCTGACCTCCACGTGGGGTCATTCCGGCCTGATCGACCGGAGAAGGATCGCGATGGCGGGCCAGTCGATCGGCGGGGCCGCGACCGTGGCGGCCATGATCGAAGACCCGCGCGTACGCGCCGGGATCAATATGGACGGCACCACCTACGCCCGCATCCCCAAGGGCGGTCTCTCCCGGCCGTTCATGTTCCTGGGATCGCGCGAGCACGTCCCGGGCGGTCGCGACACCTCCTGGGACCGCGACTGGAGGCTGCTGACCGGCTGGAAGCGCTGGCTCGTGCTGTCGGGCGCCGAACACCAGTCCTTCACCGACATCCCCCTGCTGGCGGGCGTCCTCGGCCTCGAACCCCTCCCCGGCATGCTGCCCGCGGCCCGTGGCTCTGAGCTCACCCGCACCTACGTGGCGGCCTTCCTCGACCGGCACCTGGGATCACGGCCACAGCCCCTTCTGGACGGGCCGTCGCCGAGGCACCCCGAGGCCGGCTTCTGTCCGGCGACCTGCGGCCGGTCCTGAGCCCCCGCGCTTCCCGACGCGCGGGGCACGGATCCCGGGCCTCGGGACCGTGGCCTCGGAGATCCCGGGCATGCGCGCCGTGCCCCACTGCAGCACCGATCGCCCCGGACGGCCCCGGGCGGTCGGCCGGACGTCCCCGGGCGGTCGGCCGGACGTCCAGGGAACTCCCAAGACTTGAATCACTCAATATCTTAAATTGTTCATGTTTGTGGGGGTATATTGGAGTCATGACCGCATCCCAGCCCCCGACCATCGCCGAGGAGCTGCGAGGTGCCGGCCTACGGGTGACTGCGGCCCGTGTCGCGCTGCTCGAAACCGTCCGAAACGGTGACCATCTCGGTGTCGAGGCGCTCACCTCCGGAGTCCGTGATCGTATCGGCCAGGTGTCCCTCCAGGCCGTGTACGAAGGCCTCCACGCGCTCACCACCGCGGGACTCGTCCGCCGTATAGAACCGCCGGGCAGTCCGGCCCTGTTCGAGGGGCGGGTCGGCGACAATCACCACCACATCGTGTGCCGATCGTGCGGTGTCGTCGCCGACGTCGACTGTGCGGTCGGTGAGGCGCCCTGCCTGACCGCGTCCGACGATCACGGCTTCGTGATCGACGAGGCCGAGATCATCTACTGGGGCGTGTGCCTCAACTGTTCCACCGCCAGCTGATCCGGAAGGATTTTCATGACCGAGAACAACGACGCGACCGGCTTCGACCCGAAGAGCGGGGGTGCAGCAGGCGGTTGCCCGGTCGCGCACGACTCCGTGACCGCGCACGGCAGCGAGAGCGAGAACCCGGCCATCGACTCGCCGACCCCGAAGACCGGCGGTCGCCCGCACACGAACCGGGACTGGTGGCCCAACCAGCTCGACCTGTCGATCCTGCGCTCGCACTCCTCCAAGAGCACCCCGCTGGGGGAGGACTTCGACTACGCCAAGGAGCTCGAGAAGCTCGACGTCGAGGCCCTCAAGCGGGACATCGCCGAGGTTCTCACCACCTCGCAGGACTGGTGGCCGGCCGACTTCGGCCACTACGGCGGCCTGATGATCCGGATGAGCTGGCACGCCGCGGGCACCTACCGCATCCACGACGGTCGCGGCGGTGCCGGTGACGGCTCCCAGCGTTTCGCGCCGCTCAACAGCTGGCCCGACAACGCCAACCTCGACAAGGCCCGCCGGCTGCTGTGGCCGGTCAAGCAGAAGTACGGCCAGAAGATCTCCTGGGCCGACCTGCTCGTACTGGCCGGCAACGTCGCCCTGGAGTCCATGGGCTTCAAGACCTTCGGCTTCGGTTTCGGCCGCGAGGACATCTGGGAGCCGGAGGAGATCTTCTGGGGCCCGGAGGACGCCTGGCTGGGTGACGAGCGCTACGTCGCCGACAACGAGATGGCGCCGGACGTCGGCGCGGCCGAGATGGGCCTCATCTACGTCAACCCGGAAGGGCCCCGCGGCAGCGCGGACCCGCTCGCGGCGGCGTACTTCATCCGCGAGACCTTCAAGCGGATGGCGATGAACGACGAGGAGACCGTCGCCCTCATCGCCGGCGGCCACACGTTCGGCAAGACCCACGGCGCCGGGCCCGCGGACGGCCACGTGGGGCCGGAGCCCGAGGCCGCGCCGCTGGAGACGCAGGGGCTGGGCTGGCTGAGCACCTACGGCACCGGCAAGGGCAAGGACACGATCACCAGCGGTCTCGAGGTGACGTGGACCGACCGGCCGACGCAGTGGAGCAACCGTTTCTTCGAGATCCTCTTCGGCCACGAGTGGGAGCTCACCACGAGCCCCGCCGGCGCGAAGCAGTGGGTCGCGAAGGACGCCGAGGCGATCATCCCCGACGCCCACGACCCGTCGAAGAAGCACAAGCCGACGATGCTCACGACCGACCTGTCGCTGCGCGTCGACCCGGCGTACGAGAAGATCTCCCGCCGCTTCCTGGAGAACCCCGACGAGTTCGCGCTGGCCTTCGCCAAGGCCTGGTACAAGCTGCTGCACCGCGACATGGGTCCGGTCAGCCGCTTCCGCGGACCGTGGGTCCCCGAGCCCCAGCTGTGGCAGGACCCGGTGCCGGCCGTCGACCACGAGCTGGTGGGTGACGACGACATCGCCGCCCTGAAGGCCAAGGTCCTGGAGTCCGGTCTCACGACCGCCCAGCTGGTCTCCACCGCCTGGGCCTCCGCCGCGACCTTCCGGTCCACCGACAAGCGCGGCGGCGCCAACGGCGCCAGGATCCGCCTGGAGCCGCAGCGGAACTGGGAGGTCAACCAGCCCGAGCAGCTCGGAAAGGTCCTGGACACCCTCGAGGGCATCCAGCGCGAGTTCAACGAGGCCGGCGGCGCGAAGATCTCGCTCGCCGACCTGATCGTGCTGGCCGGCTCGGCCGCCGTCGAGAAGGCGGCGCGCGACGCCGGCGTGACGGTGACGGTGCCGTTCCGCCCGGGTCGCACCGACGCCACCCAGGAGCAGACCGACGTCGAGTCCTTCCAGGTCCTGGAGCCCCGCGCCGACGGGTTCCGCAACTACCTGGCCGACGGCGTGAAGATCCAGCCGGAGACGCTGCTCGTCGACCGTGCCTACATGCTCAACCTGACCCCGCCCCAGATGACCGTCCTCCTGGGCGGCCTGCGCTCCCTCGGGGCCAACTTCGGCGGCAGCCGGCACGGCGTCCTCACCGACCGGCCCGGCGTGCTCACCAACGACTTCTTCACCAACCTGCTCTCCCCGGGCACCCGGTGGAAGGCGTCGGAGTCCGAGGAGCACGTGTACGAGATCCGGGACGTGAACACCGATGAGGTGAAGTGGACCGCCACCGCGGTCGACCTCGTCTTCGGCTCCAACTCCGAGCTGCGGGCCCTCGCCGAGGTCTACGCCAGCCAGGACGCCTCCGACAAGTTCGTGAACGACTTCGTCGCGGCCTGGACCAAGGTCATGGAGCTCGACCGGTTCGACCTCGCCTGATCCGTTCCGCCTGATCCGTTCCACCCGACGAGCCCGGTCGAGCCACCACGGCCGACCGGGCTCGCCCGTCGCCGGGACCCGGTGACCGACCGGATGAGCGTGACGTCGTCACCCGCGGCCTCCGGGCGGGGACCGTGACCTTCCATGCTGAGACCGTCGGCCTTCCGTGCTGAGACCCTCGGCCTTCCGGGCGGAGATCGTGGCCTTTCCGAGCGGAGACCCTTGGCCTTCCGGGCGCAGGTCGGTGGCCTCCGGGCCGAGATCAGCCGCTCTTCGGGGTGACGAGGGGGACCAGGGTACGGTCGCCGAAGTCGGTCATGAAGGCCAGCGGCCTCACCGAGGCGCCGACGAACGCGGCCAGCGCGGGCCTGCCCGAGGCCCTGGCCAGGCCGGGTCCCAGCGCGGCCATCAGCGCGGTGAGCGCGGGCAACGGCCGGACCCACATGGTGACCTCCTCGATCAGTCCGTCGTCGCCGAGACGGACCAGGGCGGCCTCCTCCAGCTCGTGGTGGCCGAGACGGGCGGTGGCGGCGAGCATGCGGGTGCGGTCGTCGCCGACGTCGGTGTGATAGCGAAGGTCCCGCAGAGTTCCGAGGGCGACACCGAAGAGCCGGCGGACCTCGGCGTGCCCCGCGAAGCCGGCCCTGCCGCTGAGCGGGGAGCGGAAGACCACCGTGGGGGCGAGCGTCGACATCAGGGCGTCGACGTCCCTGGCCTCGCCGGCCTCGCGGTAGCGCTGGGTGATGGCGTTCATGGAGCCTCCGGTGAGTCCTGAAAATGAACTGAGTGGGTTCACTTTAGCAACTGACTATGCTGGGGTCATGAACAGGTTCGGGGAGATGCACTGCTCGATCGCGCAGGCCGTCGGCGTGGTGGCCGAGCCGTGGACGCCGCTGATCCTGCGGGACCTGTTCCTCGGGCTGCGCCGCTTCGACCAGCTGAGCGAGGACCTCGGGATCTCGCGGAACCTGCTCACCCAGCGCCTGGACCGCCTGCAGGCGGCGGGCGTGGTGGAGAAAGTGGCCTACCAGGAACGGCCGGTCCGCCACGAGTACCACCTGACCGAGGCGGGGCGCGACATCGTGCCCGCGCTGATCACACTGATGGCCTGGGGTGATCGCTGGTCCACGCCGCCCGGCGGGCCACCCGCCCTGCTGGTCCACTCCTGCGGCGAGCGGTTCACGCCCACCGTGACGTGCCCGCACTGCGGCGGTCCCGCCGACGCGGACACGATCACGGTCGTCGCCGGCCCCGGCGCCGCGCAGGGACCGGGGACGATGGTGCTGGCCGGGCCCGACTAGCGGCCGTGTCGTGCCGCTCCTCACCGGGGAGACCGCGCCGCCCGGTCTCCGGCCTGTCCGGGATGTTCTTGGTGTCGTAGGTGTCCTTGTGTTCAAGGGGGGCCACCGGCCTTCCCGGGATGTCCTTGGCGTCCGGGGTGGTCCGCCCGCGTCGCCCACACCGCGTCAACCGGCCGGCCCGCCGGTCGCCGGACCGCCTCCCGTCTGCTCGGGTCCGGGGGGAGCCGACCTCAGGGTGCGTACCTGGGGCGCGCAGACGGTGAACGCGGCGGCCGCGCAGACGAGCACGGCACACCCCGCGAGGGTGGGCCGGAGACCCAGCTCGCGCGCCCCGATACCGGCCGCCACCACCGCCACGGGAGCGAGCGCCAGCGACCCGAACCAGTCGTAGGCGCTCACCCTCGACACCGCGTGAGCGGGAACGTGCTGCTGGATGACCGTGTCCGCGAGGACCATCAGCAGGCCGCCGCCGACACCGGCGACGACCGCACCGGCGACCACGACCGGCGCGGGCAGCGCGGCCGCCAGCAACGCGATGGGGACGGCACCGGCGGGCAGGAGCAGCGCCGCGACGAGGGCGGGACGACGAGGCCGTACCCAGCGGGCGACGAACGCACCGGCCAGGGTGCCGACGGCCTGACCTGCGAGGACCGCGGACCACGCCCGCGGCCCGCCCAGGTAGGACTGGGCGGCCGACGGCCCGAGCACCCCGGTGACGGCGGAGGTGACGGCGTAGCCGACCGAGTAGCCCGTGACGAGGACCCACAGCCACTGGCGGCCGGTGAACTCCCGCCACCCCGCGGCGAGCTCCCCGGCGAGACCGGACCCCGGGGTCTCGGTCGAGACCGAGACCGAGGTCGAAGCCGAGGTCGGGACGGCCGGCCGCAGCGCGGCGAGGAGCACGGCCGCCAGCAGGTACGTGGCGGCGTCGACGGCCAGCGCCCAGCCGGCACCGGCCCACGCCACCGTCGGACCGGCGGCGACGAGTCCTGCGGTCCGCGCCGTGTACGTGGCGGACCGCAGCACGGAGTTCGCCCGGGGCCGCTCGGATGCGGGCACGACGTGCACCACCATCCCGGTCAACGCCGGTCCCACCAGGGCGGCCGCCACACCGGCGACGACCGCGCAGGCCGACAGAAGGGGGACGGGCGCGGCGCCTGTGCCCACCATGACCGCCATGCCGCCCCACGCGAGCCCGGCGGTCACCTCCGCGGCGGCCAGCAGGACGGTCCTCGGGAGGCGATCGGCCAGCACGCCGCCGAGGAGGACCAGGAGCAGATGGGGAACCGTCTGGCAGGCCACGATCAGCGACAGCGTGCCGGTGTCGGCCCCGGGCAGGCCGAGGACGCCGAACGCGAGCGCGACCGGCCCGAAGCCGGTTCCCGCCGAGGAGACGACCCGCGCGGCGAGCAGCAACCGGAAGTCGCGACGCCACCCCGCCGCCCCCGGCCCCCGCACCCCCGCGGCGCGCCGCGTGTTCGCCATGTTCCCGCAATGTACGCGGAAGATCCTGTAAGGAAGCTGAGACGAACCGAGAGGACATCGCTGCTCCCCTTTTGTTCCCCGCTCGTTCCCCTTGCGTCCGGCATGCCCGCGGCACGTGGTCCCTGTCGTGGCGAAGGGTTCGTTCGCCACATCCGCCACCACGGTCATATAGTCTCGTTCTGGATAGTCTGCAACGGATGAATATGAAGAAGATCACGTGGACGGCCGGTGGGAACGCCCGGCCGTACGGTGGTCCGGGCCACCGGCCTCCGGGACCGGCTCCCAGCGGCCCTCGATCGTCCGTCTTGTCGGTGCGGTTTTGGCCGAGCAGAGTGATGAGTGGACCGAGGCCCGCCGCTATATGGGGCTGGACGTTCCGGCCAAGACCCGGATGTGCCTCCTCGTCGGTGACACGCCGCAGCAGAACCCAATCCCGCAGACACTCACCGCTCGACATGCAGAAACAGGATCACGCGAAGGTCAACTCATACACCACTTCGCTGGACGTGACCCCTGCCGGGATCAGGTCCCGGCAGGTGGTCCATACATCCGGCCCGATCGATTCGCCGGTCCACTCACCCTGCATGCCAACTGAGTCTGGCCCCGCATCTCTGAGGCGGGGCCAGAACACAGGATTTTCAGTGATCTTCTAGGGCGGGCACGACATCCCATCAGTGATCAAGATCTCTGACCACCGGTGAGGGCACGGTCTGACCCCAGGACTCGAGCATCGGTCCAGCGGATGGAAGTGCTCACTCACCAGCGGCTACCAGGCACCGAGTCTGCCCGATCAGCTGACTCGGTAGCTCCCATCAGCGGCTGTAGCGCGCGATCGTGATCTTGTCGATCGTCGGGGCGTACTGGGAGCGCAGGAGCACGCCTGGGAACGTCTCCGACGCGTACGTCTTGCCGTCGAAGTTCGGCAGTTCCGCGCTTGCGAACCGGACCGTGTTGTCTCCCTTCTTCAGCTTCACCGGGACCGTCAGTTCCCAGAAGTTGTTCTCGTGGAACGTGTGCGGGAACAGCACGCGCTGCGGCGCTGCGCCGTTCACCGCGATGTCGGCGTGCCGGGCCAGCGGGTCGGGGTTGTAGTGCGTGGCGGGCGACTGCTCCGGGTTGGAGTAGCGGACGCGCATCGCGTAGGTGCCGGAGGCGTCCGTCCGCACTCTGAAGGTCAGGGTGTTGGCGTTGCCCGGCGCGCCGCCGATCCCGGTGACCGCGGCCTGGCCGCTGGCCAGGGACAGCGGCGAGGACTTCGCCGTGCCCGCGAGCTGGGCCGACTCCGCCTCGTAGGTGGTGGCCGGCAGCGCGCCTGGGGCCGGGCGAACGTCCAGGCGGTCGATGAGCGTGGTGGCCGACCGGCCGGTGACCGTGACCTTGTTGACCCCGCCGGACAGTGACACCGCCGCGGTGGCGCGGCCGCGCCGGGCGTCGTCCAGCACCTCCAGGCCGTTGACGGCCACCCTCGCCTTGCCGGGACCGGACAGTTTGAGGTCCAGGACGGCCGCGGCGTCGTCGCCCGAGTACACCCAGAACGTCACCGACCGGCCTCGGGAGACCGCCGCGGCGCCCGAGCCGGAGACCTGGTGGCCCTTGACGTCGTATGCCGCCCGTGCCCCCCGCAGTTCGGCCAGCTCGGCCTCGTACGTCGAGGCCGCCGCCGCCGGGTTCGGCAGCGAGAGGCGGATCCGGTCGATGATCGCGTCGCCCTTGGTGGCTCTGGAGCCGTCGAGGCTGCGTGCGGCCAGGGAGATGACGTGCTTGCCCGCGGTGAGCTCCACGGTGGTGTCGGCGTGGTCCCAGACGACCCACTTGTAGCCGAGCGGCAGGAACAGCTCCTGCTCCGCGCCCCCGTCCACGCGCACGAACACGTTGGTCGGGCCCTGCTCGCGCACCAGGTCGTGGGTATTGAGGGAGTTGGCGAAGACGCTCAGGTCGTAGCGGCCGGTCTGGGGCACCTCGACGGTGAAGTCGAGCACGCCGTCCGAGCCGGTGCGCAGCCCGCCGATGTTGTAGCGGCCGGAGGTGTAGAACTTCGACACGTCCGACGGCGAGCCCTCGGGTCCGTTGCGGCTGTAGCCCCCACCGGTGTACTTCGCGTCCTCCGCCTCGTACGACCGCTCCCAGAGCTGCGGCGCGGGCGCCGTCACGGTGCCGGTCCCGGCGGGGGACAGGACGATCTCGTATGCCGACGACTCCTCCAGCCTCGGCAGGTCATCTGCGCCGAAGTCGAGGGCCACGGCCCCGTTCTCGACGGTGACGTCGCGCTCGGCGATGATCTTGGGCTGGGGTGAGTCACCGAGCTGCCCGGTCCAGGGGATCTCCCGGATCCAGGCGTGCGCCTTGCGGCCGAAGACCTTCTCCGGGACGTTCTCGAAGCGGATGTGCGCGGTGCCGCTCGCGCCGCCGAAGATCGTCCGGGCCTGCCGCTTGGCGGGGTCGAGTGTCGCGACGCCCTGGAGGGTGTAGTTCTGGCCCGGGTGCGGCGGCGTGACCCGGACGGTGTGGCCGCTCATCTGGCCGTAGGCGTGCAGCAGCCACCACTGGCCGTTGCCCCGGTTGGCCTGCACGGCGGAGTCGCTGAGGTTGCCGTCGATGTTCCAGTACGCGATGTCGGCGTCCACCTTCGACTCCTCGATGGCCGACACCCACTGGATCATCTGGCCCGGCACCGAGGTGTGGTAGTTGAAGGCGTACTCGTTGATGTTGATGGGCAGCTTCTTGCCCTCGTGCGAGGTGCCGGCGAAGACCTCGGCCTCCATCTCCCGGTAGCGCTTGACGCTCTCCCGCACCTGCTCGGGGTGGCTGAGCTCGTGCCAGGTCATCACGTCGGGCACGGTGCCCGCCTTCACCACGTGCGCCAGGTAACCCTTCACCTGAGCGAACAGCACGCTCGTGTTGGGTCCGGCGATGCGGGCGTCCGGCATTCTGCCCTTGATGAGGGCGTAGACCTCGTCCCACGCCTTGAAGTAGTGCTGCGGGTCACTGAGCCAGCTGACGCGGTTGTAGCTCCACTCCCCGGTGCCGAACATGTTGCCCTCGGGCTCGTTGAAGGGCACGAACACGATGTTGTCGCGGTATTCCGGGTCGAGCTGCAGCACCTGGTCGACCTGCTTGTCGATCTTCTGCTTGTACAGGTCGAGCTTCTCCTGCGGTGTGCTTCCCGGCCACTGGTACGGGAAGCCGCGGTGGATGTCGGTCATGTAGACGTACACGTCGCCGTCGGTGCTGTCGGCCAGTGGCTTGACCACCTCCAGCGCGTCGGCGCCGGGGTGCTGCGGGCCGTCCTGGGCCTTGGTCGAGACCGTGCGGAGCTTCATGCCCTCGATGAGGTTGTTCGTCGGCACCCCGGGTCCGTACAGGCCGTAGAGGGTGCCGGACGCGCCGCCGTGGAAGGCGCCGGTGTCCTTGGCCAGGTCGATGACGAGCTGACCTTCGCGGATCACCGTGACCTTGGCGGTGACCGGACGGCCGGCGGCCGTGCCGTTGACGGTGAAGGTGCCCGCGGCGGCGTACTCGCCCGGGTCCACGGACGGCCAGGCGATGGGCAGGTCACGGTCGAAGTCGTCGGAGAAGGCGGCGCGGACCGCGGGCGGCAGGGAGGGCGCGGTGCCGACGGTCGTCCGCACCTGGAAGGCGTCCCGGCTCAGGCCGGTCGGCGTCGGCGGTGTGCCGCCGACCAGCTCGGCCACCTGACTGGCCGTCAACGCCGCGGGGTAGATGCGGAAATCGTCGATCGCGCCGTCGAACAGCGGGTCCTGGTAGAACGAGCGCCCGATGAACCCGGCCGACGTCGTCGAGGCGTCGACGAGCTGCGCCGCCGTGATCGTCGTGGCGGCGGAGGCGACGGCGGCTCCGTCGAGGTAGGTCGTGATGCGCCGGGCCGTCGTGTCGAGGGTGACGGTCAGTGTCCTCCAGACGTTCGCCGGAAGCGGCGCATAGCCGGTGACCTGGACCTCGGCGCCGCCGCCCGACGTGGTGACCGCCGTACGCAGCCGGCCGTCGCCGTTGTACGGCGTGCTGAACAGGTACCGGGTGTTGTTCTTGCCCAGCGCGTAGATCCACTGCCAGGGGGTCGTGGTGCCGTCCCACTTCACCCGTGCGGACACGGTCAGGTCGGTCTTGCCCTTGATCGCGGCCAGCGGCAGTCGGACGTAGGCGCCGTCGGAGGACGGGGCGCCGCCGGGCAGGCTCAGCGCGTGTCCGCCCGCGGCGCCGTCCACCAGTGCCGCGGTGGCGGCGTTGGCCAGCTCGCCGTGCAGGTGGTTGCCGGAAGAGTCGGTGACGGAGCCGGTGGTGAGATCGTCGGCGTCGAACTCGTAGACGAGCACCGGAGCCGGTGGAGCGGCGTCGGCGGCCGCGGCTTCCGCGGCTCCCGCGGTTGACGAGAGGGCGAGGGCCGCCGCGAGGAGTCCCGCGCATAAGGCCCTGGTGGTGGTCGGGAATGCCATTGTGATGTCCCTGGTGTGTGAGCGCTAACAATGCTGAGGGAGCAGATTGGGAACGCAACCGAGGGTTTCGCGCAGATTACGTAGCCGTACGCTCCGCGTCAATAGCTCGATCTCTTCACGTTTCCGACTTGTCACGATTCGATATCCCGACGGTGCTCGCCCTTGACGTCCGGTCTCCGAAGGGAAACAGTTCGAGCCACATCGTTGAACCGGTTCGCTCGTTCCCGTGACCACGACATGCCGTCGGCGCGAAGCCGATCCGTATGCGTTCACAGGATACGTGTCATCGGGTCAACGATGCGAGGGAGCAGTGCACCGCAATCGTCGAACCGGTTCGACAATCAGGAGGTGAGAGTGGCGACGATCGGAGACGTGGCCCGGGAGGCCGGGGTGAGCCGCAGTACGGCGTCGTACGCGCTGTCGGGCAAGCGGCCCATCTCGGAGGACGTGCGCCGGCGCGTGCTGGCGGTCGCCGAGGCGCTCGCCTACACGCCGAACGCAGGCGCCCGAGCACTCGCCACCGCTCAGACCAAGGTCCTCGGTCTGCTCGCCCAGTTCCATGAAGACGAGTTTGCGCCCGCGATGCTGCAGTACATCCTGGGCGTCACCAACACCGCCCGCGACCTGGGCTACGACACGCTGCTGGTCACCGAGGCCGATGGGGTGCGGGCGCTGCGGCGCATCACCGACTCGCGGATGGTGGACGGCGTCGTTCTCATGAACATCGCCCAGGACGACGCCCGGTTGCCCATCCTGCGCGCCGCGTCGCAGCCGGGCGCTCTGGTCGGACTGCCGGATGACTGCTCCGGGCTTGACGTGTTCGACCTGGACTTCGAGGAGGCCGGGCGGGTGATGGTGGACCACCTCCACCGGCTCGGCCACCGCGAGCTCATCCTGATCTGCCACCCGGAGCACGTGGTCGAGCGGGGCGGCGCCTACGTGTGGCGGTTGCGCGACGCGGCGCTCGAACGCGCCCGCCAGCTCGGCGTCACCCTGCACGTCGTGTACGGCGAGTCCCGGCAACCGGCCGTGGGCCGCCTGCTCAACGAGTTGCTCGACGCCTACCCGGCGGCGACCGGCCTGTTGATCAACAATGAAGCCGCCGTGGCGGCGCTGCCCACCATCACCCACGCGCGGGAGCTGCGGGTGCCCGAGGACCTGTCGGTCGTCGGGCGCTACTCCGCCGACTTCGCCGCGACCTTCTCCCTGCCCTATTCGTTCATCGAGAGCGCGCCCGACCGCCTCGGCGCCATGGCCGTACGCCAGCTCGTGCGCCGTGTGGAGTCCCCGGCGGCCAGAAAGGAGCCGTTCGTGGTGCGCTTCATCTCGCCCGAACTGGTCTCCCGGGGAAGCACCGCCCCCCCGCGACCGCGCTCCCGCTAGTACCAGGCCCTACCCCCCACTTTCGCCACGCTCCTGATGTGAGCGTTAACAAGGAGGAATCGATGAACCGTCCATCGGTGTCCGCGAAGATGACGGTCTTCGGAACCGCCGTCCTGGCGCTGTCCACCCTCACCGCCTGCGCGTCCGCCCCTCAGGAGGCGTCCGGATCCGGCGCCGACACGGCTTCCGCGACAGGCGCGTACACCTGGTGGGACCCGTACCCGCAGCACGACGCGAGCTCGGCATGGGCCAAGCGGGTCGGCTCCTGCGGCAAGCAGGCCGGCGTCACCATCCAGCGCACCGCCTACGACACGACGGCGCTGACGAACCAGGCCCTGCTGGCCGGGCAGGAGGGCAACGCGCCCGATGTCATCCTCCTGGACAATCCCGCCGTCTCCACGCTGGCTGGCGCCGGGATGCTCAGCGCGATGTCCGACTTCGGGCTTGATGTCAACTGGTTCGACAAGAACCTGATCGCCGCCGGCGAGTTGGACGGCAAGACGTACGGCATCCCCATCGGCGCCAACACCCTGGCCCTCTACTACAACAAGAAGATCCTGGAGGAGGCCGGCGTCGACCCGGGATCGATCAAGGACTGGGCCTCGCTCACCGCGGCGCTGAAGAAGGTCAAGGCCGCGGGCAAGAAACCGATCACGTTCGCCGGCATCGGCACCGAGGAAGGCTCCTTCCAGTTCCTTCCCTGGTTCTGGGGCGCCGGGGCGCAGCTCACGAAGCTCGACTCGCCGCAGGCCGTCGAGGCGCTGGAGCTGTGGAGCTCCTGGCTCAAGGACGGCCTCGCGCCGAACTCGGTCATCGGCAACTCCCAGAACACCAGCTGGGAGGAGTTCCTGACCGGCGAGTTCGCCTTCGGCGAGAACGGCACCTGGCAGATCAACAGCGCCGCCGGGGCGGACTTCCCGACCGGCATCGTGCAGATCCCCGCCAAGGACAGCGGCGCCGCGCCCACGCCCACCGGCGGAGAGTTCATCACGGTCCCGGCGCAGAAGGACACCAAGCGCTACGACGTCACCAAGAAGATTCTCGAGTGCATGACCACGCCGGAGGGCTTGGTGGAGACCGGCACCACGTTCGCGTACTACATCCCCTCCACGGCCGAAGGGCAGGAGGCCATCCTCGCCAAGGAGCCCTCGCTCAAGCCGTGGGTGGAGGCCGTACGCACCGCCAAGGGCCGTACCAGCGACAACCTCGGCACGGACTACCCGAAGATCTCCGAGGCGCTGTGGACCGGCGTGCAGAAAGCGCTGAGCGGCGCGGCGAGCCCCGCCGACGCGCTCAAGGAGGCACAGGCGCAGGCGGAGCAGGCGACCGGCGACTGATCCCATGACTTCACTTCGCATCGAGGCGACCACGACGGGGGAAGCCGCGTACGCGGCTCCCCCGCGGAGGGGGGCCCGGCGGTGGACGGCCTTCGCCTTCCTGGCCCCGCTGGTCGTCTACCTGCTCGCCTTCTACGCCTATCCGCTGTACCGCAACATCGATCTCAGCGTGCACGACTACACACCGCGCGCCTTCGTCCAGGGTGATCCGGAGTTCACCGGGCTGGACAACCACCTGAACATCCTCTCCGACGGCGCGTTCCTCCGCACGCTGGGCAACACGGCGCTGTTCACCCTGGGGTCGATCGCCGCCCAGTACGCCCTCGGCCTGGCCCTGGCGGTCTTCTTCCATCGGAGCTTCCGCCTGTCGGCCGTGCTGCGGGCGATGTTCCTCGTGCCGTGGCTGCTGCCGCTGATCGTGTCCGCCTCCACCTGGTCGTGGATGCTCAACAGCGAGAACGGCATCGTCAACGCGGCGCTCCAGGCGTTCGGCATCGGCCAGATCAACTGGCTGACGTCGCCGGACACCTCGCTGCTGGCGGTCACCATCGCCAACATCTGGCTCGGCGTCCCGTTCAACCTGGTGATCCTCTACGCCGGGTTGCAGAACATCCCGGCAGACCTGTATGAGGCCGCCGGGCTGGACGGCGCGAACGCCTGGCAGCGGTTCCGGCGCATCACCTTCCCGCTGCTGCGGCCGGTGTCGGCGATCACGCTGCTGCTCGGACTGATCTACACGCTCAAGGTCGTCGACATCATCTGGATCATGACGCGGGGCGGCCCGGCGGACGCCTCGACGACGCTGGCCATCTGGTCCTACCGCGAGGCGTTCGGCACCGGCCAGCCCGACTTCTCCCCGGCGGCGGCGGTCGGCAACCTGCTCATCCTCATCGCATTCGTCGCCGGGCTGGTGCACGTGCGCCTGCGGAAGGGGGAGGAGACCGCATGAGAGCCTGGAAGACCGCGGTGGGCGTCATCCTGGTGGGCGTGATGCTCTTCCCGGTCTACTGGATGTTCAACGTCTCACTCACCAAGACGAGTGACATGCGGGCCGACCCGCCGCACTGGTTCCCGTGGGACCCGACGTTCGAGGGCTACGGCGCGGCGCTCAGTCAGCAGCTCCCGGCCCTGGCCACCAGCCTGCTCATCGGGCTCGGCACGGTCGTGCTCACGCTCGCCGTGTCCCTGCCGGCCGGGTACGCGCTGGCCAAGCTGCGCCCGCGCGGGGGGCGGACGATCGACTTCCTGCTCCTCGTCGCGCAGATGATCCCCGGCGTCGTCATGGCCATGGGCTTCTACGCGATCTACATCAGGCTCGGGCTGCTCAACACCGTCGCGGGTCTGATCGTGGCCGACTCGACGCTGGCCGTGCCGTTCGGGGTGCTGCTCTTCCGGGCGTTCATGGCGAGCATCCCCGCCGAGGTCCTGGCCGCGGCGCAGATCGACGGGGCGAGCACCTGGCGGACGTTCCGGTCGATCGTGCTGCCGCTCAGCCGCAACTCCGTCATCACGGTCTCGCTGTTCACCTTCCTGTGGGCGTGGTCGGACTTCATCTTCGCCTCGACCCTCAACCGAAACAGCGACGTCATCCCCATCACGCTCGGCATCTTCCGCTACATCGGCAACAACACCACGCAATGGAACTCGATCATGGCGACCGCCGTGATCGCCTCGCTCCCCGTGGCGTTCCTCCTCGTCCTGGCGCAGCGCTACATCGCCGCCGGGGTGACCTCGGGCGCCGTCAAGGACTGACAGGAAGGCTTCGACATATGACCGGCCCCGTGCTGCCGTCTCACGGCCGGGTACGCCCCCTCGGGCTCGCACAGGTCTCGCTCACCGGCGGGTTCTGGGGCGACCGGCAGGCCGTGAACGCCACGGCGACGCTCGCCCACTGCGAGTCGTGGATGGAGCGCCTCGGCTGGCTGGCCAACTTCGACCGGGTCGCCGACGGGACGATCGGACCCGACCGTCCCGGCTGGTCGTTCTCCGACTCGGAGGTCTACAAGCTGCTGGAGGCCCTGGCCTGGGAGACCGCGAGGACCGGCGACCCGGAGGCGGAGACGGCGATCAAGCGGCTCACCATCCGTGTCGCCCGCGCCCAGGACCCGGACGGGTACATCAACACCTGCTTCGGCCACGGCGACCAGCCGCCGCGCTACAGCGACCTGGAGATGGGCCACGAGCTCTACAACACCGGCCACCTGCTGCAGGCCGCCGTCGCTCGGCTGCGCACCTCCGGTGAGGACGACCTGGTACGCGTCGCGCGGCGCGCCGCCGACCACGTGTGCCGCACGTTCGGCCCCGGCGGGCACGCGGGGATCTGCGGTCATCCGGAGATCGAGGTCGGTCTGGCCGAGTTCGGCCGCGCCCTGGGCGAGGAGCGGTACGTCGAGCAGGCCCGCCTGTTCCTCGACCGCCGCGGCTACGGGACGCTGCGGGACATTCCGCTGGGGCGGGCGTACTTCCAGGACGACATCCCCATCCGGGAGGCGGACGTGTGGCGCGGCCACGCCGTCCGGGCTCTCTACCTCACCGCGGCGGCCGTGGACGTGGCGGTCGAACGCGGTGACGACGAGCTGCTGCACGCGGTGCAGCGGCAGTGGGAGCGCTCGGTCGCGCGCCGCACGTACATCACCGGCGGCATGGGCTCACGCCACCAGGACGAGGGCTTCGGTGAGGACTGGGAGCTGCCACCGGACCGCGCCTACTGCGAGACCTGCGCCGGCGTCGCTTCGATCATGGTGTCCTGGCGCCTCCTGCTGGCCACCGGCGACCCGCGCTACGCCGACCTCATCGAGCGGACCCTGTACAACGTCATCGCGACCTCGCCGAGCCCCGACGGCCGGGCGTTCTTCTACGCCAACCCGCTGCATCAGCGTACGCCGGGCAAGGCCGCGGACCCGGACGAGGTGAGCCCGCGCGCCGAGGGCGGCACCCGGGCCGCCTGGTTCGACGTCTCCTGCTGCCCCACCAACATCGCCCGCACGCTCGCCAGCCTGCACGGCTACCTCGCCACCACCGACGACGACGACGGCCTGCAGATCCACCAGTACGCCCCCTGCGAGATCCGCGCCGAGCTGCCCGGCGGGCGGCCGATCGCCGTGGACGTCGAGACCGGCTACCCGGAGTCCGGCGTCGTCCGCCTCCGCATCACGGCCGACACCCCCGGCCCCTGGACGCTCACCTTGCGTGTCCCCGCCTGGGCGACGGGCGCCACCCTCACCGAGGACGGCCGCACGCGGCAGGCCGTTCCCGGCCTCGTCCGCGTCCACCGGGTCTTCCGCGCGGGCGAGACCATCACCCTCGACCTGCCCGTCGGACCCCGCTTCACCTGGCCCGACCCCCGCATCGACTCGGTGCGCGGCTGCGTCGCCGTCGAGCGCGGCCCGGAGGTGCTGTGCGCCGAGTCCTGCGATCTACCGCACCTCGCCGCACTCGACGCCCTCGTGATCGACACCCGCTCCGCGCCCCGGACCGGGAACGGCGCCGCCCTGGTCCGCGCTCTGCTCCCCGACCACCCCGACGCGACCTGGCCCTACCTCCCCCGTCCGGCGCTCTTCGCACGGGACGCCCGATGGATCGACCTTCCGCTGCGCCCCTACCACTCCTGGGCCCGGCGGGGCCCGGCGGGCATGCGCGTCTGGCTGCCCGCCCGCACTTCCCACCCCGAAGGAGGGTGAAGCGCGTCCGTGCATCCGGAAAACCGCCGCCGGGGCGCCTCACCTGACGGACCGGGGAGAGGGAGCGGCACCGTAGACGCCGTTCCCTCGCCGCGGACGCCGTCGAAGACCGAGAAGGGACTCTCACCCGATGACCGTCACCGCTTCGGGGCCGGTGTTCTCCCTGCGGGAGATACCGTTCAGCCACCGCGGCTCCTGGTTCGGATTCTCGCCCGTGGTGGCGGAGAAGACCTACGCCCAGGATGTGCACCTGGTCTCGCACCAGACCGGTATGCACCCGATCCTGAAGCTGGTTCCCGAGGCCGAGGCCGTGATCACGGCCACCCCGCACCGGCTCACCTGGAGCCGCGACGACGGCCGGATCGACCTCGCCTACGAGAGCGCCGACACGGTACGCGTGCGCGGCCTCGGCCTCGGCCTCCGCCTGCTGGCCGCCGACCCGGTCCTGACGCCGTTCAGCGGCCCGTACTTCTACCGAGATCCCGTCGACGGATCGTACGTCCTCACCGTCTACCAGACCGGCCGGCGCTACCGGATCACCCTCCTCCGCGGCGAGGCCGGGCATCTCGGTACGCAGGCGCTGGGCACCGCCGAACGCGGGGTCGTCCTGCGCGGGGAGTGGGAGATCGCCGTCGAGGAGTACGAGACCGCCCGCGTTCCGTACGCGAGCACCGGCCCTTTCGAGCAGATCGTCGGGGCGGCTCGGGCGGAGTTCGACGCGTTCACCGAGGCGGTCGCGCCCTGGCGCAGCGACCGGTCGCCTGCCGCCGAACTGGCAGCTTACGTGCTGTGGTCGGCCACCGTCCGCCCTGCCGGGTTCGTCACCCGGCCCGCCGTGCTCATGTCCAAGCACTGGATGGACAAGGTGTGGAGCTGGGACCACTGCTTCAACGCCCTCGCCCTCGCCCCCGGTCTGCCGGAGCTGGCCTGGGACCAGTTCCGGCTGCCCTTCGACCACCAGGATGCCGCCGGCGCGTTGCCCGACTCCGTCACCCACTCCGAAATCCTCTACAACTTCGTCAAACCGCCCATCCATGGCTGGGCCCTGCGCCACCTCCCTCCCACGCTCGATCCGTCCGGCATCTACCGGTCGCTGGAACGCTGGACCACCTTCTGGCTCGACGCCCGCCGCGCCCCCGGCCGTGAGCTGCCGCACTACCAGCATGGCAACGACAGCGGCTGGGACAACGCCACCACCTTCGACCCCGAGCGGGTCGTCGAGACCGCCGACCTGGCCGCCTTCCTCGTACTGCAGATGCGCGAGTTGGCCCGCCTGGCGTCCGGCCCCGACGCGTCCGCCCGATGGACGGCACAGGCCGACCGGATGCGCGACGCCCTCCTCGCCGAGTTGTGGGACGGCGAACGGTTCGTCGCCCGGAGCGCGCACTCGGGGCGTATCTGGACCAGTTCGAGCCTGCTCGACCTCATTCCGATCGTGCTGGGACAGGAACTACCGCGACCCGTCCGCGCGGCGCTGGCCGCCCGGATCGAACAGCACCTGACCGCCTTCGGGCCGGCCACCGAACTGCCCACCTCGGAGCACTACCAGGACGACGGCTACTGGCGGGGCCCCATCTGGGCGCCGTCCACCGTCCTGATCGAGGACGGCCTGCGCCGGTCCGGATACCCGGACCTGGCCGACGAGATCAGCGCTCGCTTCCGCGCGCTGTGCGAGAAGTCGGGATTCGCCGAGAACTTCGACGCCCGTACCGGGGAGGGACTGCGCGACCGCGCCTACACGTGGACGGCAAGCGCCTACCTCATCCTCGCGGCAGCCCACGAGCGGCGGAGCAGAACGTGATTCGCGCTGTGGCGCCGACGGCGCCCGCCATCGAACCCGATTGACAGGGGGTTGCGTCCACGGACGCGATAGAGGAGTTCAGGGAGGCTTTTTCGTGCGCCTAGCAGAGCAGGAGGTGAAGTGAGCTTCCCCTCGTAGCGTGGAGATCGAACCGAAAGAGGTTTGGTCGTGGCAGGTACCACGCGGCGTCGCTTTGATCCGGAGTTCCGGGCCGGGGCGGTGCGGATCGTCAAGGAGACCGGCAAACCCGTCGCGCACTGAACCGCGCCGGGTTTCGTGGAGCTTTGATGTACCCCGGCTTTCGTGGAGTCGCTTTGGTTGACTTATATGCCCCCGCCCCCTTCAGGAGAGGTCGGCATGGCAAGGAGATATCCCCCTGAGTTCCGCCGCAAGGTCCTGGACCTGTTGAAGGCCGGCCGGACCGTGCGGCAGGTGGCCTTCGATCTACAGATCAGCGACCAGACGATCTACAACTGGCGTGAGCAGGAGCTGATCGATACCGGTCAAAAGCCCGGCGTCACCTCCTGCGATCACCTTGAGCTGGTCGCGGCCCGTCGCCGGATCGCCGAGTTGGAGACCGAGCCGGCCGTGACCAGGCGCGCCGCCGAGCTGTTGAGAGAGGCGGTGCCCCCAAAAGACGGTTCGAGGCCATCGCGGTGATGGCCGCCGAAGGGCTCCCGGTCCAGGTCTGCTGCCGCATCATGGACGTGTCGGAGTCGGGCTTCTACGCCTGGCGCAACCGGCCGCCCTCAGCCCGGACGCTCCGGCACGCCTGGCTGACCGACGAAATCCGGAAAGTACACGCCGCATCCAACGGCGTCTACGGCGGCATGCGGGTGCACGCCGAGCTAACCTTGGGGCGCGGCATCGCGGTCGGGCACGGCGCGGTGGCCATGCTGATGCACCGCGCCGGTATCAAAGGCCTGCCCGGCAACCGGCGGCGTCGGCCCGTTCATCAGACCCCCACTGCCGCGGACCTGGTCGAGCGCCAGTTCACCCGAGGCGCCCTCAACGAGCTGTGGGTCACCGACATCACCGAGCACCCCACCCGCGAGGGCAAGGTCTACTGCTGCGTCGCCAGAGGACGTCTACTCCCGCCGGGTGGTGGGCTGGTCCATCGATGCCAGCCAGACCGCAACGCCGGTCACCAACGCGCTCGGCATGGCCATCCACAACCGCACACCGCGGCCTGGAACGCTGATCCACTCCGATCACGGGGTGCAGGGTGGATTCAATCGGTCGTCGCAACACCTTGATCACGGAGGTGTTGGTGAATGGGCCTGGGCAAGAAGCAGCAGGCTGTCCGGTTGTATCGCGGTCAGATCCCCTCACCGGGACGGCCGACGGTCGCCTGGCGTGAGGATCGCGTGCGGTTTTGGCACGCGATCGCTCGAGGAGTGAGCTCGCAGGAGGCGGCAGTAGGAATCGGCGTGTCGCCGGCGGTAGGAACGCGCTGGTTTCGCCAGGCTGGCGGGGTGAGACCCTGCCTTGCCCCGACGGTGTCGGGCCGTTACCTGTCGTTCGCGGAACGGGAAGAGATCGCGTTGTGCCGTGCCCGGAAGGCCGGCGTGCGCGAGATCGCACGGCGTCTGGGGCGCTCTGCGTCGACGATCTCCCGCGAGATCCGGAGCAACGCCTCAACGCGAACCTATGCCGTGGAATACCGGGCGACGGTCGCACAGTGGCATGCCGAGCGTCGAGCCCGCCGGCCCAAGACCTCGAAATTGGCGGCCGATCCGCGGCTGCGCGCGTATGTGCAGGAGCGGCTGGCCGGACAGGTCCGCCACCCCGACGGCACGGCGGTGGCGGGGCCGCAGACGACGTCGTGGAAGGGGCGTAACAAACCCCGGCGGCAGGATCGCCACTGGGCAAGATCGTGGAGTCCAGAACAGATCGCCCATCGGCTGAAGGTCGATTTTCCCGAGGATGACAGCATGCGGATCTCACACGAGGCGATCTACCAGGCCTTGTTCGCCCAGGGGCGAGGAGCGCTCAAGCGGGAGCTGGTCGCCTGTCTGCGTACCGGGCGTGCACTGCGGGTGCCGCGTGCACGCGCACGGCACAAGGCCGGTGGCCACGTGAGTGCCGAGGTGCTGATCAGTGAGCGGCCCGCCGAGGCCGAAGACCGCGCGGTCCCGGGTCACTGGGAAGGTGATCTCATCATCGGCACCGGCCGATCGGCGATCGGCACCCTGGTGGAGCGCACGACACGGTTCACCTTGCTGTTGCACCTGCCCCCGATGGAGGGCCACGGCATTCAAGAGCGCGTGAACAACGGCCCGGCGCTGGCCGGCCGCGGCGCCCAGGCGGTGCGGGACGCGATCACCAAAGAGATCACCGGATTGCCCGAGCAGCTACGCCGCTCGCTGACCTGGGATCGGGCAACGGAACTGGCCCAGCATGCCCAACTGCGCATCGACACCGGCCTGCAGGTCTACTTCGCCGACCCGCACAGCCCCTGGCAGCGTGGCACCAACGAGAACACCAACGGCCTGTTGCGCCAGTACTTTCCCAAGGGCACCGACCTGTCGCGATGGGGTACCGAGGAGCTGGCGGCCGTGGCGTTCACGCTCAATACCAGGCCCCGAAAGACCCTCGGATGGAAGACACCGGCAGAAGCCTTCAGCGAGCATCTAAACTCGCTGCTGAGCAGCAGTGTTGCGACGACCGCTTGAACCCAGGCTCTGAGTGACGGTCGTTATGGGAACTACACCAGGGAATGCCCTAATCACAATTAGTGACAACTGCTTTATCGGGTTCGGGATGCACCGAATCTCGAACCGTCACCGATCCACTGGGCAACGACCTGCAAATTGATCGACCCAATAGGACTTGCGCGTACAAGGCGTTCTTGCACATCCGGCACGTCCAGGCGGAAACAGGAACTACTCGGCGGCCAACTTGCCGCTCAACGAAGGGGCCAAGCCTGCGACTCCTCGCATGATGAAGGCCCTGCACCGTAGCCTGAGGGTGTCGACGCCTCAGAAACCGTGCAGAGCCTGATCAGGACGGTACACGATGGACCTTCGTCCGGATATGACCATCGGCGAGAACATCCGCGCCGCCCGCCGAGCCAGAGGCATCAGCCTGGAAGCGCTCGCCGGACTCGTCGGCCGGTCCAAAGGGTGGCTCAGTAAAATCGAGAACGGCCGGGTCCGGCTGGAGCGCCGCTCGGACATCGCAGCGCTCGCCGAGGCGCTGCAGGTGTCCGCGGACTTCCTGCTCGGCGGGCCCGCCCCCGAGGTTCGGCCAGAACGGCGTCACTACAACCTCGTGCCGCTGCAGCGGATCCTCATGGACGCCGCCCCCGACGACCCGCCAGACATCCCGACCCGGCCCGTCGAACTCCTGCGCGCCGACCTGAACCAAGCGGACATGGCCCTCCGACATGGCGACTACGCGACCATGGCCCGGCTGCTGCCCGCGCTGATCGGTGAGCTGTACGTTCACGCAGCCGCCGGCACCGAGCCCGACAGGAGCGAAGCTCTGAAACTGCTCGTGCTGGCCTGCGGATCCGACGGGGCGTGCATGCTCCGCCACCTGGGTGAGACGAACCTGGCCTACATCAGCGGCGAGCGCGGGCAGCAGGCGGCCGATCTCCTCGGTGATCCGATCTGGCGAGGAGCCGCCGCCTATGGGCGGGCGCACGCCCGCAGCTCGGCGAACAAGCCGAAACCCCTCATGATCGCTCCCCGGATCGCCGATGAGGTGGAGCCGCACATCGGCGACGACCCGTTCGCCCACCAGGTGCACGGGATGTTGAGGCTGAGTGCCGCCCTCTCCTGCGAGATCCAAGGCGACCACCGCGGCGCCGACGACCAGGCGCGGGAAGCCGCCCGGCTCGCCGAGCCGCTGGGCGACGCCTCCGACGCCTTCGAGCTGTTCGGCATCGCCAACGTGGGCGTGTGGCGCACCTCCCTGGCCGTGGAAGCCGGGAAGCCGGGCAACGCCCTGGAGTACGCGAAGAACGTCAACCCGCGGGCGCTGGCGTCGGACAACAGGCGGGCCGCCCTGCATGTGGAGAAGGCGCGCGCCCACGCGATGCTCGACCGCGGCGCCGACGCCGTACAGGAGTTGAAGAAGGCCGAGCGGCTCTCTCCGACGCAGGTTCACAACCACCCGCTGATCCGCGAGCTGGTCGCGGCCATGCTCGACCGGGCGGGAGGCCGTGATCTGCGCGGCCTGGCCTGGCGCATGAACCTGATCTGACAAGGGTTTCCGAACGGAAACAACACGCCTGTCACCCAGACCTACCGTGTCCGTCACGCCACCGAACGTGACGCGACTGCGGGAGGTCAAAGACCATGTTGGATGCTCCATCGCACGACAGGCCGGCCTCGCCGCTGCTGCTGGCCGACGGCCAGGCCGACGCTCTGATGCTGCACATCGGCCAAGCGTTCCCGCCATGGCGGATCTGGCGGGCGGGCGTGTTCTGGTACGCGACCGGCCCGTGCCGGATCCCGGGGTGCCCGTGCTCGCGCACCTTGCACGCGCCAGACCCGGCCGGGTTGTGCCAGCAGCTCGAGGCGGTGGAGCAGGCCGGCCGCGAGCAGCGCGGAGACCGCGAGCTGACGATCGAGGACGCGTACCTGCTGCTCGCCGACATCTCCTGGGCGGACGAGACCGCCGAGCAGGAGACGGCACGGTGACGGCCGCAGCGCCGCTGCGGCTGCGCGTCCCCTACGTCATCGCCCACGCCGACGAGGCCGCACCCCAACCCCTGCGGTTCACCCGGCGCCCGCTCGGCGGACCCCGGCTCGCCTACGACGACCCGCGCCGCGGCGACGTGGTGCGCGGCGTGCTGCGCGCCCGGGTGCTGAACAACCGGCGCGGGGCCCCGCAGTGGCGCAAGCTCAACACGCTGCGCCAGTGGCGGTGCATGGAGAAGCTGCTGTGCCAGGTGTGCGGCGGGGTGGCCACCGACCCGGCCACCGGCCGCATCCCGTGGATCACGACCGCCACCGCGTTCCGCACCTTCCCCGACGATCCCGCCGGCGGCCTCACCAGCGCGCCGCCCACCTGCCGGGCGTACATTCCCGAGGCGCTGGCCACCTGCCCGCAGCTGCACATCTCCTCGACGGTGTGCACCGTGGCCCGCACCGAGCCCGCTGCGGTGCTGGCCGACATGTTCACCCCCGGCCCGGCCGGGCGGGCCGTCCCGACGGGCGAGTACAGCGTCGAGGTCAGCCTGAGCGAGAAGGCACTGATCCCCTACGCGCTGGCCACGCAGCTGGTCGTCCGGGTGTATGACCTCCAGGCGGCGGGCCCGGACTGAGAACGAGGAAGCTCCCCGCGGGCGGTGGTGTGGTGGCACTGAGGGCCGCCCGCGGGGTTAAGCCCCACCGGGCCCCCAAAATCCGGGGCGCGGGCACCGATCGCGAGAATGATGCCCTCTGCCAGCGCCTTCCTCCAAGGCACTGCCCACCAAAAAGCGACTACCGCGTGTAGTAACCCCCTTACTGAGGAGTCAACGTGAGTGCCTTGACCGAGATCCTCCACAACCGCTTCGCCGAAACCCCGCTGCGGATCGGCACCCGCACCTCCACCATGGCCAGAACCCAAGCCGACCACGTCGCCGCCCTGATCGCCCAACTCGCGCCCGGCGTCCCCATCGAGATCACGCCCATCCAGGTCACCGCCGACCTGTGGCCCGGCGACCTCGCCGAGATCGGAGGCAAGGGCGCCTTCAGCAAGGAGATCGACCGTGCCCTGACCGGCGGCCGGATCGACATCGCCGTGCACTGCATGAAGGACGTCCCGGGCGACGTGCCCCTGGCCGAGGGCACCTCGTTCGGCGCCTACCTGCCCCGCGACGACGTCCATGACGTCGTCGTCACCCGCGACGGCGTCCCCCTGGCCAGCCTTCCCGCCGGATCACTGATCGGCACCAGCTCCGTACGGCGCCGCGCCCAGCTCAGCATCCACCGGCCCGACCTGCGCACCGAACGTATCCGCGGCAACGTCGACACCCGCCTGGCCAAACTCGACGAGGAAAACAGCAAATACGCCGCGCTGATCCTTGGCCGCACCAGCCTGATCCGTCTCGGCCTGCTCGACCGACACCACGAGACCCTTCCTCTGGAGTTCCACACCGCAGACGAGAACGTCGTGTCGATGGTGCCGCCCATCGGCGCCGGCGTCGTCGGCATCCAGGCCCGCAGCAGTGACACCCCCACCATGCGAGTCCTGGACGAGCTCAACCACCCGCCGACCGCCCGCCACATCCTCGCCGAGCGGACCATGCTGCACATGCTGTTCGGCCACTGCAACAGCCCCATCGCCGGACACGCCTCCACCACCCCCGACGGGAAGATGAGCCTGTTCGGCATGGTGTTCAACCGCGACGGCAGCGCCTTCGCCCGCTCCCACGCCTGGGGAGACCACTCCGACCCGGCCACCCTCGGCGCCCGCGTCGCTGCCGACCTGCTCCACCAGGGCGCCCGCAACCTGATCACCGCCACCCGGAAGTGACCGGCCCGGACCCACGCCCCGTCCCCGCAGACGATCCGTATGGTTGTGCTGTGACCGCCCACCTCCTCGTGCTCGACGAGGTGGGCCGGTGGCTCATCCTGCGGACCACCCGCGACCGTGACCGCTGGCAACTCCCCGGAGGGCGCGCCCACCACGGCGAGAGCCCGGCCGCCGCCGCGACCCGCGAAGCTCGCGAGGAGACCGGCCTGAGCCTGCACGTCGAACGCCTCATCACCGTCGCATGGGTACCGGCCGGTAGCACCGGTCGCCGTGACCGGATCGCCTTCGTGTTCAGCACCCGCACCGTCCGCTGGCAGGACTTGAGAGCGATCACCCTGCAGACCAGCGAAGTCGACGCCTGGCAGCTCGCCCCCGCGCACCGTGCGACCGCGCAGCTTCACCCGCTGATCGCCGAACGGCTCACCGAGGCCGGATTGCACGGCCCGGGCCACTACATCGACCAGGATCCCGGCTCGATACGCGAACGGACGGTAATGCCTTGACCCTCGCCAATCCCGCCGATCCTGTGCGCGAAGACGACGGTGACCTGACGCTGGCTCCCCCGTGGAGGCGACCGGCCGTTGAGGGACAGGCCAACCGCCCGCGGGGGTAGGTGCGGCCGGACGGCGCCTCAGCCTGGCGTCGTCGCATCACCGGCCGTGGTGGCGGCCCGCATCCGGAGGGGTGCGGGCCACCGTTATTTCATCGGCTCTCACACGTGACGTCTCGCGGAGTGTCGCAGGCTACTGCCACCGGAACAGGACGAAAGCGGCGGGATGCCCTTTAAAGGTGTGAATTGCATCGTGATATGGGTGGCCTTGATGACGTATGTCACTACCGGAGGGGTGGTGTCCCATGATATTGATCAATATGCGGATGATCGGCCTTTCGTGACGCACCCATGGGCGACATGCGGCACGGTCTGCGCCGATTTTCGCTCACCTGCATTCCATGTCCGGAATGTCTTTCCCCGGGAGAACAGTTGAATTGGCGCACTTCGTTCAAAAAGATCATGGCGGTTACCGCCCTGGCCACGCTCGTTGGTGACCTCACCACCCCAGCCGTTTCCATGGCAGAGGCGATGGACTGCAGGGTCAACGTCTATCTAACCAACGGTAGCGCGGGCCCCGCATACGTCTACAAGCGTTCCGCCGGGAAGGCGAAGGTATACCCTCGCCCAAAACCCGTGGGCTCCATCATCAAAGGCCCCAACAGCAATGTCATGAAGAGGAACTATCGGAACGGCCGACGGGCGGTATATCTGTCCTCAAAGGCAATTGCCTGGATGTATGACGTCGATCTGACGTACCAGCACTGCCGTAGACGAGCCTGAAATAAAGACTAAAACGGCACAATCTTCTATTCGCTGGAGATGTTCCAGACGGATCCGCCTGGCTCGGCAAGGGTAGCGAAACGCTACCCTTGCCCGGCTGTGACACTTCCACCACACCTGTGCGCGGCGAGTGTTTCATCGCGCCCCCGGTTTGCGACCGTCACCCCGAAGATCGCAACCTCATCGAGGCGAGGGGGACAGCCTGTCCCCCTCAAGTCGCGGTGGACAGGCTGTCCACCGCGACCGTCACTGAAGCGATCCGGGTTCGGTGGAGGCTCTACGGGCTGACTCCAGTCGCTGGTTCGGGCTGGTGTTGAGCGTAGTAGACGGCTTCGTGTTCGACGGGCGGGATATCGCCGATGGCGGTGTGGATGCGCTGCTGGTTGAACCAGTCGACCCACTCGGCGGTGGCCACCTCCACATCGGCCAGGCCGCGCCAGGGCCTGCGTGGTGTGATCAACTCGGTCTTGTACAAGCCGATCTGGGACTCCATCAGAGCGTTGTTCAGGGCATCTCCCACCGTTCCGATGGAGGCGTCGATACCCGCTTCGAGCAGATGCGCGGTGAAGGCGAACGACGTGTATTGACTGCCGGCATCTGAGTGATGCACCAGTCCGGGGCCTGCTGGATGGCCTGCTCGATCACGCCGCCACAGGCCCATGTCCAGGGCGTCCAGGACGAGCTTGGCGCGTTTGCTCCTTGCCGCTGCCCAGCCGACGATCGCCCGGGAGTAGACGTCCACGACGAACGCGACATAGACCACCCCGGCCCAGGTCGTGACGTGGGTGAAGTCGGCGACCCACCGCTGGTTGGGCCGCACCGCGGTGAAGCCTCGCCGCAACAGGTCACCGGCCCGCTCATGGCTATTGTCGCGGAGCGTGGTGCGGATCTTCCTCCCGCGGCGGGCGCCGTGCAGCCCCAGCTCGCGCATCAGCCGGGCGACCGTGCAGCGGGCCGCTACGATGTGCTCGCGCTGCAGCTGCCGCCAGACCTTCCGGATCCCGTAGACGCTGTAGTTGTCGGCGTGGACCCGGCTGATCTGTACTTTCAGCTCCTCGTCCCGCAGGGCGCGGGCGCTGGGCCGGCGGTTGGCGGCGGCGTAGTACGTGCTCGTTGCGATCTTCATCCCGTGGCCGGACAGGACACGGCAGATCGGCTCGACCCCGAACACCTGCTTGAACTCGCCGATGAACGCTACGAGCGTTTGTGTGGCCGCTCGAGCTCGGCCGCGAAGAAAATCGACGCCGATTTCAAGATCTCATTGGCCCGTCGCAGCTCGGCGACCTCCGCGCGCAGCCGTTTGATCTCGGCGGCGTCCTGGCTGGTGGTACCGGGCCGCTGCCCGGCATCGATCTGGGTTTTGCGCACCCAGGAGCGCACCGTCTCGGTGGTGCCGATCCCCAGTTTCGCCGCCACCGCCTTCATCGCGGCCCACTCGGTCGGATAGTTCGGACGGATCTTCGCGACCATGCGCACCGCACGCTCACGAAGCTCAGGAGGGTAGAGGGACGGACGTGCCATGACTCGATCCTCTCAAGGAATCGAGCCTCCATCAGACCCGGACCGCTTCACCTGCGGGTGCTGCGGTGGTTGGAGGCGGCCTCCCTGCCTCTGAGCGCGATGGAGGAACCCAAGTACACGCGGGCGGCCTTGGAGGCCATCTCCTTGCGGCTGGACGGCAAGGCGGCGGCTGCCTCGACCTACCGGCGCAAGCGGGCGGTGTTTCATCACGTCCTTGAGTACGCCGTGGAACTCGGGGAGCTTTCGGCAAATCCGATCCACAGGGTGAAGTTCCGCAAGGTCGAGACCGGCGGCGAAATTGATCGGCGCTCGGTGGTCAATCCCGCCCAAGCTCGCAGGCTGCTGACCGCCGTGACCTACGCGGGCCGTACCCGTGGCCAGATGATGGCGGCCATGTTCGCCTGCATGTACTTCGCTGGTCTTCGCCCGGCTGAGGCGGCCGGTCTGCGTAAGGCGAACTGTGAGCTTCCGAAGACAGGATGGGGCACGCTCACTCTGGAGAAGACCCGGCCGGAGAGCAACAAGCGTTACACCGACTCGGGGGAGTCCAACGACGAACGAGGACTCAAGCACCGCGACGAGAAGGCCACACGAACGGTGCCGATCCCTCCGGAGCTGGTGACCATCCTGCGCGCGCACATCGACAGACACGGCGTCTCCGAAGACGGTCGGCTGTTCCGGACCCGTACCGGCCAGACCTTCCCCGGCTCTACGGTCTCGATGGTCTGGAAGCAGGCTCGTTCTTACGCCTTCACTCCGGATCAGGTCGTCTCACCGCTAGCGCGTCGGCCGTACGACCTGCGGCACGCGGCGATCTCCCTGTGGCTCAACGCCGGAGTCCACGCGCCGGAGGTGGCGGAGCGGGCGGGGCACGGGGTGGACGTGCTCCTCAAGGTCTACGCCAAGTGCATCGACGGCCAGCACGAGGTGGCCAACAAGCGGATCTTGGAAGCGCTCACGACGTGACATCCCTGACGGCAGGACATGAAGGACCCCGGGTGCCCCTCGGGGTCCTTCGTCGTGTGGGCTCCGCCGTCCCCGGAATCGTTCCGCGAGGTTCCGGAACGCTCGCGCTGACCTGGGGAAACGCCGGTGATCCCATTCCGCGTATATTCCGGGACCACTGGCAGACGGCTGCATCTGGCTGCATCCGACTGCATGTGCCGGTGAAGATCGACAAGAACGAAGGCCCAGGTCAGAGCCTAAGTTCCTGCTCAGGAGTGGTAGGGCGCCTGGGACTCGAACCCAGAACCTACGGATTAAAAGTCCGCAGCTCTAACCATTGAGCTAACGCCCCGCAGGTGACAGCGTACCGAGGATAGTGTCCACTAACGTCCGTCGCCAGGCCCATTCAAGGTCACCTGTTTGCGGAACGGCAGGTGGAGGGTCGGGACGGCTCCTAGAGTGGCAGGCATGACGAGCTCGGGGCCTGAGCCCGCCCGCGGTGCCCACGTCTCCACCGTCTCCACGCGGCAAGGGTATGTCGTGGTGGACGTGGAGACCACCGGATTCTCCCCGTCGAGGGGCGACCGGATCTGCGAGATCGCGCTCGTCTCGCTGGACGCCCGGGGCGAGACCGTCGACGAGTGGCACTCGCTGGTCGACCCCCGCCGCCCCACCGGGGCCGTGCACGTCCACGGGATCACCGGCGCGATGGTCGCGGGAGCGCCGATGATCGAGGAGCTGCTGGACGAGATCTGGCGGCGGGTCGCCGGCCGGGTCCTGGTGGCCCACAACGCCTCCTTCGACCTGCGCTTCCTGCGGCCGCTTCCCGGCAGCGAGTGGGTGAGCGAGACCCTGTGCACGCAGCGGCTGGCCCCCGGTTTCCTGCCGGAGGGCAGGTGGACGCTGGCCGCGTGCTGCGAGCGCGCGGGCATCCCGCTCACCCGTGCCCATGCCGCCCTGGCCGACGCCCGCGCCACCGCCGAGCTGCTCCGCTTCTTCATGGCCTGCGGAGCCTCCTGGGAGGACGAGCTCCGCAAGGCCGCCGAGACCCCCGAGTGGCGGCCCTCCGGCCTGCCCCAGAGGCATCCCCGCCCGAGGTGACCCCGGGCGGGCGTCGCCGTCCCGTGGGACCTGAGTGGCGAGTGTGGAACCGTCCCGCGGTGACCAGGGTGGCGAGGACGGGACCGGCCCGTCCGGGCGCCGGTCCGCGTGGACGTCAGCGGTAGGCGGCGATGCCGGTCAGGGCCTCGCCGAGGACCAGCGTGTGGATCTCCTGGGTGCCCTCGTAGGTCAGCACGCTCTCCAGGTTGTTCATGTGCCGGATCACCGGGTACTCCAGCGTGATCCCGTTGCCGCCCAGGATGGAGCGCGACTGGCGGGCGATGTCCAGGGCGGCGCGGACGTTGGCGAGCTTGCCGAAGCTCACCTGACGCGGCGTGAGGGTCCCCGCGTCCTTGAGGCGGCCCAGGTGCAGTGCGGTGAGCTGTGCCTGTCCCAGGCCGACGTACATCCAGGCGAGCTTCTCCTGGGTCAGCTGGAAGCCGCCGATGGGCCTGCCGAACTGGACGCGGGAGGTGGAGTAGTCGACGGCCGCCTCCAGGCAGGCGCGGGCGGCGCCGACCACGCCCCAGACGATGCCGAAGCGGGCCTCCGACAGGCACGACAGCGGGCCCTTCAGCCCCCGTACGCCGGGCAGGACGGCCGAGGCGGGCAGGCGGACGTCGTCGAAGTAGAGGGAGGAGGTCACCGAGGCCCGCAGGGACATCTTCTTGTGGATCTCCGGGGCGGTGAAGCCCGGGGTGTCGGCCGGCACCACGAAGCCGCGGACGCCCTCCCCGGTCTGCGCCCAGACCACGGCGACGTCGGCGATCGAGCCGTTGGTGATCCACATCTTGGCGCCGTTGAGGATCCAGTCGCCCGAGGGGTCCTGCTCGGCGTGGGTACGCATACCCGCGGGGTCGGAGCCGTGGTCGGGCTCGGTGAGCCCGAAGCAGCCGATCGCCTCGCCCGAGGCCATCCGGGGGAGCCACTCCTCCTTCTGCTCGTCCGAGCCGTACTTCCAGATCGGGAACATCGCGAGCGAGCCCTGGACGGACACGAACGACCGCAGCCCGGAGTCCCCGGCCTCCAGCTCGCGGCAGGCCACGCCGTAGGAGACCGCGTCCAGGCCCGCGCAACCGTACCCGTCCAGGTGCATGCCCAGCAGGCCGAGCGAGCCGAGCGCCGGGGCCAGCTCGCGGGCGGGGAAGGCCGCCTGTTCGAACCAGTCACCGACGTACGGGAGCACCTTGTCCGCGACGAGGTCCCGTACGGTGTCGCGGATGAGCCTCTGCTCCTCGGAGAGCTCGTCGTCGATGCGCAGGAGATCGTCCATGGTGTCCCTCTCTCGTCGGCCCTGTCAGGGTATTGCGGCCCCGGACGGGGTGCATGTCAGGGTCCTGCCAGGGGGAATCCCGATGTGGGACCGCCCCTCGGCCGGGCATTCTCGATACATGAACGAAAACGACTTCTCAGGCGTCAAGAAGCTCCAGCGGACCAGGGACGGGCGCATCGTCGCGGGTGTGGCCTCCGGTCTCGGACGGTACACCGGTATCGACCCCAACATCATCCGCGCGGCCCTCGCCGTCGCCACCTTCTTCGGAGGGCTCGGCGTGGCCGTCTACGCGATCGGCTGGGTGCTCCTGCCCGAGGAGGGGCACGAGCGGTCGGTCCTGCAGGACGTGATCGACAAGAACAAGGACAACCCGATCTGGGTGGACGCCAGGACCAAGGCCGAGCAGAGCTGGGCCAAGGCCACCAGCCAGCGCGCCCCGCACCGGACGGCCCCGGACCACCCCACCCACCAGGAGCCCTTCCCGCCGGCCCCCGAGCCCGTCGTCACCCCGGCGCCGTACCAGGCGCCCAGGCAGGGCGACGACCTCCGTCCCCAGGGCTGAGTCAGGTGTTCGCCTCCACGCGAACCCTCTCGATGACCTCCCTGCGGGACCGCCTCCAGAGCACGGCCAGCGCGGCCGCGGTCACCAGCCCGGCCGCGCCGGCCAGTGCCACCACGATCTCCGGGCCGAGGTGGTCGGCCGCGACCCCGCCGATCAGGATGCCGATGCCCTGGGAGGCCAGCAGGCCGGACTGGACGAGCCCGAAGGCCTGACCTCGCTGCCCGGCCGGTACGTACTGCACGAACGCGGCGTTGGCCGCGAGCTGGTACGCCCCGCCCAGCCCCGAGGTGAACCAGAGCAGCAGGACCACGACGAGCGGCGGCCTGGCCGCGCAGAGCATCAGGGGCGCGCAGGTCAGCATCGCCATCCAGCCCATCGACCGCAACCGGTTCGACGGACTGACGTAACGGCTGAACAGGAACGCGCCCACCACCGTCCCGGTGGGCATGGCCGCCATGAGCAGGCCGGTCACCAGGGAGAGCTGCCGCGGATCACCGGTCAGCTCGTCGGCGTACGGGGTCGCGATCCCCTCGGGCAGCACGTAGAAACCGCAGAGCCAGGCGAACAGCACCAGCGTCCGCAGCCGGGGGTCGCCGAAGACCAGCACGGCGCCGGCGCGGGTCGTCTTCCACATCGAGGGCCGGTTCTCGTCGGGGGAGCCGGGAGCGGGACGCCGCCGTACGCCCGCGACGAGGATGAGCGCGGAGGCCAGGTAGGTGGCCGAGTCCAGCGCCAGCGCCCGGTACGGGCCCATCCCCATGATCAGGATGCCGCCGAGGGTGAAGCCCAGCATCTGCGCGCCCTGGTTGGTCATGTTCTGCAGGGCCGAGCCCGCGACGTAGCGGTCGCCCTCCAGGAGTTCCGGCAGCAGGGCCGCCCGCGCCGCGGAGAACGGCGCGCTGAGCAGCACCACGCAGAAGACCAGGACGCACAGCGCCGAGAACGAGGTGCCGGGGACCGCCATGAGCGCGACCAGGGCGGCCCGGAGCAGGTCACAGGTGATCATGACGCGCCGGCGGGCGTAGCGGTCGGCGAGGCCCGCGAGCAGCGGCCCGCCGACGATCGGCGGCAGGTAGGTCAGGGCGTAGACCGACGCCGTCGCCAGGGGCGAGTCCGTCCGCTCGAAGACGAGGACGGACAGCGCGACCCGCGAGAGCTGGTCGCCGAGCAGGGAGAGCCCCTGGCCGATCCAGAGCGCGCGGAACTCCCTGATGGCGATGACCTCGCCGTAGGTCGCTCGGCGTTCCGCCGGACGGCGGTGCCGACCGGGTAGTCGGCCGGACTTGGTGGCCGCCATAGGACTCCGCTGAGTTCGCAGGCACACTGACTGTGGGTGTTCACCGTGTGACCTACGGTGCCTTCTGTGAGGCCCGCGCGCAACCTAAAGCAATCAAACGCATGCAAACCGTAACGATAAGCGACGACATTTCGAGAACGGTGGCATTTGGTGCGTGTTCCGGGGGTACCTACCAACCCAGCTCGTGCAGCCGGTCATCATCGATCCCGAAATGGTGAGCGATCTCGTGAACGACGGTTATCTGTACCTCCTCGACGACCTGTTCCTCCGTCTCGCACATCGCGCAGATCGGCCCCCGGTAGATCTCGATCCGGTCGGGTAACACCCCCGCGTACCAGTCGCCGCGCTCTGTGAGCGGAATGCCGGTGTACAGACCTAGGAGTCCTGGTTCGGGGGGATCGTCCACGACGACCAACACCACGTTGTCCATGACCTTCGTCAGCTCGGGGGGAATGCTGTCCAGAGCCTCGGCCACGAGTTCCTCGAACTTCTCCCGCGAGATCTCGATCACACATGTCATTCTGCCCGCGTATTCCGGGGTAGAGGTGGAGGCGAATGAAACTCACTGATCTGGCCCCCCGGGCCCGCCGTCTCGCCGGCGGGCGGATCGCCCGCGGCGTCGCGCGCGCCGTGGCCGTCGCCGCCGTCGCCCTGGCCGGCACCTGGCTCGGCATCATGCTCGGCGGGACCGTACGGTCCAACGTCGGCCCGGTGGAGCTGGGCATGTCGGCCGAGCCCTCCTGGAGCGGCGAGACCGTCGTGGACGCCCACCCGTTCGGCACGCTGCTGTTCGACACCCACAACGCCCCGGTGGGCCTGCGGGTGACCCTGGAGAACATCAACCCCGACCGGGCGCGGGGCTTCCTGGACGACCCCAGGTTCTCCGCGGACCGGCTTCCCGCGCTCCTGGAGGAGGAGCTGGGGGCCGGGGTCAGGACGCTGGTCGCGCGCGCCGCGTTCTGCGGCCTGGCGGGCGCCCTGGTCGCGTCCCTGATCGTCTTCCGCAGGCCCGGACCGGCCCTGGCCGGCCTGACGGGCGTCGCCGTGGCGATCGCCGGTACGGGCGCGGCCGTCGCCCTGACCTTCCGGCCCGACTCGGTGGTGGAGCCCAAGTACACCGGGCTGCTGGCCGGGGCGCCCTCCCTGGTCGGCGACGCCGAGTCGATCGTGACCAGGTTCGAGTCCTACCGGGTGCAGCTGGCCAAGCTGGTCAACAACGTCTCCCAGCTCTACGACGTGGTCTCGGCCCTGCCCGTCTACGACGCCGACCCCACCTCGATCCGGGTGCTGCACGTCTCCGACATCCACCTCAGCCCCATCGCGTGGAACCTCATCCGCTCGGTCACCGCCCAGTTCAAGATCGACGCGATCGTCGACACCGGTGACCTGACCGACCACGGCACCGGCCCCGAGGACAGGTTCGTCGAGGAGATCGGCACCTTCGGCGTCCCGTACGTCTTCGTCAGGGGCAACCACGACTCCGCGACCACCCAGCGGGCCGTGGCCCGGCAGAAGGGGGCGGTCGTCCTCGACGGCCAGGCCGCGACCGTGGCCGGGCTGCGCGTCTACGGCCTCGGCGACCCCCGCTTCACCCCCGACAAGACCGTCCCGGTCGACTCCAACCTGGAATCGTTGGCGGCCCTGGGACGTACGCACGCCGCCAGGCTGGCGCGGCTGCCCAAACAGGTCGACCTGGTCGCCGTGCACGACCCCACGATCGCCAGGGGGTTCTCCGGGGCGGCCTCGCTGGTCCTCACCGGTCACTCGCACCAGCGCTCCACCGAGCTGCTGCCCTCCGGGACCCGGGTCCTGGTCCAGGGATCCACCGGCGGAGCCGGCCTGCGGGCCCTCGAACACGACGAACCGACCCCGGTGGAGGCCTCGGTCCTCTACTTCGACGCGCAGACGCACCGCCTGCGGGCCTGGGACGACATCACCCTCGGGGGGCTCGGCGAGCAGTCGGTGCAGATCCAGCGTCACGTGGAACCCGACCCTGGCCGTACAATTTCTCCTGTGCCGACGACCGCTCCGTCTCCAACGGGGTCCGTCAGCGTCACACCGACACCGTGACCGCAAACCGCTTTGGCATCGAGGCAAAAGTCCCCTATGCTTCAGAGGTCTCCAGCGGAGCACGGCGAAGGAACGGGACGCGAGTCCCGAGCCCCCATCGTCTAGTGGCCTAGGACACCGCCCTTTCAAGGCGGCGACACGGGTTCGAATCCCGTTGGGGGCACGGCCGGGCCAAGGCTCACCGGGGAAACGGCAGGTCGAAGACCTCCGGAAAACTGGTAGGCTAAGCACGGCAAGAAGGACGGGGCAAAGCCCCGGCAAGCAAGGTCCTGTAGAGCAGTTTGGAGTGCTCGCCACCCTGTCAAGGTGGAGGTCGCGGGTTCAAGTCCCGTCAGGACCGCTCTGGTAGGTGTTCGATCCACCACCGAGGTCAGGTAGCTCAGTCGGTACGAGCGTCCGCCTGAAAAGCGGAAGGTCGGCGGTTCGACCCCGCCCCTGACCACAGCAACTGAGCAGCACGAACGCCCCGAGCGACTATCGTTCGGGGCTTTTTTAATTTCTCAATCACATGCCCTGTTCACTGTGGTCCAAGGTGTTCAACAGCCGGTAAGAACAATCAGCGAATCCTCACCGAGAATCAGATAATCTGATTTCATGAAGGTGATGACTGCCACCGAGGCGTCCCGAAGCTTCGCGGTCGTTCTGGACGAGGCAGAGCGAGGGGAGACGATCGTGGTCACTCGGGGAGGTAAGCGGATCGCGGTGATCGGTCCCGCGCCCACGGCGCCGGGACGTGTGGTCAAAGCCTTCCTGGCCAGAGCCGCGGAGACGCTGGACGCCGATTTCGAGGCCGATGTCGCGGCGGCCCGGGAGGCCGTCGACGACGAGATGAGGAGCACGTGGCCCGACGTCTGATCCTGGACACCGGCGTACTGATCGCGGCGGAGCGGGGCAAGGCCTCCGTGGACGCGGTGATCGGGGATACCGACGATGTGGCGGTCGCCGCGATCACCGTGGCCGAGCTGCTCGTCGGCGTGGAGCTGGCGGATGAGGCGCGCCGTCCCGGGCGACAGGCTTTCGTGGACGAGGTTCTGGCGTTGATCCCGGTCGAGGAGTACACGGTGGACGTCGCCAGGGTTCACGCTCGTCTCATGGCGCATGTGCGCCGGTCGGGAAAGACGCGGGGAGCGTACGATCTGCTGATCGCCGCGACGGCGGCCACCACCGCCAGAGTCGTGATCACGATGGATTCGTCCGCCGCGTTCGACGACCTGCCCGGGGTCCGGGCGCAGGTCGTTCCCCGTTGAGGACCGACGACGATCTTGACTGGTGATCCTCACCGGTCGGCCGTGAACGGGTGGGCCTGGCCGTCCGCTGTGGAATGACGTCCCCTCCCCGCGTACGCGGCATGTCCGGGAGGGCCGGCGTGCGGCCGGACCCGACCGATGAATCAACGGACCGACTACGTGGGGACGGGCGGAGAAGAACGGCCTCCACAACGGCCGCCGGCGGACAGGTCGCCTCGATCACCCACCGGGACGCACCTACGATCTCGACGGAACGTACGCCACCGACACGGCCCGACGGCGTGATGCCGCCGCCCTGATCGGGTGACAAGCAGGGGACGGCGCTGTCGGCGACGCAGGCCGGGCCGCCCGGTCATCCGGCCGGTGGGCCGCCCTCACCCCGCTTCCCGATCGCGTTGCCGATGCGCGCGTGCAACGTCCCGAAGTGCTCGACGAGCTCGGCCGGTTCGTGGACGGTGAAGTCGAAGCCGAGCAGGGTCACGTACAGGGCGAGCCCGTCCAGGGAGTTCGAGCCGGCCCGCAGGGTGCAGGTGTGCTCGTCGACGGCTTCGACCGTCCCCGCGTCGGACGGCACCCTTTCGGCCACCTGCGTGGCCGCGGCGTGCATGGTGAACCGCGCCCGGTAGCGGTAGCGGTCGACCCCCACGGCCCAGGACGCGTACCCGCCGATGTCGCCGGACGGCGGCTCGCGCGGTGTGAAGCGCGGACCGGCCGGGGTCCGCGGCCGTAGCCGGTCGACCCGGAACGTCCGCCAGCCGGCCCGGTCGAGGTCGTAGGCGACCAGGTACCAGCGGCGCTCGGCGTGGACCAGCCTGTGCGGCTCCACCGTACGGACGGTGTCGGTACCGTCGTGGTCGCGGTAGTCCATGCGCAGCCGCTGGTGGTCGCGGCAGGCCGCGGCGATCGTGGTCAGCGTCTCCGCCGAGACCACCGCGCCCGGCCGGTGCTGCGCCACGGTGGCCGCGTCCAACGCCGAGACCCGGTACCGCAGCCGTGACGGCATGATCCGTTCCAGTTTCGCCAGGGCCCGCACCGACGTCTCCTCGATCCCCGCGACCGTACCGTTCGCCGCGGTGCGCAGTCCCACGACGACCGCGACGGCCTCCTCGTCGTCGAGGAGCAGCGGCGGCATGGCGGCCCCGGCCTCCAGCCGGTACCCGCCGACGTTCCCGATCGTGGCGTGCACCGGGTAACCGAGTTCGCGCAGCCGGTCGACGTCACGGCGCACGGTGCGCACCGTCACGCCCAGCCGGTCGGCCAGCTGCGGACCGGGCCAGTCCCGGTGTTGCTGCAGCAACGACAACAGTCGGAGCAGGCGGGCGGATGTTTCGAGCATTCCTGCATTGTGCACGGCAACGAGGACCGTGGCTGACCTCCTTGGCCGACACGATGGTGTCGACCCGCTCTGTGCCCACGATCACGGTCGTCCCGGCCTCGGAGCGGGCCGACGACCGGGGCCGACGACCGGGCGCGGCCAGAGCGCCGACCCCGTACGCGAGGCCGAGCACGTCACGCCGACCAGAAGGAGCCGTTTCATGACCAGCGAGATCAAGCCGTTCCGCGTCCACGTCCCGCAGGCCGACCTGGACGATCTGCGGCGGCGCCTGTCGGCCGTTCGCTGGCCCCGCCAGATTCCCGGCGTGGGCTGGAGCCGTGGTGTGCCGGTGGACCACCTGAAGGATCTGATCGAGTACTGGACGACGACGTACGACTGGCGTGCCACCGAGGAGAGGCTCAACCGGTACCCGCAGTTCACCACCCGGATCGACGGGCAGGACATCCACTTCCTGCACGTCCGCTCGCGCCACCGGCAGGCGTTCCCGCTGCTCCTCGCGCACGGCTGGCCCGGGTCGATCGCGGAGTTCCTGGAGGTGATCGAGCCGCTGACCGACCCCGGCGATCCCGACGACGCCTTCCACCTCGTGATCCCGTCGCACCCGAACTTCGGGTTCACCGGACCGGCCGCGGCGGGCTGGGACTCACGCCGCATCGCCACCGCCTACGCCGAGCTGATGGCCAGGCTCGGCCATGACCGGTACGGGGCACAGGGCGGCGACTTCGGCGCGTTCATCGCACCCGATCTCGGCCGGGTGGATCCGGAGCACGTCGCGGGCGTGCACGTCAACGCCGCCACCGTCGGGTTCATCCCGTTCGGCGGTGTGCCGGAGGGCACGGAGCTCACCGACGCCGAGCAGATCCGGCTCGATCGGATGAACCGGTTCCTCTCCGAGGGCAACGGCTACTTCCAGATCCAGGCCACGCGCCCGCACACGCTCGGTTTCGGCCTGGCCGACTCCCCGCTCGGCCAGCTCGCCTGGATCGGCGAGAAGTTCCACGACTGGGCCCACCCCGCGGGTTCGATCGGGCCCGACGACGTCATCACCCACGCGATGATCTACTGGCTGACCAACACCGGCACCTCCTCGGCGCAGATGTACTACGAGTCCATGCACACCGGTGACCGGCCCACACCTTCGCGGGTGCCCACCGGCGTGGCCAACTTCGCCGAGGACGTCGCGATCCGCCGATTCGCCGAACCGCTCAACACCATCACCCACTGGGCCGAGTACGACCGCGGCGGGCACTTCGCCGCGCTCGAGGTCCCCGACCTGTTCGTGGACGAACTGCGCACCTTCTTCCGTACCGTTCGCTGAACATCCGCCACCGTGGCCCTCGTGCCGGCGCTGGCCGTCCGGCACGGGCCTCTCACCACCTCGTGATCGTTCTCAGCACGGCGCCGCGGGGACCGGGGCCGCCTCGGGGCTCGTGGCGCGGGCCCGGGCGGAGGGCCACGGGGCGGGGGGCGACCGAGGTAGGTGGCCTGACCACGACGCTGATCTTGTCGTCACTGACGTGCCACAGGCCCTGGAGATCCTGTACGCCGAGCGGTGATCGGGCGGCTGTGCCGTAGCCCGGGGCGGCGTGCCGTACAGCACGGAAGCACGGCAACAGGGCCGCGCAACCCCTTACGTCGGCATCCACCATCACGCGCTTGAGCAGACCGGGGAGCGCCCCAGGTGGTGACGACTTGGCTGTCCGATTCCGAGATCCGGCCTCGACTACTCCATGACCGGACGCGACCGGCGTCCATCGTCCGAGGAGTCGAGGCATGACCACTCTCACCACTCCGTCCACCGCGGACGGCACCCGAACCGACCGGCTGCTGACCGCCGGCGTCCTCGCCGGGCCCGTGCTCGGCCTGACCTGGCTGGTTCAGGGCCTGGTCAGGGACGGCTACGACTTCACCCGCCATCCCGTGAGCCTGCTCGCCCTGGGCGAGGGCGGCTGGGTCCAGATCGCCGCCTTCTGCGTCACCGGCGGCCTGATGATCGGCTGCGCCGCGGGTCTTCGCCGGACCCTGAAGGACGGCCCGGGCGCCCGCTGGATCCCCCGGCTGACCGCCGTGATCGGCGGAGGCCTGATCGCGGCCGGTGTGTTCACGACCGACCCCGGAGCCGGCTTCCCGGCCGGGGCGCCGGAGGGGGCGCCGGTGCTGAGCTGGCACGGCGTCCTGCACGAGGCCGGCCACCTGGTGGTGGTCACGGCCTGGATCGCCCTATGCTTCGTGCTGCGTACGCGGTTCGCCCGCCGGGCCGACCGGGGCTGGGCCCGGGCCTGCGTGGCGGCGGTGCCGATCGTCATCGCCCTGGTGGCCTTTCCCCATCTCGACTCGTTCCCGATCCGCATCGTCGTGGCGTCGGTGCTCCAACTCGGCTTCGTCGGGCTGGCGGCCCGGCGGCTCGGCCGACCCACTCCGACCCGCTGACCACCGCGACGACACGAGAGGACCACGGACGATGAAGTACATGATCTTGACCTACGGTTCGCAGCAGGACTACGACGACATGGCCGGCCAGGACACGGGCCTTCCCGCGTGGACCCCGGAGGACTTCGCCGCCATGGGCGCCTTCATGGGCGAACTCAACCGGCGGCTCACCGAGTCCGGCGAACTGGTGGAGACCCGGGCGCTGGCTGCGCCGGTGCACACCCGCCGGGTGCAGAACGGCTCCGCCGGTGCGCCGATCGTCACCGACGGCCCGTACGCCGAGACCCAGGAGGTGCTGGCCGGCTACTGGATCGTTCAGTGCGACAGCTTCGACCGGGCCACCGAGATCGCGGCCGAGTTCGCCAACTGCCCGGTACCGGAGCACGTCCGGGCCGCGGCGTTCGCCGACGTCCGCCCGATCGACGAGTACGTCGCCGACGACGTCTGAGGCGATGACCGGGACCGAAGTGACCGAGGACCTGTGGCGCCGGCTGGCGCCCCAGGTGCTCGGCACGCTCGTCCGGAGGTACGGGCAGTTCGCGGTGGCCGAGGACGCCACCCAGGAGGCGCTGTTGCAGGCCGCCGCGGAGTGGAGCCGCTCCGGCGTACCGGACAACCCGCGCGCCTGGCTGACCACGGTCGCCTCGCGCCGGATGACCGACCTGCTACGGGCCGAGCTGGCCCGGCGGCGGCGGGAGGAGACCGCGGCCGCGTGGACCTATCCACTGGAGACGTCCGCGGTCGACGAGGCCGTCCCGGCGGACAAGGACGACAGCCTGGTCCTGCTCTTCCTGTGCTGCCACCCCGCGCTGGACCCGGCGGCCCAGATCGCCCTCACCCTCCGAGCGGTCGGCGGGCTGACCACCGCCGAGATCGCCCGGGCCTTCCTGGTGTCCGAGGCGACGATGACCCGCCGGATCACCCGGGCGAAGAAGGCCGTCCGGGACAGCGGCGCGCGCTTCTCGATGCCCGGTGGCGACGCCTACGCCCAGCGCCTGGGGGTCGTCCTGCAGGTGCTCTACCTGATCTTCAACGAGGGCTACGCGACCACCGCCGGGGAGAACCTGCAGCGCGGCGACCTGACCGCGGAGGCCATCCGGCTGACCCGGATGGTGCACCGGAGCCTGCCGGACGACGACGAGGTCACGGGCCTGCTGGCGCTGATGCTGCTGACCGACGCGCGCCGGCCGGCCCGGACCGACGAGCACGGCGACCTGGTGCCGATGAACGAACAGGACCGCGGCCGGTGGAACGCCGCGTACATCCGCGAGGGCGTCGCCCTGCTCACCGCCGCCGTGGCCCACCACAACCCCGGGCCGTACCAGATCCAGGCCGCCATCGCGGCCCTGCACGACGAGGCCCCGACGGCCGAGGCCACCGACTGGGCCCAGATCCGGGCGCTGTACGAGGCGCTGCTGCGGGTGTCGGACAATCCGGTGGTCGCGCTGAACCATGTCGTCGCCATGGCCATGGCCGACGGCGCCGACGTGGCCAGGGCACGGCTGACCGAGGTCGCCGCCGACCCGCGGATCGCCGACCACCCGCGGTTTCACGCCGTGTCGGCCCACCTGCTGGAGATGGCCGGGGACGTCGAGGCCGCCCGGACCGCGTACGCCGAGGCCGCCCGGCGGAGCACCAGCATCCCGCAGCAGCGCTACCTCCACGGCCGGGCCGCCCGGCTGGCGCGGAACGCATGAGCCTCTCCGCCGTCGGCCGGGTGGCGTCGGAGCAGCGCCGAGCCGCGCGAGGTCACTGCGGTGAGCCGAGAGCGCGGCCCCGGGCGGAGGGTCACGGGCGGGGAAGGGACGTCTCGGTCCCGCGGGTGCTGCACCCTGGTGGGGTGGGTGATGTGGCGGAACTGCTGGACCGGATCTGGCGGACGGACGCGGCCGGCATGCTCGGCGCGCTCAGCAGGCGTCTCGGCGACTTCGACCGGGCCGAGGAGGCGCTGTCGGACGCGCTGGCCGAGGCGCTCAAGCGCTGGCCCGGTGAGGGGGTGCCCGACAGCCCCACCGGCTGGCTGGTCACCACGGGCTGGCGCAAGGCGCTGGACCGGCTGCGCCGCGACGCCGTCGGCCGCGAGAAGGTGGCACGGCTGGCCGCGGAACCGCCGCCGGAACCGGGCGTGGACGATCGGCTGGCCATGATCTTCGCGTGCTGCCACCCGGACCTCGCCGAGCCGGCCCGGGTCGCGCTGACGCTGTACGCCGCCGGTGGCCTGAGCACGGCCGAGATCGCCGCCGCGTTCCTGGTGCCGCCGACGACGATGGCGCAGCGGCTTTCCCGGGCCAAGCGCCGGCTGCGGGAGCGCGGCGTCCGGTTCGAGGTGCCACAGCCGCACGAGTACGGCGACCGGTTGCCGGCCGTGCTCTCGGTGATCTACCTGGTGTTCAACGAGGGGTATCTGTCCGCGAGCCGGTCCGCCCAGCGGCGCGAGCTGGCCCTCGAGGGGGTCGAGCTGGCGCGCCGGCTCGCCGGACTGCTGCCCGGTGAGCCGGAGGCCGCGGGCCTCGCGGCGTTGCTGGAGCTGCACCACGCCCGTGCCGGCGCGCGGTTCGACTCGTGGGGCCGCATCGTCCTGCTCGACCGGCAGGACCGGCGCCTGTGGGACAGGGCGGCGATCGAACGGGCCGCGCTGCGGCTGCGGGCGGCGGTGCGCCAGGGCCGGACCGGGCCGTACCAGCTGCAGGCCGGCATCGCCGCGCTGCACGCCCTCGCCACCTCGTACGAGGCCACCGGCTGGACCGACGTGCGGGCGCTGTACGACCGGCTGTACGCGCTGGACCCGTCGCCGGTGGTGCTGCTGAACCGGGCGGTGGCCACGCGGTTCGCGGTGGGCCCGGCCCCGGCGCTGGACGAGGTCGACGCGCTCGGGGACCGGCTCGCCGGCTACCACCTGTGGCACGCGGCCCGGGCCGACCTGCTGGCCGCGCTCGGCCGTCCGGCAGAGGCGCTGACGGCGGCGGAGCGGGCTCTGGAGCTGGCGACGAACCCGGCCGAACGGGAGCTGATGTCGCGCCGGGTGGGTGAGCTGAGACGCCGGTCGTGAGACCGGCGCCTCAGCGTCACCGCTGTTCGCGGCTCACGACCGGACGGATCTCCACCGCTGTTCGCGGCTCACCATCGGACGGATCCCACCGCACCGTTATTCGTGGCTCATCACCGGGCGGACCTCCAGCGCGCTCATCCCGGCGGCGAACGGCCAGGTGGCCGCGATCCGCGTGGCCTCGTCGACGTCGTCGCACTCCAGCAGGACGATCGCGCCGATGACCTCCTTGAGTTCCAGGTACGGCCCGTCGGTGATCACCGGCCGGCCGTCCGCGTCGGCGCGTACCGTCTTGGCCGTCTGCCGGGGCTGCAGCTCGGCACCACCATCGATGATCTTGCCGGTCGGCTGCCACCGCTCGAACCACGCGTAGACCTGCTTCATCACGTCCTCCTCGTCGGCCGGGGACAGCGTGGCCCACTCGCGGTCGTCACCGCAGATCAGCATCGCGTACCTCATCGTCGCTCCTCATGGGTGGAAGGGATGCTTCGTCCGTGTGACGAACGGCGGGCACCGGTCCTCGACAGGATCCGCCGGATTTCTTCCCGAAGTCCCCTCCGCTTACGGCTCCAGGCCGAGAACAGACATACCGGGCGGGGATCGTGCGGGGACTTCCGGCTTCGCCGGAGGGCGTCCGGTCGTGCGGGGTGTTGCTCAGGGGAAGAGTGGGGCCGTTTGTGTCGTAGTGCACGCTTGCTCTTGTGTGTGCGTTTGTACGCAGAACGGGACTTCTCTCCTGCCTAATGTCGGTGCTGTCCGGAACGCGCAGCACCGAGAAAGCGCACCGGGCGCAGACAAGACAGATCGCTCACCCGAAGGAAATCCCTCATGCGTAAGCTTCGCAGCATCCTTGTCGGCACGGCTCTGGCCGGCGCGCTGGCCACCGGTGTCGCCGCCCCCGCCCAGGCCGCCACCACCGCCACGGCGGGTACGGCTTCGGTCGCCCAGGCGCAGTACACCAAGCACTGGTTCTCCGGCCACTCCGGCTTCGGCGACGGCGAGTCGCGCGGCGAGCGCTCCTACTACAAGGGCTACTGGTACTACTCCAACGGCCGCTACCACTTCGACATCAAGACCTGGGACCGCGACCGCGACCGGGAGAACACCTTCATCGACTTCTCCCACCACGACGACCGTGGCTGGCACAACCGCCGCTTCAGCACCGGCGGCCACCGCGAGTGGAAGTTCAGCTACAGCGCCAAGGGCGGCTTCGACGGCTTCCGCGTCCGCATCGGCGAGGGCCGCTCCGGCGACTTCGACTGGGGCACCTACCACCGCCGCTCCTTCTGATCCCGGTCTCCTCGGAGATGGGACACGCGCCGTGCTCGACGACGAACCGGCGGAGGTGCCGACCATCCCGCCGGCACCTCCACCGGCCGGCGCCGTCCCGCACGGACCGGCTCACGGCCCTCGGCCACGGCCGTCCTCCGGCCTACAACCGGCTCAGCACCTGCATGGCCTCCCTCTCGATGCGTGAGAGATCGTGGAGGATGACGCCGGCCCGCGTGAGGTACTCCGCGTCGCCGCTCTCCCCGGCCTTCTCGATCAGGGCGGACACGTCCGTCCACAGGGTGGCGGCCTCGGCGTACAGCCGGTGACCGGTGCGGAGGCCGTCGTCGTCGATCAGCCGGGTGCACTCGTCGAGGAAGTCACGGTAGAGGACGCGGAACAGGGCGCCGCCGGTGCCGCCCCTCTCCATGAGGAGAGCGGCCTGCGGCAGGTCCTGTCGCGGTTCGCCGGCGCGCAGCAGCCATCCGGGTACCAGCCCGGCGGCCTTCTCGATGCCGCGGTGGCCCAGGTTCGCGATGGGAGCGGCGAGGAAGGCGTCGGCGCAGTCCTTGACGGCGGGGATGATCCGGTCCTGCCAGGAGAGCGGGCGGGTCGGCAGGGTGACGGTGAAGGATCGGTTCCTGGCGGTCATCGGGCCGCGTTCGGCGCGCGCCATGGCGAGGCCGGCCAGGGGGGTGCGCACGGCTCCTCCCTGCTGCTCGGTGTCCACGAGGTAGGCGACGTGCTCGTCGTAGCCGTACATGGCGACGACATGGCCGCCGAAGTGCACCTTGGAGCGGAAGTAGTCCAGGTGGTAGCAGTCGAGCTGAAGGCCGACCGGCCGGCCGGCGTCGATGGGGGCGGCCACGTTCTCCCACGCCTTGCGCGGTGAGGTGGTCTCCTCGACCGTCAACCTCAGCCCCAGCCTGGCGGCCAGGTTCCTGGTGAGGTCGAAGGGCTTGACGCGGCCCCCGACGAAGGGGAGTGGCATGTCCTTGCGGTCCCAGTAGACGAAGGACAGCCCCGAGCCCAGCCCGAACAGCATGGGCTCGGACAGGTCGAGTCCCTCGTGCCGTAGCAGCACCCCCAGCGCCGTGGTCTCGCAGTGGTGCGTGCCGCGGGCCTCGACGCCCTTCACGATGGTCATGGGTCGCTCTCCTCGGCCGACGCGCGGATGGTCACACCGTCCTCACCTCTGACACCTGCATGATCAACCGCCGAGGACCGCTGGAGACAGCATGGGGTCTCCCACGGTGGGAGAGTCCAGCCGGGCCGGACCCACCCGGCGAGGGGCGGGTGAAGGCCTCGGATTCCGTCACCGGGGGTCGCACCACAGGGCCGGACCGCGCGGCAGGTTCGCACCCTGGTGAACGAGGGGGCCGCGACCACGTTTCGCTGCGGCCGGGCGAGGTGGGACGGTGGCGTCGCCGGTGCGGTTCAGCGCTCGACTCCCGGGAGGATCACCTCGTCGAGCACGGCCGGGGCGGTCCGCTGGTCGGGGTGGTCGTACTCTCCGGCGGTGATGGCGACCACGAGGTCCAGCGGGGGCGCCACGTGGATCCGCTGGCCGCCGTTGCCGAACGCGCCCACCCATCCCTCACCGGTGTACCAGTGGTAGCCGTAGCAGGAGTTCTCGTCGCGCCGTACGTGCGGGTGCAGTGCCGCCGCCAGCCAGGACGCGGGTACGAGGTCCCTGCCCCCGTCGAGGACGAGCCCTCCGATCGCCAGGAGGCCGCGGGGGGTCAGCCGCAGACCGGCCGCGGCCATGGCCGTCCCGTCCGTGCCGGTCGTCCACGCGAAGCGCGTGATCCCCAGCGGCTCGAACAGCCTTTCGCGCGCGTAGTCCGCCAGCGCCGACCCCGTGCCCTTCTCGATGAGCCGCGCCAGCAGCGCCGTGGCGCCCCCGCAGTAGGAGCGGCGGACGCCGGGCTCGTCCACGATCGGCCGTTCCAGGACGTAGCGGTAGCGGTCGGGGGCGAGCTCCATCGCGAGCTCGCTGTTGGCCGGGCTCGTGTAGGGGACGTTCTCGTCCCACTCCAGGCCGAGGGTCATCGTGAGCGCGTGCTCGACCGTCAGCGCGGCGCGCCGGGGGTCCTCGGCGAGGTCGGGGTACTCGGGGAAGTGCCGGAGCAGCGGCTCGCGCGGTTCGGGTACGTGGCCGTCGGCCAGGGCGACGCCGTACAGGAGGCCGACGACGCTCTTGGAGATCGAGCGGACGTCATGGAGGGTGTCCGGCGTGAAGCGCACGTGGCCGAGCGGCTCACCGAGCCTGAAGTCCTCGCCCTCGCCGTAGTGCTCCAGGACCACCCTGCCGCGGTGGGCGACGACGACGGCGTGCAGGCCGGGCACCCGGTCCTGTTCGACGGCGCGGGCGAGGCGGTCGGTGAGCGTGCGACTGTCCATGATCTCGTTCTACCGTCCGCCGCCCTCCGCCCGCCAGCGGTCGACGGGACGAGATGTCCGCCCTGGACGCCTTCCGGGGACGCGTCCAGGGCGGTTCATCGGGCGGGACGGCGTCCACGGGGGACGCCGCCCTCGCCCGGGCCGGCACTCACCCCGACACCCCGGCCGGTTCCCTGGACTCCTGCCGTGTCCCGGTACGGCCCAGGCGGCTGGGCCACCAGGCTCGGGGGCCCAGGTCCCGGACCAGTGCCGGTACCAGCAGGGACCGCACCACCAGGGTGTCGAGCAGGACGCCGAAGGCCACGATGAAGGCGATCTGGGCGAGGAAGGCCAGGGGGATCACCACCAGCGCGGCGAAGGTGGCGGCGAGCACGACGCCCGCGGAGGTGATCACTCCGCCGGTGGTGACCAGCCCGCGCAGCACGCCCTGACGCGCCCCGTGGTTCGCGGTCTCCTCGCGCACCCTGGACATGAGGAAGATGTTGTAGTCCACCCCCAGCGCGACCAGGAAGACGAAGCCGTACAGCGGCACGGACGCGTCGACGCCGGTGAAGCCGAACAGGTGCGTGAAGACCAGGGTGGAGACGCCGAGGGTGGCCAGGAAGTTCAGCGCCACGGTGACCACCAGGAGCACGGGCGTCACCAGCGAGCGCAGCAGGACGATCAGGATGAGCAGGATGATCGCCAGCACGACCGGGACGATGAGCAGCGTGTCCTTCTCCGCGGTCTCGGTCGTGTCGTACCGCTGGGCGCTGTACCCGCCGACCAGGACGCCGTTCTCGGCGGAGAGCGCGGTGCGCAGCCGCCTGACCGTGTCCTGGGCGGCGTCGCCGTCCGGCGCGTCCTTCAGCGTCGCCTCCACCAGCGCGAGCCCGTCGACGACCTTGGGGGAGTCATCGCCCGGGCGCCCGCTCCGGCTCACCACCGAGGCGTCGGAGACGCCCTCGACGCCGCGGGCCGCGTCCCGTACGGCCGTGGCGCGCTCGGCCGGGACGACGATGACCGCGGGCTGTCCCGAGCCTCCGGGGAAGTGCTCGCTCAGCGCCGCCTGCGCCGCCACCGACGGCGCGTCGTTCACGAAGGTCTCGTCCAGCGGTACGCCCGCGGCGTTCAGCTGCGGCGCGAAGAGGGCGAGGCCGATCAGGGGCAGGACGGTCGCGATCCAGAGCCGGCGCGGACGGCGGTCGACCAGGCCGGCCACCCGGCCCCAGATCCCGCGGGCCCCGCCCCCGGCCGATCGACGGGCCCGGTGGCCCGCCGGGGAGCCGTCCGGGTGGCGCGCAGGGACGCCGTCCGGGTGCTCCACCGAACGGTCGTCCGAGTGGTCCGCCGAGGGGGCGTCCGGGTGGTCCGTGGAAAAGCCGGCCGGGAGGTCGGCCGGGCGCGGCTTCGTCGGCCACAGGGCGACTCGGCCCAGCAGGACGAGCGCGGCGGGCAGGAAGGTGAGGGCGCTGAGGGCGGCGCACACGATGCCGATGGCGCCCACCGGGCCGAGCGCCCGGTTGTTGGTCAGGCCGCTGAGCAGCAGCGCGAGCAGGGCCAGGGCCACCGTGGCGGCGCTGGCGACGATCGGTTCGAACGAGCGCCGCAGCGCGACGCGGCCCGCGGCGACACGGTCGCCGGTCGCGGCCAGTTCCTCCCGGAAGCGGGCGGTCAGCAGCAACGCGTAGTCGGTGGCCGCGCCGATGACCAGGATGAACAGGATGCCCTGCACCTGGCCGTCGACCCGGACGATGTCGCGGTCGGCCAGGACGTACACCAGGGCGCACGCCAGGCCCAGGGCGAAGACCGCGCCGGCGATGATGATCAGGGGCAGCAGCACGCTCCGGTACACCGCCAGCAGGATGACCAGCACGGTGATCAGTGCCACCCCGAGCAGCAGGCCGTCGATCCCGGCGAAGGCGTCGGACAGGTCGGCCCGGGTGGCCGCCGGTCCCGCGAGCCTGGCCTGCAGGCCGTCGACCGCCACCGCCGAGCCGATCCGGTCCAGGGTCTGTTCGAGCGAGTCGCCGAGGTCGGGGCTGAGCTGGACCACGCCCTGCAGCGCCCGGCCGTCGTCGGACCCGATGGCGGGCGTGGGCGTCCCGACGACGCCCGCCGTCCCGCGCAGCGAGGCGAGCGCCCGGGTCGCCTCGGTGGTCTGCCCGGGGGTGACGTTCCCCTCGGCCGTCCACACCACGATGAGCGGCTGTGCGATGCCCTCGCGGAAGCGCTCCTGCGTCTCCAGCACGCGCGTCGACTCCGCGCTCTGGGGCAGGAACGCGGCCTGATCGTCGGTGGACACCTCGGCGAGCCTGCCGGCGAACGGGCCGAGCCCCCCGCCGACGGCCAGCCAGACCAGCACCAGCAGTGCCGGTACGAGCAGGCGGATCGATCGCCGCGCCATGAGACCGCCTTTCGTGACGCCATGTAACTCAATGATTGAGATAGCCAATGATTGAGTTAATGTAGCATGGCCTCATGACCGGCGACAGCGGGGAAGGCATCGACCTGCACTCCTTCGCGGTACGGCTGCGCCGGATGAACACCGAGTTCAACCGCATCGCCCACGAGTTCGCCCACGAGCACGGGCTGCACATCACCGACGTCCAGGCCCTCGTCACGATCTTCGACTCCCCGTCGCCGATCACCCCGAGCCGGCTACGGCAGGAGCTGAACCTGACCTCGGGCGCGGTCACCGCGTGCCTGGACAGGCTGGAACGGGCCGGGCACATCCGCCGGGTCCGCGACGTGCACGACCGGCGCGTGATCCACCTGCACTACCTCGACGCGGCCAAGGAGTTCGCCGCGGCCTTCTTCCGGCCGCTCGGCCGCGGCACGGACAACGCGCTGCGGCGCTTCAGCCCGGACGAGCTGCGCGTCGCGGCCGCCTTCCTCGACGCGATGAACGAGGAGCTCGACCTGCTGCGCGCCACGCCGCGCCCCTCCTGATCGCGCGCACCCGGCGCGCTTTCGCCGACCGCGAGCACCCGGCGCGCCTCCACCGATCACGCGTACCGGTGTGTGCCCCCGGCCGCGCGTACCCGGCGCGTGCCGTGGGGCTCAGGAACGCTCGTGGCGCAGTGCGGTCCGCCGGGCGCCGTCGCCCGGGGCGGTCGCGACGAGGCGGCGCGCCATCGCGGTGACGTCGTCGTTCGTCAGGCTGGCACCCATGGCCGTCGCCTCGTCGTACGCCTCCGGCGAGAGGGTGGAGCGCACGGCGGCCACGTTGCGGGGGCCGTCCAGCGGGTCCATCAGCTCGGGGGAGTAGCCGACCCGGGAGCCGATGGCCGAGACCGCGCCCAGGAGCACCGCGCCGTCCACGGCCCGGCCCGCCATGCCGAGGGCCCCGGCGAGCACGTGGGCGCAGGCCAGCCAGGAGGTCACGTCCTGTACGCGGTCCAGGTGCACGACCATGCGGGCCATCTGCTGCACCGCCCGGTCGGCGTCGCCCAGGTCCATGGCGACCTTGGCGCCGATCCAGGCCGAGGAGCAGTACGCCCAGTCGTGGCCGCAGGACTCGGCCAGGGCGGAGGCCTGCATGAGCTGCTCGATGGCGAGCAGCGGATCGCCCGCCACCCTGGTGATCTGCCCGCGGACCATCGTCAGCTCGGCCTCGACCCAGGACAGCCCGGTCGCCTGCACGTGCTTCCAGCCCTCGGCGAGCGCGAGCCGGGCCCGGCCCGGGTCGCCGCTGAGCTGGAGGAAGAACGCCCGGTACGGCAGGGCACGGGCCAGGACCTCGACGTCACCGGACGCCTCGGCCTCCCGCAGCGCCAGCTCGACGTCGTCGTTCCCGGTGAACGGGTCGCCCGCCAGGTAGCGGAGCATCGCCCGGCCGATCAGCGCCTGTCCCCGTCCGGGGTGGCCCGCGTCCGCGAGGTCGAGGGCCTCGGACAGCCGTGCGATGCCCTCGTGCACGTCGCCGTTGCGGTACCAGAACCACGACAGCGCGCCGGTGACGCGCAGCGCGGCGTCCCCGTCGCCCTTGGTCAGGGCGTGGCGGAGGGCGGCCCGCGTGTTCGCCTGCTCGTGGCGGAGCCTGCGCGTCCACAGCGCGCTATCGAAGGTGCGCAGGCGCCGTCCGGCCGTCTCGGCCAGTTCCACCGCCCAGGCGAGGTGGCGGTCGGCCCACCGGGCACGCTCGCCGGCGGGCAGGGTGCGCAGGGCGTACTGCCGGATGGTCTCCAGCATCCGGTAGCGCCGGGGCAGGGCGGTGCCGTCCACCGTGACCAGCGACTTGGCGACGAGACCGCTCAGCCTGTGCAGCACCGCCGGGGGTCCCGCCACCCGTTCGGCCGCCTCCAGGTCGAACCCGCCCTCGAAGAGGCTCAGGCAGCCGAGCAGCTCCGCCTCGGCCGGGGTGAGCAGGCGCACGCTGGAGGCGATGGCGGCCTCCAGGCTCCGGTGGCGCTCCGGAGCGGTACGGGAGCCGGTGGTCAGCAGCGCGAACCGGTCGCCGAGCCCGTCGGCGATCTGCTCCAGGGACAGGACCCGCGTCTGGGCCGCCGCGAGCTCGATGGCCAGGGGGAGGCCGTCCAGCTCCCGGCAGATCCTGGCGACGAGCTTCCGCTCGTCGTGCCGGGGGCGCTGACCGGGGCGGACGGCGAGGGAGCGTTCGACGAAGAGCTCGACGGCCGCCCCGTCGGGGTCGAGCGGCGGCAGGTCCCAGGTGGTCTCTCCCGCGACGGCCAGCGGCTCCCGGCTCGTGGCGAGCAGCCGCAGGCCGGGGCAGCGGGACAACAGCGTCTCCGCCAGCGGGGCGACCGCGTCGATCAGGTGCTCGCAGTTGTCGAGGACCAGCAGCGTGTCCCGGTCGCCGATCGAGGCGGCGAGGTGGTCGGCGCTGCCCGTGATGGCCACGCCCATCGCCGCGCCGATCGTGGCCGGCAGCAGCCCCGCGTCGGTCACGTCCGCGAGCAGGACCAGCCACGGGCCGTCCCCGTCCCCGTTCCCGTCGCCGTGTCGCCGGGCGACCTCCAGGGCCGTCCGGCTCTTGCCGGTGCCGCCCAGGCCGGTGATCGTCACCAGCCGGTTCGCGGCGAGCAGGTCCGTGACCGTGTTCACGGCGGCGTCGCGTCCCACGAGGCGGGTCAGCGGCACCGGCAGTCTCGGGCGGGCCGGCCGCCGCTCCGGTTCGGCGAGCCGCGCCGTCTCCTTCGGAGTCCGCCGGTCCAGGGCGGGGTCCTGCCGGAGCAGCGCCGTCTCCATGGCGCGCAGCGAGGGGCCGGGGTCCACGCCGAGGTCCTCGCTCAGCCGCTCGCGCGCCGTGCGCAGGGCGGCCAGGGACTCCCCCTGCCGCCCGTCGCGGTACAGGGCGAGCGCGAGCAGCTCCCAGGACCGCTCGGCCAGCGGGTGCTCGCGCACCAGCGCCTCCAGCTCGCCCACCGCCTGGACGGCCGTGCCCATCGCCAGCAGGGCCGCCGCGTGGTCCTGGCGGGCGGCCAGCCGGGCGTTCTCCAGCCGGGCGATCTCGGCGCTCGCCACGTCGGTGTCGCCGAGGTCGGCGTACGCGGGCCCGCGCCACAGCGCGAGCGCGGTCGCGAGGGTCTCCGCGGCGGCCGGAGGGTCGTCGGCCAGGAGCCGCGCGCCGCGCTCGGCCATGGCGACGAAGCGCTCGGAGTCCACCGACTCCGGCCTGACGCGAAGGGCGTAGCCCGGTCCCTGGCGGACGAGCAGGCCCGTGGCCGAGCGTGGGGGCCGGTCCGGCTCCAGGACCTTCCTCAGTTTGGTGACGTACGTGTAGAGGGTGGCCACGCCGCTGTCGGGGGCCTGCTCCCCCCAGATCGCGTCGACGATGCGGTCGGTCGTGATCATCTTGCCCTGCGCGATGAGCAGGGTCGCGACCAGGGCCTTGACGCGGGGGCCGCCGAGGACGAGCCGTTCCCCCCGGCGGGACACGGTCAGCGGGCCCAGGACGGAGAAGTCGAGTCCGGCCGGTTCAGCGCTCACCCGTGACCCGTTTCCCTCTGCCGTCAGCGTCGTCCGAATATCGACCTGTCGCTTTTATACCTCAGAGGTCTATAAAGGCAAAACGATTTCGCCCGGTGGGGAGCCGCCGCCTACGGCGGTAGCGGCGAGTCGGCGGGGACCGGTTCCGTGCCGGGATCGGCCGTCCGGTGCTGGTGGCGGACCAGGTCGGCGTAGTGGCCGTCGCGGGCCATCAGCCACCGGTGGGTGCCGGTCTCGACCACCCGGCCGCGGTCGAGCACGACGATCAGGTCGGCGTCCTGGACGGTCGACAGCCGGTGGGCGATGATCACCTGCGTCTGCCCGAGACCGAGCAGGTTGCGGCGGATGCGCTCCTCGGTGACCGCGTCCAGGCTGGCGGTCGGCTCGTCCAGCAGCAGGATCCGCGGGCGGCGGAAGAGCGCGCGGGCCAGGGCGAGCCGCTGGCGCTGCCCGCCGGACAGGCGCGAGCCCCCCTCGCCGATGTCGGTGCCGTAGCCCTGCGGGAGCCGCACGATCTCGTCGTGGATCTCGGCCATGCGGGCGGCGTGCTCGGTCTCCTGCCCGCCCGGCCCGGAGAAGCCGGTGATGTTGTCCCCGACGGTGCCGGCGAACAGGTGCGGCTGCTGGGTGACCACCCCCACCTGACGGCGGAGCCACTGCCGGTCGAGCTCCTCCAGCGGCGTCCCGTCGAAGCGGACCTGCCCGGCGGCCGGCTCCACCAGCCCGACCAGCACGCGTCCCAGCGTGGTCTTGCCCGACCCGGACGCGCCGACGATCGCGACCCTGGCGCCGGCCGGGATGCGCAGACAGACGTCCCGCAGCACCGGCGTGCGGGCGTCGTAGCCGGTGCTGAGCCCGGTGACGGTGATGTCGCCGCGCAGCCCGCCCTCCGGCCGGAGACCGCCCGCCGGTTCGGGCGCCGTGCCCATCAGGTCGGCGATCCGCCCGATGTGCGCGGCGGCGAGCTGGAGCTGGTACACGATGCCGAGCAGCGACGCGAGCGGCGTGGTCGCCGAGACGGCCAGGGACACCAGGGCGAGCCGGTCGCCCAGCGTCGCGCCACCGCCGGCGGTGGCGAACACGGCGACGAGCAGTCCCAGGTGGAGCGCCAGCTGCACGGCGTTGCTCGCCGCCTGCACCCCGGCCACGTGCCGGTCACGGGCCGCCCCGGCGGCCAGCTCCTCGTCGTGGTGCTCGCGCCAGCGGGCGACGACGGCCGCCTCGCCGCCGGAGGCCTTGACCGCCTCGATGCCGGTGAGACCGTCGATCAGGATCGACTGGGTGGTGGCGCCGGTGTGCAGCGCGGCCAGGGCCAGGTGCATCCCGCGCCGGGCCGTGGCCAGTACCACGGTGGCCTGGGCGGCGGCGGCCGTGAGCGTCAGCAGCGCCAGCCCGGGCGAGGCCACGAGCAGCAGGGTCACGTACGACACGGCGGTGAACAGGTCGAACAGGAAGGTCAGCGACCGTTCGGTGAGCAGGTCGCGCAGCATCGCCACCCCGCTGAGCCTGCTCAGCAGGTCACCGCTGGACCGGCGCTGGAAGAAGCGGTACGGCAGGGCCAGCGTGTGACCGACGAGCCCGCGCATCACCTCGCCCGCCACCGAGGTCTGCAACCTGATCAGCACCCGGGCGCGGGTCCACGACAGCAGCGCGTGCGCGAGGACGACGCACAGGGCCGCCGCCGCGAGCGTCGTCACGCCCGCCTCCACCGGCCGGTCCACCACGAGCTTGGTGAACAGCGGCACGGCCAGCCCGAGGAGCTGTGCGCCGAGCGAGGCCAGCAGCACGGCCACGATCAGCCCGCGGTTCGCCAGCGCGGGTCTCACCAGCGGGCGGAACACCCGCCACGGCCGGGACCGGACGGCGGGGACGAGCCCGTCGGGGGCGTCGGCGAGCAGCACCGTGCCGGAGTACCCGGCCTCGAACTGCCGCGGGGACAACCGCCGCCGCCCGCGCGCCGGGTCGAGGACGAGGACACCGCGCGGGGTGGCGTGCTCGACCACGACGAAGTGGTTGTCCTCCCACAGCGCGATGAACGGCGCGGGAAGCCCCGCGACGGTGTCCATCGGGGCGCGGCAGGCGCGCAGCCGCAGCCCGAAGCGGGCACCGGCCTGGATCATGTCACGCAGGCTCGCCCCGTCGACGCCCTCGGCGAGGTGCTCGCGCACCTCCGCCATGCCGGTACGGCGCCCCAGCCCGCCGAGCACCATGGACAGGCAGGCGGCACCGCAGTCGCTGCGGGCGAGCTGCATCCGCAGCGGCACTCGTCTCCTCACAGCCAGAACCACCTGATGTCGGCCGTGCGCCGCCGCTCGTCCAGCCAGGCCTGGAAGGCCGCGTCGCGCGCTGCGTCGAGCACCTCCGGAGCCTCGGGGTCGGCCGGGACGACCTCGTACACGACCCCGGCCAGGTGGCCGCCGTCGTAGGGGACCGGCCCGATCGCCGTGCCCGCGGGCACGGCGCGCAGGGGCTCGGGCAGCGCGGGGGTGAGCGCCGCGGTGACCCGCAGCTCCAGCCCCCGCGCGTCGGCGTCCCGGGGGGCCGGGAGTCCGGTCCGGTACGCGTCCGCGGTCCCGCTCCCGGTCCCGGTCCCGGACGCGGGCAGCAGTGCCGTGGTCACCCGGTCAGTGAACCCGGTCACCGGGCCGTCGGCGAGGGCGCGCAGCGCGTCCGGCCGGGGCCCGGTCACCCACGCGGCACGCCGCAGCGCGAAGTCCCCGGCGTGTTCGGCGAGACGGCGCCGGGCGGGTTCGCCGGCGAAGCGCTCGCGGACCCGGGCGACGAGCGCCTGCGTCCTGACGTGGTCCCAGAACACCTCCTCGGACATACCGGTGTCGGCGAGCCACTCCAGCGTCTGCGCGCGGCCGGTGAGCCCGCGCCGCCTGCGGAACTCGTCGGCGGCCCGCTGCGTCTCGGCGGTGGTCGCCGGTGGCTCGTCCCGCAGCTCGTCGAGGACGATGCGGTGGTCCACCAGCCGCTCGTGCAGCCGCCGGTCGCGGGCGCCGAGCGCGCGGATGGTGGACAGCGCCGCGGTGATCGAGAGCCCGGTGCCGTCGACGCTGAGGACGTGGGCCGCGGCCCAGTGGGTGGAGTGGTCGACGAGCCAGGGAACGCCGTCGTCCACCTCGGCCGACAGCGCGACGGTGCCGCCCTCGGGGTGGTCGAGGAGCAGGTCGTGGCCGATCCTGGTCGCTCCCGGCGGCTCGTCGACCACGAGCTGGGCGCGCAGCCACGGCCGCCGGGCGCCCCAGTCCCGTACGGACCGGTGGGCGTCGTCCGCCGCGTCCCGGGCGGTCGGCAGGGAGCGCAGGAGGGCGACCGCGTCGGCGAGGTCGGCCGCGAAGGCGCTGCGGGCGAGGGTGGCGGGCACGGCGCCGGTCCGGAGAAAGGGCGTGCTCTGGTCAGCGGGCATCGGTGGGATCCTCGGGACGGGGACGGGCGGTGGCGTCGGCGAGCCAGTCGGCGATCGCGTCACCGATGGGCAGGCCGGTCAGCATCTCGACGAAGGCCCACTGCCCGCCGATGTTGAGTTCCAGGAAGACGTACCGGCCGTCGGGCGTGACGACGAGGTCCAGGGCGCCGAAGCTCAGGCCGAGCCCCGCGACCAGGCGGACGCAGCGCTCCGCGACGTCCGGCGGGAGGTCGTAGGCGGAGTAGCCCACGTTGGGGTCGTCGTAGTGCCGCCAGTCGACGGCGGTCAGCCGGGAGGCCTGGGAGTCGATGCGGGCGGCGAACACGCGCTCGCCGACCACGGTCACCCGCAGCTCGTACGCCTTCGGCAGGTTGGGCTGCAGCATCGCCGGGCCGTACCGGAGCCGGTGCCGGCCCGACAGCCGCCGCCGGGGCACCACCGTGGTGTAGAGGTGACGCGGCTCACCGTCCAGCGTGAACGGGCGGGCGTCGAGCGTCTTGGTGATGAGGCGGCCACCGGCGCGGTTCCACGCCGGGACGAGCTCGTCCGGGTCGTTCGTCACGACCGTGTCGACCACGTCGAACCCCAGTTCCACGGCCCGGTACAGGTGCAGCAGCTTGTTGTCGATCGCCGCGCCCCGGTGCGGGCGCACCGGCATCCAGCGCGCCCCCACCATGAGGTCGTACGCGCCGGTGAGCGCCACCTTGGCCACGTGCTCGGCGAACGCCCGCTGCGAGGGTTCCGGCACCTCGGGCGCGGACGGTGTGCCGGGGCGGCGGTCCCAGACCGCGGTCACCGCCGACAGGTCGTACGTCTCGCCCCGGTAGGTCAGCGTCTGCCGCCAGCGCCCGCCGACGAGGCTCGTGGTGAGGGTGGAGGCCCCGGGGTAGTCGGCCTCGTCCCACCACAGCAGGGGCACGCCGCGCTCCCGGAGGCCGGGCAGCACGGCGTGAACCGAGTCGTCGCGGGCGCTGCTGATGATCAACAACACGGTCACGTGCTCCTTCGCCGTCGTGGGGTGGGGCCGGTGCCCGCGGACACCGGCCCCGTCGTTCACCGGGCGGCCGGACGGAGGGTCCGGCCGTACCTGATCGGCCGGTCGTCCCCGGCCGGCCGTCACCGCCGGGACCCGGTCATGGCCGTCGAGGCCAGGTCACCGAGGGGATCAGGTCATCTTGCAGTCGGTGGTCCCGTCGTCGTTCAGGGCGGTGCAGAGGTAGCCCGAACCGGGCTTCATGCCCGCGCTGATGCCCGAGCCCGCGACGACGTCCAGGTCGTCGCCGGTGAGCGGGGAGACCCCGGCGGGAAGGTCGTCGATCTTCAGCATGTCGTTCATGACACGTCCCATCTGGTCGTACGGAGCCGTGCTCTACGGCCCTGTGAAGACAATGACGATCACGACTTGAGCTCTTCTGGAAACGCACTGGAGCCGACTTGAGGCGGTCGGCCGGTCCCGGACGGCCGGACGGCACCGGCACGGCGACCTCGCCACGCCGCCCGCGGGAAGCCTGTGAGTCCTCTCAGTGCGTCTCAGCGTCGGCACAGCGGCCCCGGTCTACCGTCCGGTACATGACGAACGTGCCGCGAGCCGCCGAACCGTTCCGGGAGCCGACCACGGCGGAGGACGGTGGCCGGATCACGGCCCGGGACGCGCGGGCGGCGGGCGTGCCGGTTCCCGTCGGGGGACGGCGGCCGTCGGCGCACCGGGCGGGGTACGCGGCCCTCGGCTGGGCGCTGGTGTACGGGGGGTTCGGGCTGATCTCGACGTCGGCCGGGTCGGCGCTCTTCCACCGTGCCGCCGAACCGCTGCCGGTCGCCCTGAACTGGGTCGTCGTGGCCGTGGCCGCCGTGACGGTGATCACGGTCCCGGCCGCGGTACGGCCGGATCCGCGCATCCCCCGGGCGGTGGTGCTCGCCACGCTGGCCGGGCTCTGCGTGGTGAGCGGTGTGGCCGCGTTCGGCCTGCTCATGGATGTGATCACGCTCGTCTTCGCCCAGGCCGTCGGCAGCTGGACGGCGACCGCCAACCGGGCACTCGCCGCGATCGGCGTGGTGCTGCTCGTCGCCACGGCCCGCGCCTACCGCTCGGCCGCGTACGGGACCTGCCCGCGGTGCGGCTCCGTGCACACGTCCCCGGCCGTTCCCGCGGCCGACCCTCCGACCGCGTCCACGGCCGACCCTTCGGTCGCGTCTCCGGCCGTCCGCCCGGCCGCGCTCTCGGTCGTGCGGGGCGGGCCGGAGCCCGTACCGGCTTCGCGGCGCGTCCGCCTGACGGCCTACCTGGGCGCGGCGGCGTTCCTGCCGTACGCGGCGATGAAGACGACATGGGCGCTGGGCGGCACCTTCGCCGGTGTCGGCGGGGCGGAGATGACGGCGACGATGGAGCGCAACGGCGCCTCGGGGCTCATGCTGACCCTGGAGCGCTGGGGCGTCGACGTCACGGCGCTGCTGGCCGCGCTGGGCGTGTTCCTCATCCTCGGGCTGGTCAGGCCGTGGGGACAGGTGTTCCCCAGGTGGACGCTCGCCCTGCGCGGCAGGCGGGTGCCCCGCTGGCTGCCGCTGGCCCCCGCGCTGGTCGGTGTCGCCACGCTCGCCCCCTACGGGGTGGCCGGGCTCGTCTACGCCGCGCTCGGCACGACAGGTGTGGTGGCCGTCCCCCGGGGGGATTTCCCCACCTCGGGGGACGCCCTGCTGGTGATCTGGTTCGGGCTCGGCGCCTTCGCCGTGTACGGCGTCGCCCTGGCCGTGGCCGCCCGTTCCTACCTGCGCCGCACCCGGCCGGTATGCGCGCTCGCCGGGGCGGGGGCCGTGGCGTGAGCCACGCGGTCCGGCCACGGGTCACGTGCCCGCGCTACCCCGGCGCAGGCGGCTGGATGACCGCAAGGCCCTGTGCCGCATCCTGTTCGTGCTCTACACCGCGATCCCGTGGGAGTTCCTGATGTTGGGAGTCGTAAGGGATATCGGTCAGCTCTCGCCTCGGGTAGCCCCCTCGCTCGGACGACTACAAGAAATGTGACAGCAAGCCCGGCTCGCCGAGCTGCTCCTGTTCGGAGGCCAAGAGCGCGGCTGCGCGAATGCCGGCGTGGCTCAGGTGAGGTCGAGACGGGCCAGCTCCCGGCGTGACCGGATGCCGAGTTTGCGGTAGGCCCGATAAAGGTGGTGCTCTATCGTGCGCGGGCTGAGGAACAGGTGCGCGGCGATCTCCCGGCTTGTGCTCCCGTCCCTGGCCAGACGTACGACCTGGAGTTCCTGGGGCGTGAGCCTCTCCAGCGGGTCGGCGGCCGTCGGCCGGGCGGCCAGGACGGACTCTCCTGTCGCCCTCAGCTCCGCCTCCGTCCGCACCCGCCACGGCGCGGCCCGCAACCGCTCGAAGGTCTTCAGTGCCGCCCGCAGCGGGGTGCGGGCGTCGCTGCTGCGCCGGGCCCGGCGCAGCCACTCGCCGTACACCAGCTCGGTGCGCGCCTGTTCGAAAGGCCGGTCCGCGCGCCGGTGCGCCGCCAGGGCGCGCAGATAGTCGTCCTCGTCGTCACTCAGCAGCCCGCGGCAGCGGGCACTGACCGCCTCGGCCCATGGCTGGTTCCCGGCGCGTGCCCAGGCTTCCAGGCGGCGCAGGGGCTCCTGGGCCCGTTCGGGCTCGCCCAGCCGCACGGCCGCCTCGACCTGCTCGGCTCCGGCTGTGACCAGCACCGTCAGGTGGCGCAGCGGTCCTCGCGCCGCGGCCTCGAGCCGCTCCAGCACCCGGTCGTAGCGTCCGAGTCCCAGGTCGAGCAGGCAGAGTGCGGTGAGGCCGGTCATGCCACCGGCGTCCGGCCGGTCGCTGGCGAGTCGGACGCAACGTTGCTCGTCGCCCTCGATCGCCGCCACTCTGGCCAGTACCGAGTGCAGCCGCGGCATGCGCTGGTGCATCCCGGTGTCACGAGCCAGCTGAACGGCCTCCGCGACGGACGCCTCGGCGTCACGGTGCCTGCCGGCCTGCACCTGCACTCCGGCCAGATCCTGCAGCACCTGCGGCAGCGCCCCCACCAGGCCCTGACTGCGCAACCGCGTCACCTCGGCGCCCGCGAGGGCGGTGGCCGCGTCGTCGTCGGTCATGACCATCGCGCAGAACGCGGCCCACGGCATGGTGGCGCCCTCCGGCGGCGTGCGCGGCGCTTGGCCGGTGACGTCAAGCGGCGTGTGCGCGACGAACCGTGCCAGCAGCGGCAGGCCGCGCGCGTAGTCGTCGTCGATCAGGCTCGCCAGTCCCTGGACCATCGGATCCTGTGTGTTCATGTCGGCCAGCCGCGCGGCCGCGCCCCGGATCACCTCCGCCTCGCCGCAGAGCCAGGCGTACCCGGCCGCCGTGCGCAGCATGGGCACGGCGCGCACCGGATCCGCAGCCGCACACCGTTCCAACAGGAGACGGGCGGCCGACCGGCCCTGTCCCCGCTCGAACTCCACCGCCGCTCGTATCTCGGTCAGCGTGGCGAGGGACGTGGGATCGTCCAGCAGGCCCTCGGCCTGGCCGACGAGGCCGGCGGCGTGGTCGGCATGGCCGGACGAGAGCGCCAGCGCCGCCGCCTGGCCCAGCCGGGCGGCCCGGTCGCGGGGGCGCGGGGTGAAGGTCGCGGCCTGTTCCCACAGCCCGGCGGCGGCGGCGAAGGCGGCCCGGCCGCGAGCTCGTTCGGCGGCGCGCGTCAAGGCCACCGCCAGGCCCTCGTCAGGTGAGGTCGCCGCCGCCGCGAGGTGCCGGACCCGGCAGTCGTCGTCGGTGGCCGCGTCCGCCAGCGCCCGGTGCACGGTGATCCGTCGCGCCAGCGGCGCGCCCTGGTAGGCGGCGGTGCGGATCAGGGGATGGCGGAAGGCGATGGCCGCGGCACTCACCTCGACCAGCCCGGCCTTCTCGGCCTCCTCCAGGTCTTCCGGCCGCACTCCGAGCGCGTCCGCGGCGCTCAGCAGCATCGGCAGGTCGCCACGGCCCTCGGCGGCGGCCATCAGCATCATCAGGCGGGTCCTGTCGGGCAGCAGGGCGATGCGCGAGCGGAAGGACGCGAGCACCCGGTCGGCGATCGGGACCGGACCGGCCGCCGAATGATAGCGCCTCCGTTCGGAGGAGAACTCGATCAGCGCCAGCGGGTTTCCCTCCGACTCGGCGATCACCTGCTCCCGCGCCGCGGGGGTCAGACCCCGGTGGGCCAGGACGCGTTCCGCGTCCTCCTTCGACAGCCTCGACGGGCGGACCTCGGGCAGACCAGGGGCGGCGAAACCCTCCTGTCGCGCGGCGAACAGCAGCGCCACGCTCTCGTCCGTCAGGCGCCGGGCGGCGAACAGCAGTGCGTCGGCGGTGGCATGATCGAGCCAGTGCGCGTCGTCGACCAGGCAGAGCAGCGGTCCGTCGTCGGCCAGAGAGGCCAGCAGGGTCATCACGGCCAGCCCGGACAGGAACCTGTCCTGCCCGGGCGAGCCGCCCGAGCCGAGCACCGCCCGCAGCGCGTCCGCCTGTGTCCCCGGCAGGGCATCGAGATGTTCCCGGACCGGCCAGAGCAGTTGGACGAGCCCGGCGAAGGCGAGATCCGCCTCCGTCTCGATGCCGGTGGCCCTCAGTATCCGCACGCCGCTGCCGGTGCAGTACTCGGCGGCCCAGTCCAGCAACGCCGATTTGCCGATGCCGGGCTCACCGCGCAGGACGAGACCGCCGCTGTGGCCCGTACGCGCGGCCTCCACGAGGTCCTTGATCGCGGCCTGCTCGCTCGTCCTTCCGTGCAGCACCGACCACGCCTCTCGTCCGCGGATACGAGTACGTACGGCGTGCCGTCCGGGGTACGTGCTCGATCCCAGTAGTCCAGTACCGAAACCTTACCGATTCGGCCTCCGACCTCCTTTTCCTACTCTCGGGACGACATCGATCCCGTGATAAGGAAAGAGACGTGAACGAGCTGCTCACAACGGTTGCCATCGGCGAACTCGATCTTCCCAACCGCCTGGTCATGGCGCCCATGACGCGCAACCGGGCGCGCGACGGGCTCGTCGGCGAACTGACCGCCGAGTACTACGCCCAGCGCGCCGCCGCCGGCCTGATCATCACCGAGGGCACCCAGCCATGCGTGATCGGCCAGGGCTACATCGACACCCCGGGCCTGCACTCGCCGGAGCAGGCAGCGGCCTGGCGGCTGGTCACCGACGCGGTACACCGGCGAGGCGGCCGCATCGCGGTACAGATCATGCACTCCGGCCGCATCGGTCATCCCTGCCTGTATCCCGCGGGCGAGCTTCCTCTCGCTCCGTCGGCGATCCGCTCCGGAGAGCGCCTTCACACCCCGCAAGGACTGCTGGAGCACCCCACCCCGCGAGAGATGACCCTGGCCGACATCGATCAGGCGGTCGAGGATTTCGCGAACGCGGCCCGGCTGGCGATGGACGCCGGCTTCGACGCGGTCGAGCTGCACGGCGCCAGCGGCTACCTGATCCACCAGTTCCTGTCGGACAACACCAACCGGCGCACCGACGCCTACGGTGGTTCGCCGGCCGGACGCCTCAGGTTCGCCGTGGAGGTCGTGCGGGCCGTCACCGACGTGATCGGGCCAGGCCGCACCGGCATCCGCGTCTCCCCCGGCATCACCTACAACGGCATGAACGAGACCGACACGGAAATCCTCTACCCGGAGCTGGCCCGCGCGCTCGCACCGTACGGCCTGGCGTACATGCACGTCTCGGAGAACGGCACACGCGGCGTGACCAAGCTCATCCGGGCGGAGTGGGAAGGCCCGCTCATCCTCAACCCGCACCCGGGCGGCGGTGACGAGCCGGCGAGACCCGCGGACGGGATCGAGGCACTGCGCTCCGGGCTGGCCGACGCGATCTCCTTCGGCCGGCTGTGGCTCGCCAACCCCGACCTGCCCACCCGGATCGCGGCGGGCGGCCCGTACACCGAGGCCGACCCCGGAACCTTCTACGGCGGCGACCACCGCGGCTACACCGACTACCCGGTGCTGTCCCCGACCGGGGAGGGCAGATGAGCGGCTCCTGGACCACCTCCGCCGGAGCGCCGGGTCAGCTCGAAACTCCAGGCCGCGGGATCCCGGCGGCCTGGCCGGCCCTGCTGGCAGGCCCGCTCTCCTTCGGGATCGCCGGACCCAGCCTCATCCTGCCCGACGCCGCCCGCGACCTCGGGCTGACTCTGGAGGCCGTGACCTGGATCGTCACCGCCTTCGGCTGGGCCGTCGCGATCGGCACCCCCTTGATGGCGGGCCTGCAAAGCCACCGGGGCACACGCCGGGCCCTGCTCACCTGTGCCGCGCTGGTCGCCCTGGGCGCGGTGCTCGTGATGGCCGTGCCCTCGCTGCCGTCGCTCGTCCTGGGCAGCGTCGCTCAAGGGCTCGGCACTGCGGGGTTCACCACGATCGCCATGAGCCTCGCCCGCTCGGCGCGCTTCATGGGACTCGTCACGGCCTCGCTGGCGACGGTCGGATCCACCGCACCGCTGATCGCCGACCTGGCCGGAGAGCTGTTGTCCTGGCAGGCGGCCTTGGCCCTGCCCGCGCTGAGCCTGCTCGCGGTTCCCGGCGTGCTGCGCCACAGACCGGGCGGCTCGGCGCCGGACGCGCCCTTCGACCCGGTGGGCGCGGTGCTGCTGACGGCGTTGGTCACCGCGCTGGTGTTCGTGCCCCACTCATGGCCGGTCGCGGGAGCCGCCGCCGTGACCACCGGTGGGCTGCTGGCGCTCCACCTGCGCTCCAGGCGTGACGGATTCGTGCCCGCGTCGATCGTCCGCGCTCCGGTGTTCCTCCTGATGTCCGGATCGGCGTTCCTGCTGGCCGCGACCAACTTCGGCATGATCTACCTGCTGCCCGCCCTGCTCACCGAACAGGCGGACTGGACCGGCGGCCAGGTGGGGGCCGCCATCCTGTGGCCGCTGATGTTCGGCGGGCTGGCCTCCTACGGGATGATCGCCGCCACCGCGAAAGCGCCGGTGAAGGCCGTCGCCCTGCTCTTCCCCGGGATGGCGGCGGCAGGCGTGGGGCTGGCATGCCTCAGCGTCTCGCCGGCCGTCCTCCTCATCGCTCAGGCGCTCACCTCCCTCGCCGCCGCCTCCGGACAAGGGGCGTTCGCGACGCGCGCCGCCGCCGCGGTGCCCGACGGCTCCAGATCGACGGCGATGGGCCAGTTCAACCTCTGCTACCTGCTCGGCGCCGCGTTCGGCCCGGCCATCGCCGCCGCGCTCGCCGGCTGACCTCGAGGTACCGGCCCTCGGAGTGTGGCGGAACGAGAACGTACGCCAAGCCGGTTCGCCCAGCTCACCGGTAGTGCGTGATCGTCGTTGACACGGAGGCTTCGGCATCCTCAACCCCGACAGGCCGTCGGGTCTCGACCGGTGAGCACGACACGACCGCTGTCGGGTGATCCTCCCGAGTCGAGCCGACGGCCATTCCCTCCATCCGAATCCGATACGAAAGGGAACACCATGACGACGACGACACCTGCGACCGACAACGTCACCACCGCGGCGAGCCGGGTCACCGTGCTCGGCCCAGGTTCCATGGGATCGGCGATGCTTCGGCCGCCGTTGGATCGCCGACGGCCACGGCGAACAGGGATTCTCGAGCCTGTTCGAGCTGCCGGCGAAGGAAGGCCGGACCGCGTCATGAGCTACCAGGACGAAACAATCCTCCTCTTCCGCAACACCATGCGAATCACCGACGGCCACCTGGAGGATTTCCGCGACGCCATCGCCCGAGCCGTGGAGTTCGCCCAGCAGCATGGCCCGCAGCTGATGGTGCAGACCTTCGTGGACGAGAAGCGGATGCTCGCGCACAGCTTCCAGCTTTATCGGGACTCCGAAGCGGTCCGCCTGCACTGGAAACTCGCGGACCCGTTCATACAGGACGTCATGAAGTACTGCCGGGTGGAGCACTTCGAGGTGTTCGGCGAGCCGGACGCCGAGGTGGCGGCGGGCCTGCGCTCGTCGCTCGGCGAGCAGACCCCGCTCACGTTCTCCCCCCGCATCGCCGGCTTCCTACGCTTCGGCGTGTCACCTCAGGCGTAGCCGACGCGCCCGCACACCGCCCCGGACGCGAAGCGAAGCTCCCCGTCGGCGTTCGTCTGCGACTGCCTCGCCGATGTCGGGCTGCGCCAGGAGATCCACGAGGGTCTTCGGGTCGTGGAGAACCGGAATCCCGCGAAAAGGACCTCTTCTGCGGCAAGGACGGCGACCTGGCCGGACAGGACAGGGAGCCCCAGGAGGTCAGCATGCTCGCACCGCATCTGCTCCAGTCCGCGCTGGTGCACGTCGACACGCTGCTGATGCGGAAGGTCCCGGCCGATCCGAAGCGGGCGGACGAGCTCACCGGCGCGGACCGCCGAGACGATCCACGAAGGCTGCTCACCCTTCCTCACGCGCAGATCGACGACCGTCCGGACGGACCGATACGGCCAAGGTCATTTTGTTAGGAGTTGTCAGCCCCGCCCCGGCCCGCCCGGCTCGCCCGGCCCGCCCGGCCCGCCCGGCCCGGCCCGGCCCGGTTCGAAGGTCGGGCCGGGTCCGGTCCGGCCGTCTACCCGTGCCCAGGGGTGCGCCGGGAGGGCAGCGGGACCCGGGACCAGTCGGTGTCGGAGGCCAGGTGGAACCCCGGGTACGCGGGCTGGTTGTAGGTCGTCTGCTGGCGGGCCACCTCCACCCGGTACTGCGGGTCGTGCATCAGGGTGTACAGCTTGTGCCGGGTCACCTCGGTGCTGAGGTGGAACCGGATCGCACCGCTGTCGGCGGTGCGCACCAGCAGCTCCTCCCGCCAGTCGCCCAGGACGTCGGCGACCAGGGCGGGATTGCCCTTCGTGCCGTTGTTGGTCAGCGTGCCCTCGGCGGTGAGCAGCCTGCCGCGCTTCCAGTCGTCGATCGTCGGGGTCTGCAGGACGGTGGTCGCGGTGCCGTTGACGATCTGGGTGGTCAGGTCGGCCGCCCAGCGGATGCTCATGTTCGTGCCCGGGGTGTTCCTGCCCAGGTACTCGCCGCGGGCCGACCACAGGCCCGCCTCGACCGCCTGGTTCGGCGGCATCGAGGACCACGCCTCCATGCCGCGTACGCCGGGCTCGATGTCGCCGACCATGCCGCGCCCGGTGTCCACGCCGCTGTAGCCGCCGAAGAGCACCTCGCCGGTGGCGGCGTCCCGCATCGCCCAGCCGTACGGCGCCGACGCCCCGCCCTCGTGCACCGTCCAGATCTCCAGGCCCGGACGGTCGGGGTCGAGGTCGCCGACGTGCATGGCGTCCCCGTGCCCCAGCCGGACCCGCTGGCCCGGGACGTTGCTCTGCGGCGGCGCCTCGGCGAACGAGGAGTACAGCAGGTCGCCGTCGTGGTCGATCGTCGCGGCGCCGTAGACGATCTCCTGCTTGCCGTCGCCGTCCACGTCGGCCGCGCTCATCGAGTGGAAGCCCTGGGTGGTGATGGTGCCGAACTCCGGGTCGGTGCCGTCCTTGCCGTGCGGCGCGGCGTTGAACGGGTTGGCCATCGGCACGTGGCCGCTGTCGACGGACCAGGTCTTGCTGAGCCTCCTGCCGTTCCAGGCGTACGCCACCAGCGCGGTGCGCGTGTAGTAGCCGCGGGCGAAGACGGCGTGCGGGCGCCTGCCGTCGAGGTAGGCGACGGCGGACAGGAACCGGTCGACGCGGTTGGCCGGTTCGATGCGGCCCATCGCGTAGTCGCCCCACATCAGCCCGTCGTCGCCGCGGCCCGGCTCGTAGCGGACCGTCTGCAGTTCCCTGCCGGTGGCGCCGTCGAAGACCGTCAGGTACTCCGGCCCGCTGATGACGAAGCCCGCGAACTCGCGCAACCGGTTGTTGGCGCTGCGGCCGGGCGCGTACACGTCCACGAAGTGGTCGGCGAGCTTCGTGGCGTCCTGCCGGGAGAGCGGGTAGGTGTACGCCGGTTCGAGGCCGAGGGCCTGCTCCAGCGTGGCCGGCCAGCGCCCGGCGACCACCTCGGGGTGCTCGTGCCACCCCATGAACATCTCGACCAGGTGGTCGAAGTAGCCGGCCGCGCTGAGGCGGTAGTCGTCCGCGTGCGAGTACCCGGCCCTGACGTCCTTGGCGGGCATGGTGACGTGGCGCTCGGAGACCACCTCGCCGCGGGCGCCATAACGGATGATCTTCGTGCCGGGGGCGGTCTTGACCATCATCTCCGAGCGGCCGTCGCCGTCGAAGTCGTACACCGGGAACTGGGTGTAGTGGGCGCCGGAGCGGATGTTGACGCCCAGGTCGAGCCGCCAGAGCAGGGTGCCGTCGAGCCGGTAGGTGTCGAGGTAGGTGTTGCCGGTGTACCCGCGCTGGGAGACGTCCTTGGAGTTCGACGGGTCCCACTTGACGACGAACTCGTAGCGCCCGTCGCCGTCGACGTCGCCGACGCTCATGTCGTTGGCCGCGTAGGTGTACGCCTCGCCGGCCGGGGTGACCCCGTCCGCGGGCTTTCGCAGCGGCAGGTCGTGGAACGCCCCCGACCACGGCGAGACCGGGGCGCTGCGCCGGCCCTCCCTGCCGCGGACGATCGGGGCCACCCGGTACTCGGAGCCGGCCGTGCCCGCGCTGTCCAGGTGGTTGGTGCTGTCGGTGACCTTCGCGATCGGCCTGCCGTCCCGGTAGACCCGGAAGTCGGTGCCGGTCAGGCCGGTGGGACCGTGCCCGGACGCCTCCTCGCCGAGCAGCCGCCAGCTGAGGAACACGCCCTCGCCCGTCGCCGCGGCGACCAGCCCCCGGTCGAGGCGTTCGAGCTGGACGCCCCTGCCGTGCCGGTCGTGACCGGTCGCGAGACCGGTCCCGGCGGCGGCCTCGGGGCCGATCGTGATCGGGATCGTGCAGAGCAGTGCGGCCGAGGCGGCGACGAGGGCGCGGCGGATGCCGCCGGGGGGACTCATGTCAGGGGCTCCCTGGGTCAGGACCGTTCGGGGACGTGATCCTTCCGCGGTACCACGCGTGATCGGTGAGGAGGGTGATGCGGTGCCCCGATGCGTGAGGGTCGGCGCGCCAGGGGGTTCACTCGCGTCTCCATACGGATTAAATCGATATAATAAGGCGGAGGCTATTGGCGCCTTACATCCTTGTCAAGAAGGCTTCTCACCCCTCTATCCATAAATAAATGGACTTTCGGTATTAATCGGGATATATCGGGTAAGCGCTTTCCCGATCCGTGCTCCCGGCCCGGACGACCACCGGTGGGAGCGAGGGGATTCCCGGTCCCGGGCGCGCAGAGGGCCGGAGCCCCCGGGCACCGGGAGGCACGCCCTCCCGATCTTCGATCCCGGGGACCCCGGCCCGTGTCACACGCTCAGGCCCCTGTCACACGCTCACCCGCGGGCGGCGTGGGTGGTGAGGCAGCGCTTGAGCGCGTTCCTGGCGTTCTGCCGGTGAGGCGCGATCTTCTGCAGCGTCGCCTCACGCACCTGGATGTACCTGGTCCGGGCGGTGTTGTAGGCGTCCACCGCCTTCTTGGTGGTGGGGTCGACCGACGGCGTCTTGATCCCGAGCTCGTGCAGGGCCATCCTCTGGGAGAGCTGCTCGACGTTCGCCGTGCCACCCGCCTTCACCAGGGCGGCGTGGGCGGCCTTGACCTCCGGACGGGCGTCGACGTTGACGAGGGCGTCCTCGGTGTTCAGCAACGCGAGATGCTCCTGCGCGCAGGGGGCCGGGGCGATGGACGCGGACGCGGTGGCCGCGCCGGCGGTGGTCAGGGTGGCGAGAAGGCCGAGGGCGGCCAGTGTCGTGATGGTGCGGGTGTGCATGAGGTTGCTCCCGTGACTGTTGAGGGTTGACTGGCATGGGACCTCGTGCGCCGTAATCACCCTGGGTAATCGCCCTCGTGTTCCAAGGTCACGTCAAGGATCCCGCCCGGGGAGGGAGACGAGCCGTTCGCGGGGGCCGGTCACCCTGTCCGGGTCACCGCGTCCGGGATCTCAGGGTGACGGACGGTCACCGCGCGGTGTGGGCGGGGAGGACCACCCGGAAGACGGCGCCCCGGCCCGGGGCGGTGCTCAGCTCCACCCGGCCGCCGTGCGCGGCCACCAGGGAGCGGACGATGGCCAGCCCCAGGCCCGACCCGCCCCCGGTGTCGCGGCTGCGCGAACCGTCCACCCGGTGGAAGCGGTCGAACACGCGGGCCGCCTGCGCGGGGGTCATCCCGGGGCCGCCGTCCTCGATCACGAGCACGGCCTCCTTCCCGTCCGTGCCGACGCCGATCCGTACCGGGGTGTCCGCAGGGGTGTGGGTGACGGCGTTGGCGACGAGGTTGGTCACCACCTGCCGCAACCTGGCCTCGTCCCCGAGGACCGGTGCCGCCTCCGGGGGACCGTCCCGCGGGCCGGTCAGGGCGACCGGGCGGCCGGGGTCCAGCGCGAGCAGGTCGTGGTGGGCGTCGGCGGCGAGCGTGCGCAGGTCCATGGGGGCGAGCTCCATCGGCAGGGCGCTCTCGCCCTCGTCCAGCCGGGCCAGCAGGAGCAGGTCCTCGACCAGCCGGACCAGGCGTCCGGCCTCGCTCTCGATGCGGGTCATGGCCCGGTCGACGTCCGGCAGGCCGCCCATCCGGTGCAGCTGGGAGAAGCCCTTGATCCCGAACAGTGGTGTGCGCAGCTCGTGGCCCGCGTCCGCGACGAAGCGCCGCATCCGCGCCTCCGACTCCTCCCTGTCGGCGAAGGCCCTCTCCAGCTGGGTGAGCATGCCGTTGAGCGCGGTCGCCAGGCGGCCCACCTCGGTGCCGGGCGCGGCCAGGTCGGGAACCCTGCGCGACAGGTCGGTCTCGGCGAGGGCGACGGTCTCCTCGATCCTGCGCAGCGGCCGCAGTCCCGCGCGTACGGCGAACCAGCCGACGACGGCCAGCAGGGTCAGCAGGACGACCGAGGTGACCAGGCAGACCAGGATCAACCGGCCGAGCGTGGACCGCACCCCCTCCAGCGGCACGGCCACCACGACGCCGTCGCCGCCCCGCGCGGCCGGTGTCCCGTCCGCTCCCGGCCACGACGCGGCCCGTGGCACCGCGAGGACGCGCCAGCTCCCGTCACCGGCCTTTCCCGGTACGTCGAAGGGCCTGCCCCCGGACCGGGTGACGGCCGCGGCGTCGAGCCGGGGGAGCAGCGGTCCCCGGTCAGGCTCCCCGGCCGGCAGCATCCGGTGCTCCCGGAGCGTCCCGTCGGGGGAGAGCAGGGCGACGTACGCGCGGTCGAACAGGTCCAGCCCGATCGGGGAGCGGGCCTGCGGCGTGCCGGCACCGGGCCACGGGAGCAGCTCCGGTGACAGCCGCGAGAGCACCGTGGCGAGCGGCACCAGCCGCTCGTCGACCCGGTCGATCAGGTGGGAACGCAGGGTGGCGATCGCGACCACGCTGCTCACCGCCAGCCCGGCCGCCAGCAGGGACGTCGTGATGAGCAGGAGACGCGCGCGGAGCGACAGGCCCCTCGGGCGCGCCGCTCCTTCCGGGGGGCCGGGCACGGCCGCGTCCTTCACGGCCGGGGCTCGCGCAGCACGTAGCCGACGCCGTGCACGGTGTGGATGAGCTTGGGCTCGACGGTGTCGGCCTTGCGCCGCAGGTAGCTCACGTAGGTGTCGACGATGCTGGAGTCACCGGCGAAGTCGTAGCGCCAGACGTGCTCCAGGATCCGCGCCTTGGAGACCACCTTCCCGGCGTTCAGCACCAGGTAGTGCAGGAGCCGGAACTCGGTGGGGGACAGCCGCACCGCTCGGCCGGCCCGGGTCACCCGGTGGCCGTCGGGATCGACCTCCAGGTCGCCCACCCGCAGGGTCCGGTCGTCGGGGAGCATCCCGCTCCGGCGGAGCACGGCCTGGATCCGGGCGAGCAGTTCCTGGAGGTCGAACGGCTTGGTCACGTAGTCGTCGCCACCCAGCCGGAGCCCGTTGACCTTGTCCTGCGCGGCGTCGCGGGCGGTGAGGAACAGCACGGGGACCTGGCCGGGACGGCCGCCGCCCGGTGGCCTGGGGAGCTCCCTGAGGCGGCGGATGACCTCGAAGCCGTCCATGTCCGGCAGCATCACGTCGAGCAGTACCAGGTCGGGCGGTTCGCGCCAGGCGGCGTCCAGGGCCTCGGCCCCGGTGGCGGCGGAGCCGACCGTGTAGCCGGCGAAGCGCAGGGTGGCCGAGAGCAGCTCCCGCACCACGGGCTCGTCGTCGACCACCAGGAGCCGGTGTCCGTCGTCCATGCGTTCCCCTTCACGGGCCCCGGTGGTCCCCGGGCGTGCCCTCCCCCGAGGATAGGGACGGGTGCGCCGTGCCCGCCGGGCCCGGGAGGTCGCACACCGGGACACCGTGAACTGGGACACCGTGAACCGGGACACCGTGAACCCGGAGGCCGGACGCCGGGGACGCGCGCCGGGCGGGCATCAGACGTCCCGCGACCGGAACAGGGCGGACGCGGCCACCAGCAGGACCAGCACGGTCCCGGCGAGCACCGCGAAACCCGCGGCCGGGGAGAGCGCGTCGGGGATCGGGGGGTCGAGCGCGAGGACGCGCCCTCCCGCGCTGGTCGGCCAGTACGTCAGGACCCACCTGGCCACCCCCTCGGGGAACAGCGGGGCCATGGCCGGCAGCAGCAGCAGGAACGACCCGAGGCTGACCGCGCCCGCGCTCCTGCGGAGCAGGAACCCCATGGCGACGCCGTACAGGCCGATCGCGGTCATGTACAGCCCGCCGCCGACGATCATCCACGGTACGCCCGGATCGGTCAGGGCGAGGGCCGGAGCGCCCTGGCTCGCCAGCGCGGCCTGGCTGACCAGGACGGAGACGAGGACGAGGAGCGGCCCGCAGCCGAGCATGACCAGGGCCGTCAGGACCGCCTTGCCGATGACGAGGCGTTCGCGCCGCGGTACGACGACGGCGCTGGTCCGCATCGTGCCCGAGGCGTACTCGGAGGTCACGACCAGCGCGCCCATCGCGCCGACCAGCAGCTGGACGAGCATCAGGCCGCGGAACGCGGAGGCCGCGGGGTCGAAGGAGGTCCGCTCCGCGGCCGGGGCCGCCGCGTAGGCCCGGCCGTTGGCGGTGCCGAACAGGAAGGCGTACAGGCCGGCGACCAGGAACGCGACGGCCAGCACGTACACGATGGAGCGGATGCTGCGGAACTTGGTCCACTCCGAACGCAGGACGTCACCGAGGAACGCGCCGGCGGACCCCGGAGATCCCGGAGTCCCCGAGAACCCCGCGGACCCCGAGGACCGGAAAGACGCCGAGGACGCCGAGGATGCCGAGGGCGGTGAGGACAGGCTCATCGTCCGGCCCCTTCCAGGACGCCGAACTCCACGCTGTCTCGGGTGAGGTCCAGGTACGCCTCCTCCAGGGAGACGCGGTGCGGCGTCAGCTCGTGCAGCACCACCCGGTGCGACATCGCGATCCTGCCGATGTCCGCGCCCTCCAGCCCCTCCACCACCAGGGCGTCCCGGGTGCCGGGCCGTACGGACGCGCCGGCGTCGCGCAGCCGGTGGGCGAGCTCGTCGGCGTCGGGGGTGCGCACCAGCACGGTCCGGTGCCCGGTCGAGCGGGTGAACGCCTCCAGCCCGGTGTCGGCGATCAGCCGGCCGCGGCCGATGACGACCAGGTGGTCGGCGGTCAGCGCCATCTCGCTCATCAGGTGGCTGGAGACCAGCACCGCGCGGCCCTCGGCGGCCAGGTCCCGCATCAGGGTGCGGATCCACCGGATGCCCTCGGGGTCGAGGCCGTTGACCGGCTCGTCGAACATCAGCACCGCGGGGTCGCCGAGCAGGGCCGCGGCGATGCCGAGCCGCTGGCTCATGCCCAGGGAGAGGGTCCCCGTCCGCCGACCGGCGATCTTCTGGAGGCCGACGAACTCCAGGACCTCCCCGACCCGGCTCCGCGCGATGCCGTTGCTGCGCGCCAGGCAGAGCAGGTGGTCGAGGACGCTGCGGCCCGGGTGGGCCGCGCGGGCGTCCAGCAGGGCCCCCACCTCCCGCATGGGGAAGGGGAGGTCGGCGTAGCGGCGCCCGCGGATCGTCGCGGTGCCGCGGGTGGGCGCGTCGAGCCCCAGGATCATCCGCATCGTGGTCGTCTTACCCGACCCGTTGGGGCCGAGGAAGCCGGTGACCACACCCGGGCGGACGTCGAAGCTCAGGTCGCTCACCGCCGCGACCCGGCCGTAGTGCTTGGTCAACCGTCGTAACTCGATCATGCCCGGGAGTCTGGGGGAGGCCGCTGACCGATCCCGGAGAGGATCTGGGAGTTTCCTGTGAGCCCTGACGGCCCGCCGCGACGTCGGCGTGACGGGCGGGCCGGGCCGGGGGCCGGACTCACAGGATGTTCCCACTCCCGCGGCGGGCACCGGTGCCCGCCGCGGGAGTGCGGGTCAGGACATCGTCCACTTCTGGTTCGCGGCGCCGGTGCAGTCCCACAGCTGCAGGCGGGTGCCGTCGGCCGGGGTGTTGCCGGTGACGTCCACGCACCTGTTCGCGACGGGGTTGACCAGGTCCCTGGTCGTCGCGTTGTAGGCCCACTGCTGGTTGGCGCCCCCGGAGCACGACCACAGCTGCAGGCGGCTGCCGTTGGCGGTGCCGCGGTCGGCGACGTCCAGGCACTTGCCGAGCGCGCGGACGGTGCCGTCGCCGGGGCGGGTCCACTGCTGGGCGGCCGTGCCGTTGCAGGTGTGGAGCTGGACGGCCGTGCCGTCGGCGCTGCCGGCGCCCGCGACGTCCATGCACTTGCCGCCCAGGCCGGTGACGGTCCCGCCGGGGTTCCCGGGGTTTCCGGGGTTGCCGCTCTGCGTCCCGGACCAGGTGAAGGTCGCGGTGGTACGGCCCGGCAGGGAGTACACGAAGGACTGGCCGCCCCAGTTCACCCGGACGGACTGCGCCGAGGTGCCGCGGTTGTGCGCGATCAGCGCCTTGGAGCCGTCGGTGTTGCGCCAGGCGACGTTCTGGATCGTGCCGTTGGCGGTGGAGTCGATCCGCTGCGCCCCGGGCCTGACGAACTTCGTGAGGTGGCCGGTCGTGTAGTACTCGACGGTGTAGTCGACCTGGCCGGCCCGGGAGCCGCCCTCCTGCACGGTGATCAGGCCGGTGCAGGTGCCGCAGCCGCCGTTGTGCGGGCCCATGTTCTGGTTGAGCGCCAGGCTCCACTTGACCAGGCTGCCGCTCCAGTTGCGGGCGTAGGTGACGATGTCGTAGAGGTCCTCGTCGTGCTGGTTGCCGATCCAGGTGCCGCCCGAGTGCTCGGTGCTGAACTGCGGGACCGACGGGTACTGGTCGTGCACCTGCGTGCCGATCGCGGGGTCGCCGCCGTAGCCGTGCCAGGCGATGCCGCCGAACAGTGGGTCGTTGCGCACGCCCGCGTCGTTCAGCACCCCGGCGCCCATCCCGGCGTAGTCACCGTAGTTCCAGTCGTGCACCAGGACCTTGGTGGTGATGCCCGCGGCCCGGAAGGCCGGGTAGACGTGGTTCTTGGTGAACTCGGCCAGCCCGGAGGAGTTCCAGCTCATGCCGGGGTAGTCCATCTCGGGCGGGTTGTGCGCCTTGCAGCAGTTGGGCTCGTTCTGCACGGAGATGTAGTTCACCGGGATCCCGGCGTTCTGATAGCTCTGGATGTACTTGACCAGGTACTGGGCGTACGTGGGGTAGTGCTCCCACTTGAGCCAGCCCATCTGGTCCATCCGGCCGTTGTCCTTCATCCAGCCGGGCGCGCTCCACGGCACGCCCTTGACGCGCAGGGCCGGGTTGAGCGTCCTGGCCTGCTGGGTGAGCAGGCGGACGTTGGTGTCGTACCCGTTGGCGCCGAAGTCGCCGAGGTCGCAGCAGGTGTCGTCGAGGGAGACGTGGCCGGGCCGGGAGAGGTCGGAGGCGCCGATCGGGTTGCGCACGAACGACAGGCCGATGCCGTCGACGGGGTGGAAGAGCCTGCGCATCACGGTGTCGCGGGTGGCCGCGCTGACGGCGCCGCCGCGCAGCAGGTGGGCGGTGGTGTCGGTGATCGAGGCTCCGCCGCCCTCGAACCGCTGGTAGGTGGTGTTCTCGTTGACCGTGATGGTGTGGGCGGCGCTTCCGCCCGCGGGGCCGAACGCGATCGGGGACTGCTGCTGCAGGCCGCGCGTGACGTTCCGGCCGCCCGCGTCGGAGGTGGTGGTGAGCCAGATGTTCACCGGTTCGCCGGCGGCGAGGGCCGGTGCGGCGGTCAGGGGTCCGCTCGCCCACAGGGCGGCGGCGCAGGCCAGGGCCAGGGTGAGAACCCGGCGGGGGGATCGGAGCACGGCGGGGGTCCTTTCGGGGGGTGGCGATCGGGCCCGCGACATCCGGTCGGCCCGCGCCGGAGCGCGCGCGTTCCCGGGAACCGTCGCTGAAACTAATGTAACAAACAAGAAACTTGCCTGTTACAGCTCAGAACAACACACGCCGAAATCACTTGTCAAGGCTCGAAACCACGCATTTAACGCGCAAAGCGCACGGTCACGTACATGAAACAAATGAAACAAAAGTCAGCGGGGAACGGGTCCCGTGGAGCCGCGGACGATCACGTCGGTCCCCAGGGAGACGTGCAGCGCCTCCAGCGTGTGCCGGTTCAGCAGCCGCATCAGCAGCGTGACCGCCATCCGGCCCATCTCCTGCAGGGGCTGGCGCACCGTGGTCAGCATCGGCCGCGTCGCCCGGCTCAGGTCGATGTCGTCGAAACCCGCGACCGACAGGTCCTCGGGGACGCGCAGCCCGCGCTCGGCCGCCGCCCGCAGCACCCCGACCGCCATCTTGTCGTTGAACGCGACCAGCGCCGTGGGCCGTTCGGGCAGGTCGAGCAGCTCGCAGGCCGCGCTGTGGCCGTGCTCGGTGTTGGGCTCGGGCACGCTGCGCTGCAGCTCGGCCGAGGGCAGGACGCCGACGTCGGCCAGCGACGCGGTGTAGCCGGCCATCCTGGCCTCGCTGGGCAGCCACTTCACCGGGCCGCCGATGATGCCGACCCGGCGGTGCCCCAGCCCCACCACGTGCGCCATCAGCTTGCGGGCCCCCGCGAAGTGCGCGGCCGACACCGCCACGATGTCCCTGGGCAGCGGCGTCCGCGGGTCGATCACCACGAAGGGGAACCCCCGGTCCCGCAGTCGTACGAGCTCCTCGCCCGGCTCCGGGGGGAGGATCAGGATCGCCCCGGCGATGTCGGTGCGGTCTGGCAGGGTGGACAGCACCGGGGCGCGCTGCGACGCCTCCCCGGTGCCCAGGATCACCTGCCCCCCGTGCAGGTCGACGGTCTCGCCGATGGAGGAGACGATGAGCCCGAAGTAGTCGGTCAGCAGGTAGGGGCAGCGTACGTAGATCGTGGCACCGGTGGTCGCCTCCTGCGCGGCACGCGGCCGGGGAGCCTGGCCCCCCAGGCGGCCGACGGCCTCCAGCACCAGGTCCCGGGTGTGCGGGGCGACGTTGGCGCGCCCGTTCAGGACCCGCGAGACCGTGGCGATCGACAGGCCCGTCTCCGCCGCGACGTCGCGCACGGTCGCGCGCGCCCGGGGCCTGACCATGCGCGCCCCCCGGTAGCCGTATCCCTGCCGTCAGCATAACCACCGGCGCGGGGGCGCGACTTGTGGGAAGGCCGGAGCGGCTGGTCTGATGTCTGAAGTGTGAGGTGAGAGCGGTGGGGGAGGGTCGGTCGCCGGTCGTGGAGGCATCCGTCGAGCAGCTGGTGTACGTCCGCGAGGACGAGTACACGATCGCGCGCATGAGCGCCGAGGGGCTTCCCGGCTTCGTCGCCTCCGGCCGGGCCCTGGGCGGGGTCCAGCCCGGGGAGACGCTCCGGCTCGCCGGCGAGTGGGGCGAGCACCCGCGCCACGGCAGGCGCTTCGAGGTCGTCGCGTGCGAGCGGCTGGTCCCGGCCACGGTCCGGGCCATCCGCATCTACCTGGGGTCCGGCCTGATCCGCGGCATCGGCCCCCGGCTCGCGCACGCCATCGTCAGCCACTTCGGCGAGGCGACGCTCACGGTCATCGACACCGAACCGGCCCGGCTGACCGAGGTCGTCAACATCGGTCCCACCCGGCAGGCCCAGATCACCGACGCCTGGGAGGAGCAGAAGGCGATCGCCGCGCTGATGGTCGTGCTTCAGGGCTTCGGGATCAGCCCGCTGCTGGCGGCGAAGATCTACCAGGTCTTCGGGGCCGAGTCCGAGGAGGTCCTCACCCGGGACCCGTACCGCATGATCGGCAAGGTCAGGGGCATCGCGTTCGCCACGGCCGACCGGGTCGCGCTGCGGTCGGGCGTCTCCGAGGAGAGCCCGGAGCGGATCAAGGCGGCGATCATGGACAGGCTGGAGACGGCGTCCGTCCGCGACGGGCACTGCTACATGAGGCTGATCGCGCTGGTCGCCCAGACCGTGGAGATGATCGGCCAGGACCACGACCGCGTCCGCGGGACGGTCGACGCCCTGGTCGCCGACCGCCGGGTGGTCGTCGAGGCGTCACCGGACGGCCGGGGACCGGACGTGGTCTACCCGAAGGAGCTGCACGGCCGCGAGCTGCGGCTGACCGCCAACCTGACCCGGCTCTGCCAGGCGCCCTCGACGCTTCCCCTGCGCGCCTTCCAGGAGGACCCCGGGCTGGACGAGGACCAGCGGGTGGCCGTGAACATGGCGCTGACCAGCACCGTGTCCGTCCTCACCGGCGGCCCCGGGTGCGGCAAGAGCCACACCGTCAGGGTCGTCGCGGCGACGGTGCGGGCCATGGGGGGCACGGTGACGCTCACCGCGCCGACCGGCAAGGCGGCCAAGCGCCTGTCGGAGCTCACCGGCATGCCCGCGATGACCGTGCACCGCATGCTGGCCCACCAGCCGGACCCGGACAGCGGCGCGCTGTTCGAGCAGACTCCCGTACGGGCCGACCTGATCGTGGTCGACGAGGCGTCCATGCTGGACCTGCACCTGGCCACCCGGCTCACCTCGGCGATCCCGTCCGGCAGCCACCTGCTGATCGTGGGCGACAGCGACCAGCTTCCCAGCATCGGCCCCGGCAGCGTGCTGGCCGACCTGCTGCGGGTCGAGGCGATCGCGCGGATCCGGCTGACGCGCGTCTTCCGCCAGGCCGAGGAGAGCGGGATCATCCGGGCCGCCCACCGGATCCTGGCCGGCCAGGTGCCCGAGATCCCCGGCGGGGGAGGCTTCTGGTTCGAGGAGATCGACGACCCCGGGCAGGTCGCCGAGCGGGTGATGCACCTGGCGACCGTGGCGATCCCGCGCAAGCAGGGGGTGGACCCCGACCAGGTCCAGGTGCTGTGCCCGATGCGCAGGGGGACCACCGGGACGGTCGACCTCGGCCGGATGATCCAGGAGCGGCTCAACCCGGCCCGCGACGGGGTGGCCGAGCACTGGTCGGGCGCGTCGGTCTTCCGGGTCGGCGACCGCGTCATGCCGATCCGCAACAACTACGACAAGGGTGTCTTCAACGGCGACACCGCCACGGTCACCTCCATCGTCACGGAGGACCGGGCCGTCGAGGTGCGCACCGACGACGGCCGGACCGTGCGCTACGGCTTCGGCGAGCTCGACGAGCTGACCCATGCCTACGCCGTCAGCGTGCACCGCGCCCAGGGCAGCGAGTACCCCTTCGTGGTCGCGCCGCTGGTCGGCGAGGCCGGGGGCGTCATGCTCCGCCGCAAGCTGCTCTACACGCTGGTCACGCGGGCGCGCTCCTGGGTGGTCGTCGTCGGCCGGCGCGACGCCCTGGAGACGGCGGTCCGCAGGCTCGACCCGCGCCGCAACACCGGGCTGGCCCGGCGGCTCGCGCTGAGCCTCGGGGCGGAGCCGCGGTACGAGACCGCCCCCGCCGACGACCCGCACGCCCTGGTGCCGTCCGACCCGGACGAGTTCCCCTGAGGAGGCGCCCCGGCGGGTCCCGTCCGTCACCGGAGCCGCGGGGACGGACGGGACCCGGGCCGGCATGCCACCGGCCCGGGCCCCGATCGCCTGGTCTCCCGTCCTCACGGGCTCCGGATCAGGAGGCGTACACCTCCAGCTCGGACAGCTGCGCGGCGGGCCAGCCGGTGTTGGCGGTGACGTTGACCCGCAGGTGGCGCTGGGTGGTGGCCGGGAAGGTGATCGTCACGGTGTTGCCGGTCGCGGGGTCGAAGACGCGGGGAGCGGACGCGGCCAGCGTGGTGAAGGCCGAGCCGTCGACGCTGCCCTGGACGGACAGGGTCTGGGTGCGGGTGGCCCAGGCCGCCGACGGCGGCAGCCTCAGGGTCACCCTGCGGACGGGGACGGCGCTGCCGAGGTCGACGGTGGCCCACTGCGGGAAGGCGTTGTTCGCGCTCTCCCAGTAGGTCCCCGCGTTGCCGTCGACGAGGTTGCCCGAGCCGTAGACGTCGGCGTGGCCGCTCTCGGTGGTGGTCCTGCCCCGCGCCAGGTTTCCGGCCGGGGGCGTGACGGTCGGGGTGGGCGTGGGCGTGACGGTCGGGGTCGGGGTGGCGCCGGGGGTGCCGTACACCTCGACCGAGGACAGCTGCGCCGCGGGCCAGCCGGTGTTGCCGGTGACGGTCAGCCGGATGTGACGCACGTCGGCCGCGCCGATCGGGATGCTCACCGTGTTGCCGGTGGCGGGGTCGAACGTGCGGGGCGCCGCGGCCGACAGGGTGGTGAAGGCGGTGCCGTCGGCCGAGCCCTGCACGGCGACGGTCTGGGTGCGGGTGTTCCAGGCCGCCGCGGGGGGCAGCCTCAGCTCGACGCGCTGCGCCCGGACGACGCCGCACAGGTCGACGGTGATCGACTGCGGGAAGGTGCCGCCCGCGCTCTCCCAGTACGTGTCGGCGTTGCCGTCGACCGCGTTCCCGGCGGTGAAGCCCTGGTTCTGGCTGCTCGCGACGACCCGCTTGCCGCGGGCGAGGTCACCGGTGCCGGGGTTGCACGGCGGGGTGACGGTGGGCGTCGGCGTCGGGGTGACGGTCGGGGTCGGGGTGGGGTTGCCGCCGTTGCCGGGGTAGATGTAGTTCGGCGTGGGCCAGGTGCCGGTGCAGACCCGGTCGGACGGGCTCCAGCCGGTGTTCCCGGCCCCCGCGGCGATCGCGAAGCCGTTGCCGACGCAGTTGTGGATCGCGACGCCCGCGCCGATGTGGGCCGCGCTGACACCGGTGAACGTCGTGTTCGCCGGTGACTGCGCCTGGATCATGTACGTGCCGGTGCCGTCGACCTTCACGTTCCTGAAGTTGACGGTGCTCGTGCTGCCCTCGATGAAGTGGATGGCGGCGTACGAGCTGTCCAGGATGTCGGTGTCGGTGACGTTGACGGTGGCGTTGACCGGCTCGTTGAGCCCGCTGAACCACAGGGCGCCGACGCCGAAGTTCCAGTTGTAGTCGGAGTTGCCGGTACGGATCAGGGTGTTGCGGGCGACGGTGTGGGTGCCGGAGACCGCGGTGCCCTGCCCGGAGTTGACGCCCGGGTAGCGGTTGGCGATGTGGATGCCGCCACCGTTGCTGACGCTGTCGGCCACCACGTTGTCGGTGATCTGGATGTCCCTGCCGCCGTAGGTGACCAGGTGGTTGGCCAGCAGCGTCACACCGATGGTGTTGAAGGTGAACTTGTTGTTGACGTTCGGCACCCGCTCGGCCCACATGGCCAGCGCGTCGTCACCGGTGTTGCGGACGAAGGTGTTCGTCACCGTGGAGTCGGTCACGCCGATGTGGAAGTTCACGCCGTCGGCGGTCTGGTCGAGGATGCGGCTGTTCTTGATGGTGAAGTTGTCCATCGGGCCGTCCATCCAGGCACCGACCTTGGTGTGCTGCATCCACACGTTGTCGACCACGGAGTCGCTCATCGCGCCGCCGATGGCGTTGACCTGGTCCTCGTCGACGCGCTCGGTGATCTCGCCGATGACGGCGAAGTCCCGCAGGGTGACGTTGCGGCTCGGGCCGCCCTCGCCGACGTACTTGCCGTACACGCCCACGGCCCTGTTGCGCTGCGTGGGGTGGCGCCCGCCCAGCACGCTGTACCAGGGTCCGGCCCCGCGCAGGGTCACGCCGTCCACGATCACGTGGTCGTACAGGTTGTACGTGCCCTGGGGGACGTAGACCTCCTTGCCCTGGGCCCTGCCGGCGTCGACCGCGGCCTGGAAGGCGGCCGTGTTGTCGACGCTCGTGTTGTTCTTGACCGCGCCGAAGTCGTCGACCGACAGCGCCCCCGCGGGGCGGCCGATCGGGGCGCCGACGAGCTCGAAGTCGGCCAGGTCGACCGTGATGGAGTTGGTGACGGCGGTCGTGGAGACCTGGATGCGGACCTTCGTCCCCGCGGCGAGGGTGGAGCCGAACATGGTCCGGGTCTCGTCGTAGAAGTGGTGCGGGTTGCTGCCGCCGGGGGTGTTGTTGAAGGGATAGCCGCCGTAGTACCAGCCGTACTTCGAGGTGAAGGTCAGGTCCTTGAGGTGGGAGCCGTTGACCCGGAGGCTGACGGGGGTGCTGAGACCGGTTCCCGCGGCGTTGTCCGGCACGCTGTAGCGGACGGTGACGGCGTTCGCGGGCTTGGTCAGGGTGAACTCGACGTACTCGCCGACCGCGTCCAGGGTCACGGCCCTGCGGCCCGACGCCTCGGAGGGGAGGCGGCCGTAGATGCGGTCCGGCCCGATGACCTGGCCGTTCGTGGTGGCGTGCGCCGGGTCCTCGGCCTCGAACTCGGTGAACGGGACCGTCGCCCCGCGCCCGGGGACGTCGAAGATCGAGTCGACCGCCACGGCGGCCGAGGCACCCGGCGACATGACGGCCGGGACGACCAGCGCTCCCGCCGTGAGCGCCAGGGCCGTGGCCGTCGTCCAGCCGCGTAATCTGCCGGTTTTCCTCATCGGGTGACCCTTCTTGGGGGGGAGAAGAGCCGGTACGGCGTCACGGTCGGGGGGCGTGCCGGCCGCCGCTGTGTCCGGCAGAACTGCCCACACCCTAAGATGACGGACAAGTCACCGCAATGTTTCGACAAAAAATTGCAAGGTAACGACTTTGCTGCCAGGAGATTACGGAGGCGGGAGCAGGGGCGGGAGGCGGATCAGGCCCCGGCCCGGCCGAACCGGACGCCCCAGTCGCGGACCCGATCGAGGAGCTCGGGAGGGCCGAGGACGCGGAAATCGGTGCCGAGCACGCCCAGTGCCATGATCGGCCAGTCCAGGGAGTCGGAGGTCATGCGCACCCGGCAGTGCCCGGCGTCGACCTCCTCGACCGTGCACCACCTGCCGACCCGTTCACGCGCGACCGCGGCCGGGGCGTCGGCCAGGACCTCCACCCGGTAGGGACGGGGCAGTCCCTCCAGGCCGGAGCGGACGAACTCGGCGGCGTCGGCGGCGGGCAGGTCACGGGGCCGGAACCGGGAGCCGTCGCCCTGCGGCGCGGCGAGCCGGTCGACCCGGAAGCTGCGCCAGTCGTGCCGGGCGAGATCGTAGGCGACCAGGTACCAGCGGCGGCCGAGACAGACCAGCCGATGCGGTTCGGTGTGCCGGTCGGTGCGCCGTCCGCCGGCGGCGGTGTAGGAGAAGCGGAGCCGTTCACCGTCCCGGCAGGCCAGCGCGACCGTGGTGAGCACGCCCGGGTCGACGCCCGCCCCGGCCGGGTCGTCCCAGCCCGCGGGCACGGTCATCGCGCGGAGCGCCTCGACCTGGCGTCGCAGCCGGGCCGGCATCACCTGCGCCACCTTGGTGAGCGCCCGCACCGAGGACTCGGCGAGGCCCTCCACCGCGCTCCGCGCCGCGGCCTGCAGCCCCACGGCCAGCGCGACCGCCTCCTCGTCGTCGATCACCAGAGGCGGCAGCGACGCGCCCGCGGCGAGCTCGTAACCGCCGTCCACGCCGCGCCGCGCCTCGACCGGATAGCCCAGCTCGCGCAGCCGGTCGATGTCCCGGCGCAGGGTGCGGGCCGAGACGCCCAGCCGTTCGGCCAGTTCGGTGCCCGGCCAGTACCGGTGGGTCTGCAGCAGCGACAGCAGTCGCAACGTCCGGGAGCTCGTGTTGGCCATGTGTCGATTCTTCCGTGATTCAGGTCAGGAAGTGACCGCTATGCGGCCTAGCGTGGAACCTGACCGCGGAACAGAGGAACGGAAGGCGGAGACCATGAGCGAGGCCACCGACATCGGCGCGACGGCCACCCTGGACGACACCGGCGCACCCCTCACCGATGCGCCCGTCACCACCGGCGCGCCCGCCGTCACCGGGGAGCGCGCCGATCTGCTGGCGATGCTGGCCAAGCATCGGCACTTCCTGCGGTTCACCGTCCGCGACCTCACCGACGAGCAGGCCGGACGGCGGAGCACCGTCAGCGAGCTGTGCCTGGGCGGGCTGATCAAGCACGTCACGTCGGCCGAGCGGGGCTGGGTGGACTTCATCCTGAACGGCCCGGCGGCGCAGAGCGACTTCGCCGACATGACCGAGGCCGACTGGGCCCGGCGGGAGGACGAGTTCCGGCTGCTCCCGGGTGAGACGCTGGCCGGGGTGCTGGCCGACTACGCCGAGGTCGCCCGCCGGACCGACGAGGTGGTCGCCACCCTGCCCGATCTGGACGCCACCCGGCCGCTGCCGGAGGCCCCGTGGTTCGAGCCCGGTGCGCGCTGGTCGGCCCGCATGACGCTGATGCACATCATCACCGAGACCGCCCAGCACGCCGGCCACGCCGACATCATCCGCGAATCCCTCGACGGCGCCAAGAGCATGGGCTGACACCGCGATCCGCGGCGGGGCGGGGGGCTCACGTACTCTCAGCTGCCAGGGCGGGGTGCCGGGGCATGACGCGGATGCGGTGCGGGGACGACGCGGACACCGGTAAGTGCGAAGGTAGGCTGACCCTTCGTGACGATGTTCCGGATCGGCGAGGCCGCCGCGCTGCTGGGGGTCAGTCCCGACACCGTCCGCCGCTGGGTGGACGCCGGCCGGCTCCCCGCCCGGCGGGACGAGCACGGCCACCGGACGGTGACCGGTGAGGATCTCGCGGCGTTCGCGCGCGCGCAGATCGAGGCCGAGAGCGGGTCGGGTCGTTCGTCGGCGCGGAACCGCTTCCGCGGGATCGTGACCGAGGTGGTCAGGGACGCGGTGATGGCCCAGGTGGAGATCGCCGCGGGGCCGTACCGGGTGGTGTCGCTGATGAGCCGCCAGGCCGCCGACGAGCTGGGCCTGGACGTGGGGGTGGTGGCGGTCGCCGTGATCAAGTCCACCAACGTCGTCGTGGAGATCCCCGAGGACACCCGTACGGCGGGCCGATGAGCGGTGGGCGGCCCGGGGGGTCCTCCGGCGGCGTGACGGGCCGCCCGCCCTGGGTGCTGGTGCTGCCAGCCCTGGTGGGGATCGCCTTCCTGACGCTGCCGCTGGCCGGGCTGCTGGTACGCGCCCCCTGGTCGTCCCTGCCGCGCAGGCTGGCCGAGCCGCAGGTGCTGGAGGCGCTGCGCCTGTCGCTGGTGACCGCGACCGTGGCGACACTGGTCTGCCTGCTGCTCGGCGTGCCGCTGGCGTGGCTGCTGGCCCGCGTCGCCTTCCCCGGCCGCCGCCTGGTACGGGCGCTGATCACCGTCCCCCTGGTGCTGCCGCCGGTGGTCGGCGGGGTCGCCCTGCTGCTCGTGCTGGGCAGGCGCGGCCTGGCCGGCCGGTGGCTGGAGGAGACCTTCGGCGTCACGCTGCCGTTCACCACCGCGGGCGTCGTGGTGGCCGAGGCGTTCGTCGCCATGCCGTTCCTGGTCATCAGCGTCGAGGGCGCGCTGCGCGCCGCGGACCCGCGCTTCGAGGAGGCCGCGGCGACGCTGGGCGCCTCCCGCTGGGTGGTGTTCCGCCGCGTGACGCTGCCGCTCATCACCCCCGGCGTCATCGCGGGGGCCGTGCTGTGCTGGGCCCGCGCGCTGGGCGAGTTCGGCGCCACCATCACGTTCGCCGGCAACTTCCCCGGCCGTACCCAGACCATGCCGCTGGCCGTCTACCTGGCCCTGGAGACCGAGCCCGAGGCCGCGATCGTGCTCAGCCTGGTCCTGCTGGCCGTCTCGGTGATCATCCTGGCCGGGCTGCGCGACCGATGGGTGGGCGGGCCGTGACGCTGAACGCCCACCTCGTCGTCACCCGTCCCGGTTTCGGCCTGGACATCGAGCTGGAGGTGGCCTCCGGCCAGGTCGTCGCCCTGCTCGGTCCCAACGGCGCGGGCAAGACCACCGCGCTGCGCGCGCTGGCCGGGCTCACCGGCCTGTCCGCGGGACGGATCGTCCTGGACGGGCGCGAGCTGCACGCCATGCCGGCCGAGCGCCGCCCGATCGGCATGGTCTTCCAGGACTACCTGCTGTTCCCCCACCTGTCGGCCCTGGAGAACGTCGCGTTCGGACCGCGCTGCCACGGCGTTCCCAGGGCGGAGGCGCGGCGCACCGCCGCGGCGTGGCTGGAGCGCGTCGGCCTGGCCGCGTACGCCTCGGCCAGGCCGCGCCGGCTGTCGGGCGGGCAGGCCCAGCGCGTCGCCCTGGCCCGCGCCCTCGCCGTCGGCCCCCGCCTGCTGCTGATGGACGAGCCGCTGGCCGCGCTGGACGCGCACACCCGCCTGGAGGTCCGCTCCCAGCTGCGCCGCCACCTGGCGGACTTCGCCGGCGCGACCGTCCTGGTCACCCACGACCCGCTGGACGCCATGGTGCTCGCCGACCGCCTGGTCGTCGTCGAGAACGGGACCGTCGTCCAGCACGGCACCCCGGCCGAGGTCGCCAGGCGCCCGCGGACCGACTACGTGGCCCGGCTGGTCGGCCTCAACCTCTACCGGGGCACCGCCTCGGGCAGACGGGTGACCGTCGGGGAGGTGGTCCTCAGCGTCGCCGAGCAGCAGGACGGCCCCGTCTTCGTCGCCTTCCCGCCCAGCGCGGTCGCGCTCTACCGGACCCGCCCGGACGGCAGCCCGCGCAACCTCTGGCAGGCGACGATCGAGGGGGTCGAGCGGCACGGCGACAACGTCCGCATCCACCTGGAGGGGCCGATCGCCGCCTCGGCCGACGTCACCCCGGCCGCGGTCGCCGACCTCGACCTCACCCCGGGCCGGTCGGTCTGGGCGTCGGTCAAGGCCATCGAGACGCACGCGTACCCGTCCTGACCCTCGGCCGCGCACCCTCGCGGGACGTCGAGGGACGTCGAGGGACGTCGAAGGACGTCGAAGGACGTCGAAGGACGTCGAAGGACGTCGAAGGACGTCGAAGGACGTCGAGGGACGTCGGGGGGACGGCACGGGGTGACGGGGATCGTCGCGGGTCACCGCGTGGCGCCGGGGCGCGTCCGGTGGCCGCGGGCACAATGGCGGGAAGGGGGGATGATCTATGCGCGTCGCCGTACTCGGCATGGGCGTGATGGGGCGGGCGATGACCCGGCGGCTGCTGACGCTCGGATTCCCGGTCACGGTGTGGAACCGTACGCCGGGCCGCGCGGGCGAGCTGGTCGACCTCGGCGCCGTGGAGGCGGGTTCGCCCGCCGAGGCCGCGCGGGGGGCCGACGGGGTGCTGCTCTCGCTCACCGACGACCAGGCGACCCTGGAGGTGGTGTCCAGGCTCGCCGAGATCGGCTCCGGCGATCCGTCCGGGGGCCCGGTGGTGGCCGACACGAGCACGGTCGCCCCGGACACCGCGCGGGCGCTGCGCGACCTGGCCCCGGGAGGCCGGTTCGTGGCCGCGCCGATCCTGGGCTCGTCGCCCAGTGTCGTCGAGGGACGGGCGATGGTCCTGGTGGGCGGCGAGCGCGGCCTCGTCGACGCGCTCAGACCGGTGTGGTCGCAGGTGTTCGCCTCCTACTCCTACTGCGGCCGCGACCCGGGCGACGCCCTCGTGTTCAAGCTGCTGAACAACTACCTGCTCATGTCCGGGATCGCCGTGCTCGCCGAGGTGGCCGCCGCGGGCCGGGCGGCCGGTGCCGACGAGACGCTCCTGCACGACCTGCTGATGCGCTGGCCCACCGTCGCCCCGGCCCTGCACGACCGGCTGGACGACGTTCTCGACGGTGACCACCGGGGCTGGTTCACGACCAGCCTGGCCGCCAAGGACCTGCGGCTCGCCGCGGGCCTGACCGGGCCGGACGGGCCCGCCCTGCCGATCGCCCGGCTGGTCGAGCGGCGCTACGCCGAGGCGGCCGAACGCGGCTGGGGCGAGGCCGACATCGGCGCGGTCGTGGAGCTGCTGCGCGCGTGACGGCTGCCGCCCCACCGCCCCCTGGAATCACGAGCGGGCCTCGCGGGTCGCGACCGGGTCCCGCCGGTCACCGGCGGGACCCGGTCGCGGACGACTCCCCGCCGGTCACGGGCGGGTTCTGGCCACCTCCGCGGCCACGGCGCGGAACGCCGTCACGGCCTCGCGCTGGTCGTTCTCCGCGTTGGAGGCGACCGACTTGACGATGACCACGTCGTGCTCGGGGGAGACGTAGATGTACTGCCCGCCGAACCCGGCGGCCATGAAGTCGTCCCCGCCGTCGCCGCCCAGCCACCAGTGCAGCCCGTAGCCCGCGTTGAAGGAGGCCGACGGCCTGGTCGACAGGTCCACCCAGGAGCTCGGCACGACCTGGCTCCCCTTGGCCACCCCGTCGTTGAGGTAGAGCAGGCCGAACCGGGCGAAGTCGCGGTCGGTGGCGTGGAAGCAGCAGTAGCCCAGGTTGTCGCCGTTGCCGTCGTTGCCGACGCCCAGCGTGGACTCCATGCCCGCGGGCTTCCAGATCTTCTCCTGCACGTACCGGTGGAACGGGACGCCGGAGACCGTGCTGACGAGCTTGGCGAGCACGAAGGAGTTCATGCTCGTGTACTCGAACCTGCTGCCCGGCTCCCAGCCGCGCACCTGCCGCGCCGCGATCCTGGCCACCGGCCTGCCCTGGTTGGCGGCCACCTGCACGCGCGGCACGTCGGTGCGCTCGTCCCACTCGATGCCCGACGACATCCGCAGCAGGTTCCGGATGGACACCCCCTCGTACCCCGAACCGCGCAGTTCGGGCAGGTAGGTGGTCACCGGGTCGTCGATCGAGGAGATGAGGCGCTCGTGCAGCGCGATGCCGACCGCGGCCGAGGTGAAGGACTTCGCCACCGACCAGGACTGGAAGCGGGTGTTCCGGTCCGCCGAGACGTAACGCTCGTACACGATCTTCTGGCGGTCCAGGACGACGAAGCCGTTGGTCCCGGTGCGCTCCAGGAAGTCGGCGAGGGTGTGCTGCCGCCCCTCGTGGGTGTAGGTCACCGAGAGCGCCCGGGGGGCGCTCGTCAGCGTGACCGGGGTGGCCGAGGGGTTCACCAGGTCGAGGGAACCGGGCGCGGCCTTGATCTTTCCGGCCCCGACCCTTCCGGTCGCGCGCTTCTTGACCGTGCCCTTCGTGGTCGTGGCCGCTCTCCCGGTCCGGGTGGCGCCGGGGGTGGGGGCGGCGTGGGCCGCGGGCGCGGCGGCGAGGGCGGGGCCGGGGGCCGCCGTTCGCGCCTGGGCGGCGGCGGGGATCGCCCAGGCGGTCACGGCCAGTACGGCGGCCGTGGCGACGGCGGGTCTTCGCAGGTGACGACTGATGCTCATGGTCCCTCCACAGGTCCGGGCGGCGAGCCGGCCGCTCTGATACGGCAGGGATCATGACGTACTTTCATGGCAGATCTCTGGCAGGAGCCGGGAGGGGCCCGGCGGATCGCGCGTCCTCCACGGGCAGGCGCACCTCGACACGCGTCCCCCTACCCGGCTCGGCACCGCCCGGGGCGGCAGCGCCCGGGTCGGCACCGTCCGGCTCGGCACCGCCCGGGTCGGCACCGCCCGGCGGGCCCGGTTCCGGGCCGGTCACCGTGACCGTGCCGCCGTGCAGCACGACCTGCTGCCGGACGAGGGTGAGGCCGAGACCGGCCCCGGGGCTGCCTGCCCGGCGGTGGAAGCGGGTGAAGACGGACTCGCGTTCGGCGGGCGGTATGCCCGGCCCGGTGTCCTGGACGCCGAGCACCGCCTCCCCGTCCGCCGTGCGGAGCGTCACGGTGACCACCGCGTGACCGGTGCCGTCCGCGCCGTGGATCGCGGCGTTGTCGAGGAGGTTGTCGACGACGACCCGGAGCCCCTCGTCCCATCCCCTCACCGGCAGGTCCCCCGTACCGGAGAGGGTGATCGCGGCGCCCGGGTGGCGGCGCCGCGCCTCCTCGACCGCGGTGGCGGTGATCTCGGCCAGGTCGGTCCCGGTGAAGGCCGCGGGCTCGACCAGTTCCCCCCGTGCCAGGCGGCGGAGCATGGTGACCAGCCGCTGCGTCCGGTCGTGTTCCGCCCGCAGGTCCGCGATGATCTCGGCTCGCTCCGCAGGGTCCAGGGCGGGGTGGTCGAGCAGGCCGAGGTTGGTGCCCATGCTGGTCAGCGGGGTCCGCAGCTCGTGCGAGACGGTGGCGGCGAAGGCGCGGGCGGTCTCCAGCGCCTCGGCGGTACGGGTCACCGCCGCGTCCCGCCGGTCCAGCAGCTCGTTGAGCAGGCGGGCCAGCTCGTCGACCTCGACGACCCCGGAGGCGGTCGCCAGCCGCGTGTCCGAGACGGCGGGCACGTCGAGCTCCCTGGCCTGCCGGCGCAGCACCGTCAGCGGCCGTACCGCGAGCCGGCCGAGCCGGAAACCGGCTGCGGCACCCGCCGCCGCGGCGACCAGGGTGACCAGGACCACGCGCTCGCGGAGCACCGCGAGGTCCCGGTCGAGGTGCTCCTCGGCCTCGAACACCCACAGCCGGCCAGAGCCCTTCAGGACGCCCAGGCCGGAGGTGGTGAACCGCCAGCTCCGCCCGCCGTCGGAGAAGGTGGCCGGTCCGTCCCGGCCGGTCGCGGGCATCGTGGCCGGTACGTCCCCGATGACGAGCGGTGCGGCACCGGGGACGTCGACGCGCACCCCGCCAGGGTTGCCGGCGCTCAGCGCCGCCGTGGCCAGTCGCCGGGCGATCAGGTCGGGATGCACCTCCGGCACCAGGCGGACCCGCCACATGTACGACGTGGCCATCGGCGCCAGCGCGCGCGTCCGCAACGCCAGCCCCCTGTCCCGCTCGGCGCTCAGGTCGTGGGAGACCAGGCTCAGCACGAGCATGCCGCCCAGCAGCACCAGCAGCGGGACGAGCACGGCGAGGCAGACCGCGAACCGGGTGGAGAGCCTCACCCCCGCACGTCCCGCAGCACGAACCCGACACCCCGCACCGTGTGCACCATGCGCGGCTCGCCCGCCGCCTCCAGCTTGCGCCGCAGGTAGCCGACGAAGGTGTCCACGGCGTTGCCGGTCACCTCGAAGTCGTACCCCCAGACCCGCTCCAGCAGCACCGGCCGGGACAGCACCAGGCCCGCGTTGCGCGCGAAGACCTCCAGCAGGTCGAACTCGCGCCGGGTCAGCTCGACCTCCCGGCCGTTCACGGTGACCCGCCGGGCGGCCGGGTCGACCGTCAGCGGCCCCACCCGGACCGTCTCCCCGGCCGCGCGACCGGCCCGCCGCAGCAGCGCGCGCAGCCGCAGCACCAGCTCGTTCAGGTCGAACGGCTTGACGACGTAGTCGTCGGCACCGGCGGCCAGCCCGGCCACCCGGTCGGCGACCTCGTCCATGGCCGAGAGCATCAGCACCGGCACCTCGGCGCCGCGCGCCCGCAGCCGCCCGCACACCTCGATCCCCGACAGGCCGGGCATCGAGACGTCGAGGACGATCGCGTCCATCTCGGCGCCGTCCACCAGCTCCAGCGCGCGACGGCCGGAGTCGGCGGTGTCCACGTCGAAGCCCTCCAGCCGCAGCCCCCGTCGCAGCGAGCGCAGGATCGCGGGGTCGTCGTCGACGGCGAGAATGCGGTGTCCGGTCATCGCGGGCCCCCTGCTCGTCAGCGGCCGGCACCTGCGGTCCCGGCCGGCCTCCCGGGACGCGCCGGTCCGTCGCCCCCGCGGAACGGGCGGTGGACCGGCAGACAGGCATCCTGGCAGAAGCCCGGCCGGGAACCCAGCCCGGCCGCGAACCGCTCGATGCCTGACCCCTGACCCCTGACCCTTGCCCCCGGGCCGCGCGGGCCCTCGGCCGTACGTCTCCCGGCCGTGACGTACCGGATGTCTCGCGCCCCCGTGGCGGAGACATCCGGTACGGCTCACCCGGCCGGTGACCCGATGCGCCCGTGCAGGACCAGGGCCCAGGCCAGGCAGGAGAAGGCGGCGACGCACGCCACCGTGCGCGCGACGTTCCAGCGGACCCACGCCCCCTCGAACCGCTCGCGCACCGCCGCGAGGTCCGCGACGCGGTCGGGATCCCCGGCCGCGTCCAGCGCGTTGTTGAGCGGCACGTTGACCGCGAACGTGATGCCGAGCATGACCGCGTACAGCACGAACGCGGCCACGATCCACGGGAACACGGGCCTGCCGTCCCCCCGCAGGTGAAGGACCGCGGCCAGCGCGATCAGCGGCACGGCGCCGGCGAAGCAGACGCCGAACCAGCCGTTGAGGATCGCCACGTTGATCCGCTGCATCGCGGTGACGAAGGTACGGTCGTCGGCCCGGCCCAGGCCGGGCATGACGGAGCAGGCGTAGGCGTAGAACAGGCCCGCCGTGAGCCCCACGGTGACGGTCGCGCCGATCAGCGCGACGCTTCGGAACAGTGTCATCTTCGCGACCTCCACGGTCGTCACCGGGTACGCGACCTTCGCGGTCGTCACCGGACGTTACGGAAACACGGGAACACGGGAACACGGGGACACGGTGGGGGCGGCGCGTCGTCCGTCCCGTCGGTGCCGGCGGCCCCGCCCGGACCGTGCCGGGCCGGGGCGCGGGCCGGTGGGTCAGCCGCCCCAGACCCCGGTGGCGGCGGTGTCGCGCGCGTACCGCGTGAAGTCCCGGGGCTCCCGGCCGAGGGCCCGCCGGACGCCGTCCCCCAGGTGGGCGTTGCGGCCGTCCAGCACGGTGCAGAACAGCGCGGTGAGCTGCGCGGCGTGCTCGGCCGGGACGCCGTACCCGACCATCGCGGCCTCGTACTCCTCCGGGGAGACCGCCACGTAGCGGATCGGCCGGCCGGTCGCCTCGGAGATCTCCGCGGCCGCGTCGGCGAAGGTCAGCAGCCGGGGGCCGGTGAGCTCGTAGAGCTCGCCCACGTGCCGGTCCTGCGTCAGCGCCGCGACCACGACGTCCGCGATGTCGTCGGCGTCGACGAACGGCTCCTTCACGTCGCCCGCGGGGAACGCGATCTCCCCGGCCAGCACCGGGTCCAGCAGGTAGTCCTCGCTGAAGTTCTGGCAGAACCAGGACGCCCGCACGATCGTCCACTCCAGCCCGGAGCCGCGGACCGTCTCCTCGCTCAGCCCGGCCTCCTCCTCGCCCCGGCCGGACAGCAGCACCAGCCGCCGTACGCCGCTGCCGGCCGCCTGCGCGACGAACGAGCGGACCGTCTCGGTGGCGCCGGGGAACGCCAGGTCGGGCTGGTACGTCAGGTACACCGAGCCCACGCCCCGCAGCACCGGCGCCCACGTCGCCGGGTCGTTCCAGTCGAACGGCGGCTCGCCCGAGCGGGAACCGGCCCGCACCGGCACGCCGAGCGCGGTGAGCCGCTCCACCACCCGCCGTCCGGTCTTGCCCGTCCCGCCGAGGACCAGCGTCGTCGCGGGGTCGTTCTTGTCGCCATCGGTGTGGATGTTCTCCGTCATGTGTCCAGTGAACCGTCAGGGAGTGAGACGGGCCATGGTTGAGAAGCGCACTTCCATGTTCCGGCGTCTAGGGTGAGGTGATGGACGCACTCACCGACTTCCTGGACGGGCCGAGGGCCCGGGGAGCGTTCCTGCTCCGCTCGATCCTCAGCCCGCCCTGGTCCCTGCGGATCCAGGACCGGGCGCCGCTGGCGCTGGCGGCCGTCGTGCGGGGTGAGGCGTGGATCGTCCCCGACGACGGGGACCCGGTACGGCTGGGCCCGGGGGACGTCACCGTCATCCGCGGTCCCGCCCCCTACACGGTCGCCGACGATCCTGCCACGCCCCCGCAGGTGGTGATCCACCCCGGGCAGCACTGCACCACCGTCGACGGGCGGGACCTCTCCGACGCGATGAGCCTGGGCGTGCGCACCTGGGGCAACGACCCGCACGGGTCGGCGGTGATCCTCACCGGTGCCTACCAGATGCGCGGGGAGATCAGCCGGCGCCTGCTGGAGGCGCTGCCCCCGCTGCTGGTCCTGCCCGAGGACGCCTGGGACTGCCCGATCATCCCGCTGCTCACCGACGAGATCGTCAAGGACGAGCCGGGACAGGAGGCGGTCCTGGACCGGTTGCTCGACCTGCTGCTCATCGCCGTCCTGCGGGCGTGGTTCTCCCGCCCGGAGGGCGGTGCCCCGGCGTGGTACCGCGCCCACGGCGACCCGGTGGTGGGCAAGGCCCTGCGTCTGCTGCACAACAATCCCGCCCACCCCTGGACGGTGGCCGGCCTGGCCGCCGAGACCGGCGTCTCCCGCGCGTCCCTGGCCCGCCGCTTCACCGACCTGGTCGGGGAGCCGCCCATGGCGTTCCTCACCGGCTGGCGGCTGGCCATGGCCGCCGACCTGCTGCGCGAGACCGACGCCACCGTCGGCGCGGTGGCCCGGCAGGTCGGGTACGGCAGCTCGTTCGCGCTCAGCACCGCCTTCAAGCGGATGCACGGGGTCAGCCCGCAGGAGTACCGTGCCGGGGCGCACGCCGTCGGGACCGGCCATGACGCCTTCGCGCCCGCGCGACGGGCACGGACGGGCTGAGCGAGGGGTTTCACCGCTGCCTCGGGCTTCCCGGACCCGGAGGATCCCCGGGCCGTGAGTGCCGCGGGCCCCTGTGCACCGCGGGTGGTTCTGGACGCGGCGGGTGCCGGCGTCGTGCTCAGGCGGCGAGGGAGCGCGCGGCCCCGGCCGCCTGCTCGCCGCGCTTGCCGTACCAGGAGCTCCACAGGCCGAGCAGGGCGATGGTCGCGACCAGGATGACCGACGACAGCCCGGCCATGACGTCGGTCGGCAACAGGTAGACCAGCGGGATCCGCGCGGCCGACTCGACCAGGAGCGCGACGCCCCAGACCAGCGTCATCACCAGGTAGACCCGGCGGAAGGCCGGCTCGGCCGCGTACAGCACGTCCCAGCGCCGTGCCGTCTCCGCGTTCTCGGCGCCGAAGCGCTTGGCCACCGAGAAGGCCGCCGGACGCCCGGCGGCGCAGGTCGCCAGGAAGACCAGGCCCGCCACCGCGGTGGTGACCGACTTGAGGGCGAGGACGAACTTCTCGTCGCCGGTCATCAGGGAGAGCGCGAACCCCACCCCGAACACCAGGCCCATGAAGGCGGCGAAACCGTCGAAGCGGCGGCGCCGGAGGGCGACGTAGGCCACCCGCAGCACGCCCGCGCCCGTCGCGGCCAGCATGGCCGCGTACTCGCTCACGCCCAGCGCGCGGCACCCGTAGTAGGTGGCGATCACGGGGGCGACGTCCCACAGCACCACCGAGACGATCCCCTCGCGGCCCTCGCGGATCGTGCCGTCCTTGCCGCTCTCGTTGGCCGAGTCCTTCATCGCCACACTCCCGAAACTCTCGTCCGGCCGGTCGCCGGGGCGGTCCGCCATCCGCCGGACGTCCGGCCGGAGGCGTTCCTTCGATGTCTTAACGCAAAATCTCTTGCTTTAAAGAAGCGTAGGGTCTGGGAGAAGTTAAAGCAAGAAATTTTGCATTAGGGTGTGGGAATGGCAGCCCAGCAGCCCGCCCGCCGTCCCGGAGGCCGCACGGCCCGCGTCCGTGCCGCCGTCCATCAGGTCGTGCTCGACCTGCTCGCCGAGGAGGGGTGGAGTGATCTCAGCATCGCTCTGGTCGCCGAGCGGTCGGGCGTCCACCAGACGACGATCTACCGGCGCTGGGGCACGGTACAGGCGCTGATCGACGACGTGATCACCGAACGGCTGACGCGGCTCTCCCCGGTTCCCGACACCGGGACGCTCCGTGGCGACCTGGAGGAGTACGCCGTCCGGCTGGCCGAGGACGTGGCCGGGGCCAGGGGCGCCCTGTTCCTGCGCGCCGCCATGCTCGGCACCCACGCCGGAGCCGCCTCGGACGTCCCCTCGGGTGCCACGTCCGGGGCCGAGGACCCCGTGCACGTCTACATGCTCGACCGGGGCGTCCAGCTGCAGGCGATGCTCGACCGCGCGGCGGGGCGGGGGGAGAGCCCGCCGACCCTGCTGGAGCTGCTCGAGGTGGTGCAGGCGCCGCTCTACTTCCACGCGGCCTTCTTCAACAGGCCGGTCGGCGCGGACCACGCGCGGGCGCTGGTGGACCGGCTCCTCTCGCTGCCACGACCGTGATCCGTGGCGCCGGCGGATCCGCAGGGCCGACGGATCCGGACGGTCACCGGTCCGGACGGCCGATGATCCGCGCCGACGGGTCCGCGCGGTCGTGATCCTCCCGCCGCGAGCGCGCGCGGACGGTCTCCTGCGCCCCCTGTAGCATCGCCATCACCGAGAGAAGGGGAGCCGGCCGGTGGCGAGGAGAGCAGCCGGGACGGTCGCGCGTACGGTGCTGACCCGGGCGCGCGTGGTGCGCGCCGCGGTCGAGCTGATCGAGCGCGAGGGCGTGGACGGGCTGTCCATGCGGGCGGTCGCGGCCGAGCTGGGCGTCGCCGTCATGTCCCTGTACAACCACGTGCCGAACAAGACGGCCCTGCTGGAGGGCGTGGCCGAGTACGTGGTGGCCGGGATGGACCTGCCCGACGATCCCGGCGAGGACTGGAAGCTCAGGGCGCGGACGCTCATCCGGGCCTTCCGCAAGACCGCCCGCGACAACCCGCGGTCGATGACGGTGGTGCTGACCCACAAGATCGACACATCGATCGGCCTGCGGCCCGCCGAACGGGCCCTGGCGATCGCCGAGAGCGCGGGGTTCGACGGCGAGACGTCCGTCCGGATCATGCGGGCGATGCTGGCGTACGCGCTGGGCGCGCAGATGCGTGAGGTCGGCACCACGAAGATGCTCGACTATCTGCACCGGAACCCGGCCGATACCTTCGCCGGGCTCGACCCCGAGCAGTTCCCCCGGGTCATCGCGCTGGCCCCGGAGCTGGCCAGGCACGATCCGGAGACCGACTTCGAGTTCGGCCTCGACCTTCTCATCGCCGCACTGGACGCGCTCCCGCGTACCTCGGCCTGAGCGCGCGGGCCGCACCGCCGCACCGGCAGGACCGGCAGGACCGACCGTGACGCCCGGCCACCGACGCCCGGCCACCGACGCCCGGCCCGGCCGGAACGGCCGCTCAGGCCGGAACGGGCAGCCGGGTGGGAACGGCCGGTCGAGCCGGGACGAGCGGTCGAGCCGGGACGAGCGGCCGGCCCCGAACGGCCGGTCGGGTCAGAACAGCCAGTCGAGCAGGCCGCCCCTGCCGGAGTCGTCGTTGCCGCCACCGTCCTGCACCGGAGGCGCCGACGTCGGCTCCTCGCTGGGGGTGGGGCTCTCGGAGGGCAGCGACTCGGTCGGCGAGGCCCCGGGCTCGGAGGTGACCTCCGCCCTCGGGGGAGTGGAGTTCCGGGACTCCTCGTCGCGCTCGGGCCGCCGGGTGGGTTCCGGCTCGGCCTCCCGCGACGGGGTGGTCCGGGTGGGGGAGGGACGGGAAGACGGCTGGTTCCGGGCGGTCCGGCTCGGAGCGGGTGTCGGCTCGGCGGTCGCGGACGGGTCCTCGCCGCGCTCCCCGGTCTCCTCGGGAGTGGGCTTCGCCGTTCTCGGCGGCTGCTCGGCGACGGAGCAGCGCGCGCCGGGCGAGCACGCCTCGCCGGACGAGCCGGGCGTGGAGGTGGAGAACGCCAGGCCGCCGACGATGCCCGCTGCCACCATGCCGCCCACGACCGCCAGCAGGATCCTGGACCGGCCCCGGCCGCGGCGCTCCCGCTCGGAGTCGGTCTCCTCGCGCCACCCCGAACCCAGGAAACCGCGCGCCCGCGTCGTCTCGTCGTCCTCGTACGGCGGCACGACCGTGCCGTCGACGTCCGTGGTCTCGCGGGGGTCGTCGGGGTAGACCCTCTCCCTGGACCCGTCGTTCCGGATGATCTCCCGGGATCCGTCCACGTGAACGATCACCTGCGTGCCGTCGCCCCGCGCGTCCTCCTGCAGGCCGAGCTCGCTCCACCCGTCCGGCAACACGTCCAGCATGTCCGGTACGTCGCTTGCCGGGCGGTCGGACCTCGGCACCGCTCCCATGGGGCCGGTCCGCTCGCGAGGATCGTCCTCGTACGGTTCCTGGATGTCGTCGCGCCCCACGATGCCCCTCTCCGATGTGATCTGGTCGGGCATCCTATGGCAGATCCGACAGACAATTGTCCGAAAAGCTCACAAACCACTGAGGATAACGTGACTTATGAGGTTTCGGTGGTGACAATCCGGAAAGCCTAGGCCGGACACGATGCACCCGGCGACCGGGCCGTGCCCCCGGCCCCGGAGCAGGTCCTGCGATTCGGTACGACCTCCCGGGCCTCGGACGTGCTCTTGGACGAAGTCGGGGTAGAAAGGGCGCATGACAGCGGATCCACCGGCGGGGGTGCTCCCCGGTTCCTCCCCCTTTCCACCCATCGCCGACTACGCGTTCCTGTCCGACTGCGAGGTCACGGCCCTGGTCGCGCCGAGCGGGAACGTCGAGTGGCTCTGCCTGCCGCGGATGGACTCCCCGAGCGTCTTCGGTGCCCTCATGGACCGGGGAGCGGGCGGTTTCCGGCTCGGTCCCGCCGACCTGAGGGTCCCGGCCGCGCGCCGCTACCTTCCGGGCACCATGATCCTTGAGACCAGCTGGGGCACGCCCACCGGCTGGATCGTCGTGCGGGACCTGCTCCTCATGGGGCCCTGGCACCACGACAGCGAGCTCTCGCACACGCACCGCAGGGCACCGACCGACTACGACGCCTCCCACGTGCTGCTCCGTACGGTCCGCTGTGTCAGCGGGGAGGTGCAGATCACCCTGGACTGTGAGCCGATCTTCGACTACGGCCGCCGTCCCGCCGTCTGGTCGTACGGCGAGCGGGGGTACCACCAGGGCATCGCGACCGCGGAGGGCGAGGACCTGGAGCTGCGGCTCACCACCGACATGCGGCTGGGGTTCGAGGGCGGGCGTGCCACGGCGCGCACCCTGCTCAAGGAGGGGGACTCGCGCTTCTGTGCGCTGTCGTGGACCGCGCACGAACCCCCGTACACCTTCAAGGAGGCCTACGACGGGCTGGTGTGGACCGCGCACCACTGGCAGCACTGGCTGGCCAGGGGCGACTTCCCCGACCACCCGTGGCGCAGCTACCTGGAGCGCAGCGCCCTCACCCTCAAGGGGCTGACGTTCGCCCCGACGGGCGCGCTCATCGCGGCGGCGACCACCTCGCTGCCCGAGACCCCGCACGGTGACCGCAACTGGGACTACCGCTACACCTGGATCAGGGACTCCACCTTCGCCCTGTGGGGCCTGTACACGCTGGGCTTCGACTGGGAGGCCGACGACTTCTTCTGGTTCATCGCCGACGTCGCGGAGCGGGACCAGGAACTCCAGGTGATGTACGGCATCGACGGCGAGTCCAAGCTGGACGAGGAGATCCTCGACCACCTCTACGGGTACGAGGGCGCCAAGCCCGTCCGGGTCGGCAACGCCGCCTACCTGCACCGCCAGAACGACGTCTGGGGCGCCGTCCTGGACTCCTTCTACATCCACACCCGTTCGCGGGACCGCCTGGACGAGCGGATCTGGCCCATCCTGAAGCGGCAGGTCGAGTCGGCCATCCGCAACTGGCGGGAGGCCGACCGGGGCATCTGGGAGGTACGGGGCGAACCTCAGCACTTCACCTCGTCGAAGGTCATGTGCTGGGTGGCGGTGGACAGGGGTGCGCGGCTCGCCCGCCTGAGGGAGGACCCCGAGCTGGCCGCGCGCTGGCAGGTGGTCGCCGACGAGATCCACGCCGACGTGTGCGAGTACGGCGTCAGTGAGCGCGGGGTGTTCCGCCAGCACTACGACACCGACGCCCTGGACGCGTCGCTGCTGCTCATCCCGCTGGTGCGCTTCCTGCCGGCCGACGACCCGAGGGTCCGCGCCACCGTCCTGGCCATCGCCGACGAGCTGACCCGCGACGAGCTGGTCCTGCGCTACGAGACCAAGGAGACCGACGACGGACTGACCGGGGAGGAGGGGACCTTCACCATCTGCTCGTTCTGGCTCGTCTCGGCGCTGACCGAGATCGGCGAGCACGTCCGCGCCCGCAGGCTCTGCGAGAGGGTGCTCTCCTTCGCCAGCGCCCTCGGCCTGTACGCCGAGGAGATCGACCCGGTGACCGGGCGCCATCTGGGCAACTTCCCCCAGGCGTTCACCCACCTGGCGCTCATCAACGCGGTCATCCACATCATCCGCGCCGAGAGCGGACACCCCGCCCCGCCCGCGTGGCCGACGTCGGACGCGTCATGACGTGTACGGGCGCCCCGAGCACCCGGGGCGCCTGGCTAGGCTTCCGGGTATGAATCGTCGGTTGATCGCCATCGTGGTGCTCGTCGGCCTGCTGGCCACCAGTGGCCTGTCGGTGGTCCTGGCCTGGGGCCTCAGCGGCTGACACCTGGTCCGCGCCTCGGCTGTCCGGTCCGGAGCCTCGGCGCCTGGTGCACGCCGCACAGGCCTGTCCGGAACCTTGGTGTCCGGTCCGGGCCTCGGCGGCCGATGTCCGCCCCGGGGTCACGGCGCCGCGGGCCCGCCGGGCGGACCTGACCTCCGCCGGGCGAACGCGGGGCCTGCCGGACGGCGCGGGTCCGGCGGGCGGCGCCCTACGGCCCGGCGAGCGCGGAGACGATGCCTCGGTCCGCCGCCGGGTCCTGGGAAGGCCGGGCCGTCGGATGCCCCCGACGCCACGGGCCCTCCCCGAGAGAATCGCCTAGGCGATCACCATCGAGTTCTGCCCCGCGGGCTGCGCGTGCTGCTGCTGCTGGGCGACGGGCCTGTGCTGCTGCTGCCGGTGGGCCGCCTGGTCGGCGGACTGGGGCTGCTGATGGCGGTGGGCCTGCTCGGCGGGCGCCTCGGTCTCGGCCGGGCAGGTGCAGTAGCCGTTGGAGACGATCAGGCGCCCCCGCTGCGCGGTGTAGGTGCGCGAGTCGGTGGCGAGAAGAACACCCGTGCATTTCTGGCAGACGACGGACTGGCGGTCCATGGGCCGGCTTCCTTCCTTGGGGTAGCCGTCGAACGTCTCTACGGTCCGGCCGGCTGGCTGCTCGTGCCCCGAAGGGGAGAGTTGAATCTCCCTATCGGGGTTTCTATCTTACTTCGTAGCACAGAGCGATCATTGAGCCACACGAAGTCACAGATGTAGGACTTGGTGTCGCTGCTTCACAACGGTCTCATGCGCAACGCCCCGGCGGGTGGGGAACCCCCCGTCCCGCGCTAGGTTCGCAGCAGGCTCCCCTTCCGCTCGGAGATGACCGGCTTGAGGAGCAGGGCGTTGGCGGCCACCGCGATGCAGACCAGACCGAGCAGGAAGCCCCAGCTCACGTCGCTGAGGTGGTGCATCCCGCGGTACATGCGCGAGTAGGCGATGCCCACCGGGATCCCCAGGCCGACCAGTACCCACACCACGTTCAGAATCTTGAACCGGTGGGTGTGCAGGATCAGCACCAGGGCGATGCCCGCGTAGAAGGCGACCGCGGCGCTGGTGTGCCCGGAGGGGAAGCTGGAGGTGGGCGGAGCCGGGTCCAGGTGCTGGACGGCGGGGCGCTTGCGCTGGGCGAAGACGGTCGCCAGCAGGAAGATCGCCGACTGGGAGAAGACCGCCAGCGCGAGGAAGATCGACTCGTTCCAGCGCTTGAAGACCAGCCGGAAGACGACGACAAGGACCGCCGTGCCCGCGATGATCACCGGTGTGTCGGACAGCCCCGACAGGGTGTCGGTGATCGAGCTCCAGTACGTGGTGCGGTCACCGGCCAGCTTCTCGTTGACTCCCCTGTCGTTGGCGATGAGAGTCGTCGTCTGCAGGACCTTGGTGATGAGGAGGCCGACGGCGATCGTCAGGACGGCCATGGCGACCAGCGGCATCAGGATCAGGCGTGTCACGCCTTTGAAGTCCACCGACATTTTCGACATGGCGCGCCAGCTACCCCGAACCGTCCTCTCGGAACGCGTCAGGCTCGACACCTTCCATGTGCGGTTCGACGGGCCTGCGGCCCTCTCCCCGGCGCCAGGCCTCGAACCCGGCCGCCGTCCCCACCACGACCACCACGCCCAGCGCGACCCCGGCGATGACGTCGCTGGTCCAGTGCACGCCGAGCGCCACCCGGGTGTAGGCGACGAACACCATCACCGCCACCGCGGCGCCCCACAGGGCGAGCCGGGCGGCCAGGGTCCGCAGGAAGGGCAGCGCGATGAGCACCAGGATGCAGGCGCCCAGCGCCGCGCCCATGGCGTGACCGGACGGGAAGGAGGCACCCGGTGCCCAGGCCACCGGCTGCGGCAGGTCGGGCCGGGCGCGGTCGACGATCCCCTTGATCGCCAGGTTCAGCAGGCCGCCGAAGGTGATCGTGGCGACCGCCCAGGCCGCCAGCCGGGGCGCTCCGCGGTACCAGAGCCAGCCCGCGGTCAGCACCACCAGCACGCGCCAGGTCCAGGGCCCGAACACCTCGGTCCCGATGGCGAGGAAGGTCGTGTATCCCGGATTCTCCAGGGCATGGGCGTGCAACGACAGCGCCACGCCCTCATCGAGGTCCTTGAGCGGCGAGGAGGAGGTCTGCACGAGCACGAGCAGGACCACGAACGGCACCGCGAGGATCGCCACGGACGCCAGGGCCAGTGTCAGCCGTACGCCCAGTCGCAGGTCAGCGGAGTGATCGTCTGCCCGGCGGGACGATGAGGGTCCACCTTCGATGAATCTGACCATCGTCAAGGGCTACCCGCTCCCCGGTGAATATTCACCGTACGGGAGGTGACGGACGGTTTCCGGCGCCGGGAACCCCGCCGGATCGCCCGATCGGACGCCTCGTGGTGGCGCCACTCGGCCTCGGTGAGCGCCGGGTGACCCGCGTACGCGTCGAGCACGGCCTCCAGGTGCGACGACGGTGCCGCGGCGGCGTCCAGGACCCGCCCGCCCCCGCCCGGACCGAGCTCCGCGGGCTCCGCGGGCTCCGCGGGCCCTGCGCACTCGGCGGGCCCCGAGCACCCGGCGAGCCCCGAGCACTCGGCGAGCACGTCGAGCCGCGCGGCGCGGGCCGTCCACCACCGGCGGCTCAGCTCGGCCAGCAGGCCGTCCGTCCCGCCGAACTCCCGCTCGATCTCCTCCTCCCACCGGGCGGGGAGGATGACGTCACCGGTGCGGGCGAGGTCGCGCAGGACCAGGCGCGCCAGCTCGCGCCGCCGGACCAGGACTGAACGTGACAGAGTGCTCATACCGCTCACCCTGTCGATCCCGGTTTGCCGAACGCTCAACGATGTGTTGACGGGGAGATCGGGCGGGCGGGATGTGCCCCTCCGCGGCGGCCGTCAGCACGGCCGAGGCCCGTGACCCCCGGGTCCGGGGGGCGGCGTGTCGTCCGTGGCCGGTCGTGGGCCGGCGCCGGACGGCGGCCGCCCCAGCTGGTCGCGGCGGCGCGTCAGGTAGGCGATCTCGGCGGTGTTGCCCGCCAGCTCGACGGCCCTGTCGTAGGCCGCGCGCGACCGCTCGCCGTGGCCCAGCCGGCGCAGCAGGTCGGCACGCGTCGCGTGGTAGGCGTGGTAGCCCGCCAGCCTGTCCCCGAGACGGTCGACGGCCGCCAGCGCCACCTGCGGGCCGTCGAGCTCGGCGACCGCGATGGCCCGGTTGAGCGCCACGATCGGCGAGCGGTCCAGGCGGGCGAGCCGGTCGTAGAGGGCGACGATCTGCGACCAGTCGGTGTCGCGTACGTCACGGGCTGAGGTGTGCACGGCGTTGATCGCCGCGAGGATCTGGTACCGGCCCGGGGGCGTCCCGTCGGCGGCGGCGGCCAGGCGCTCGCGTACCAGCCGGTGGCCCTCGGCGATCAGCGCCGCGTCCCAGGCTCCGCGGTCCTGCTCGGCGAGGGCGACCAGCTCGCCGCCGCCCGAGACCCGGGCCTCCCGGCGGGCCTCGGTGAGCAGCATCAGCGCCAGCAGCCCGGCCACCTCACCGTCGGCCGGCATGAGGGCACGGATCATGCGGGTGAGCCGGATCGCCTCGGCGGTCAGGTCGTGGCGCACCGGGTCGCTGCCGGGGCCGGTCGCCAGGTAGCCCTCGTTGAAGACGAGGTAGAGGACGGCCAGAACCCCGGACACGCGCGCAGGGAGATCATGCTCGGACGGCACCCGGTAGGGGATGCGGGCCACCTTGATCTTGGCCTTGGCGCGGGTGATCCGCCGGCCCATCGCGCTCTCCTGCACCAGGAAGGCGCGGGCGATCTCGGCCACGGTCAGACCGGCGACCATGCGCAGCGTCAGCGCCACCCTGGCCTCCATCGCCAGCGCGGGGTGACAGCAGGTGAAGATCAGCCGGAGCCGCTCGTCGTCGATGACGCCGAGCGGCTCGGGCGGGGCGTCGTCGTACAGCATCCGGGCCTCCTCGTGCTTGCCGGCGCGCCTGCTCTCGCGCCGGACCCGGTCGATGGCCTTGCGGTTGGCGGTCATGGTCAGCCAGGCGCCGGGGTTGGGAGGCACGCCGTCGGCAGGCCACCGCTCGACGGCGGCCGAGAACGCCTCGGCCGCCGCCTCCTCGGCGATGTCGAGGTCGCCGAAACGCCTGGTCAGGGCGGCGACCACCCGGGCCCACTCCTCACGGTGGGCCCGGGTGATCGCGTCCCGGACGTCGGTCCCGCTCACAGGAACGGCCGCACCTCGACCTTCCGGTTGCAGGCCCGCGACCCCTCGGACGCCAGCCTGAGCGCCACGTCGAGGTCGGGGGCCTCGACGACCCAGAAGCCGACCAGGAACTCCTTCGACTCCACGAAGGGCCCGTCGCTGAACAACGCCTCCTCGCCGCGGTTGTCGATCACCGTGGCCGTGTCGGGCCCGCCGAGACCACCGGCGAAGACCCAGTGCCCCTCGGCCCGGAGCCGGTCGTTGAACACGTCGATCGCGGCGTCCTCCTCCGGGGTGGCGAGGCCGGCCGTGTCGGTGATCACGGAAATCAGGTACTGCATCTCGCATCGTCTCCTGTACGTCGGGAACGCCCCCGGCGGGCGACCGCTCACCCGTACTACGAACACTCCCGCCCCGATCGGACACCGCCGCCCGGACCTCTTCCCCGATCTCCCCGATCCTTCCGGTACGCGGGACGGTACGCCGGACGGCGGGCGGCCCGTCCCGGCGAGGCCGTCGCCCGGCACCCGCGCGGGGTCCTTCACCGGCGGCGTTCAGGCAAGGTGGGGAACGGCTTGGCCGGAATCATCGGGCAGCACTAGGCTCTGGTCGCAGATCATTCCGCCCTGCGTCCGCGGAGCTCCCTCGGCATGCAGGAAGCCCGCCCATGACTCAGGTCTTCGACCTCTTCGAGCCCGCCCGGCGCGCGTCGAGCGCCCTCGCGGGCCTTCGCGCCGCGCCCACGGTGACGCGCCGTGCCCCCGGTGTCGGCGTTCCGGGCGTCCTCGGCGCCTGCGGCGTGCTGAGCGGCTCCGGCGTCCTGAGCGGCTCCGGTGTTCCGAGGGGCGGGGGAGTGGCCGATCGGCGCTCCGGATATCTCTGATCGGATCGGCCGCGAGCCGCCTTGGCGCGGACGCGGACCGGCGGGCGGCCCGATGGCCCCGGCAGGGACCTTCCAGCCGCGATCCATGAAAGTCCCATTTTCGGGAAGTCGTAGTGTGCATGTCAAGTAACCGGCTCGACGCTGAAAGGCGCCCCGCAGATGACTCATATTGATCCGGAAGCGCTGGTCGCGAGCTTGAGGAGCCTCCAGACGACCTCGCCCGCCACGGGCATAGTCCATCAGTTGGAGCGGGCCGTGGACGTGGTGAACTCGCTGTTCGGATACGCGGGTGCCGGGCTGATGTTCGCCGAGGAGGGCAGGGCCCTGCGCTACCTGGTGGCCACCGACGACCGTGGCCGCAGTCTTGAGGGCGCGCAACTGCATCTCGGGCAGGGGCCCTGTGTCTCGGCGTACCAGGAGAACTGTGCGGTGACCTCCAGCGACGTGCACGTCGATCCGCGCTGGCCGAAGCTGGCCGACCGGCTGCACCCGGAGGTGCGAGCGGTGGCCGGGGTGCCGGTGCGGCTGGGCGGTGAGCCGGTGGGCACGCTGAACGTCTACCAGTCCACCTTCTACGAGTGGGACGAGTCGGACGTCCAGGCCCTCTACGGCTACGCCGACGTGATCGAGCAGCTGCTCACCGCCGTGATGGCCGCGGAGGAGAAGAGCGCCCTGGCCGACCAGCTGCAGTACGCCCTCGACTACCGCGTGATCATCGAGCGGGCGATCGGTTACCTGATGGGAAAGCACGACCTGACCGCCACCCAGGCGTTCACCGGCCTGCGCAAGCAGGCCCGTGACAGCCGGCGCCGCGTCGCCGACCTCGCGGCCGAGGTGCTCGGAGAGGGAGCGGGCGAACTGCGGTGATCCTGCTCACGTCGCCCGACGTCCCCGGAGGCAGGGTGGAGATCACGGTCTACGGGGATCTCGACCGGGCCGCGGGCGCGGAGCTGCGGCGGATGCTCACCGGACCCGGCGGGTCCGGCGAGCCCGGCGGGATCGGCGCGGCGACCGTCGAGCTCGATCTGGCGCACGTGTCCTTCCTCGACTGCGCGGGCGCCAGGGCCCTGCTCGGCGCCGACGAGCACCTGCGCGGCCTGGGCCGGGAGATGGTCGTCCTGCGCCCCTCCAGGCCGGTGCTGAGACTGCTCACCTTGCTCGGCTTCGCGTCCCACCTGGTGATCGGGGACCCGGGAGGGGTGGCCGGCGCGACCCGCACCCCGCCGGGGCACTAACCTGATCGGTGATGTATCGATTCGTCTTCTCGCAGGTCCTCAGCCGCCTCGACCCGGAGGACGTGCACCGTCTGACGGTCCGCGCGCTCCGTCTCCTCTCCGTGACGCCCGTGGTCAGGCGGCTGGTCCACCGCCGCCTCGCGCCGCGCGACCCCGCGCTGCGCGTGCGGGCCTTCGGCGTGCACTTCCCCGGGCCGTTCGGCCTGGCGGCGGGCTTCGACAAGGACGCCGGCTGCGTGGAGGCCATGTCCGCGCTCGGGTTCGGCCACGTCGAGGTGGGCACGATCACCGCCCACGCCCAGCCCGGCAACGCCCGGCCCCGGCTGTTCCGCCTCGCCGGCAACCGGGCGATCATCAACCGGATGGGCTTCAACAACGACGGCGCGGGCGCCGCGGCCCGCCGGTTGCGCAGGGCCCGGGGCGTCCCGGCGGTCGTCGGGGTCAACATCGGCAAGACCAAGGTCGTCCCCGAGTCCGGGGCCGTCGAGGACTACGTGGCCAGCGCGACGGCCCTGGCCCCGCTGGCCGACTACCTGGTCGTCAACGTCAGCTCGCCCAACACGCCGGGATTGCGCGACCTGCAGGCCGTGGAGCTGCTGGAACCGCTCCTGCGGGCGGTGAAGAAGGTGGCCGACGCCACCCCCAGGCGCACCCCGCTGCTGGTCAAGATCGCCCCGGACCTGGCGGACGCCGACGTGGACGCGGTCGCCGACCTGGCGCTGGAGATCGGGCTCGACGGCATCATCGCCACCAACACCACGGTCGACCGGGGGGCGCTGACCGCCCCGGAGCGGGCCGCGGGCCGTGACGCCGTGCGGGAGGGCGGCGGCCTGTCCGGCCGCCCCCTGAAGGCGCGGTCCCTGCAGGTGCTGCGCAGGCTGCGCGCCCGGGTGGGCGACCGCCTGGTGCTCGTCTCCGTCGGCGGGGTCGAGGACGCGGACGACGTCTGGGAGCGCCTGCTCGCCGGGGCCACCCTGGTCCAGGGCTACAGCGCCCTGATCTACGAGGGGCCGCTCTGGGCGTACCGGATCCACCGCGGGCTCGCCCGCAGGCTCCGCCGCCAGGGCGTGAGCGACCTGCGCGAGATCATCGGCCGCACCGCGGCCTGACGCCCCCTTCCGCGGGGGTCGGTCCGGCCCCCGCGATCCGTGCGTCTGATCGGCCTTTCCGGCCGGGTCTACCTCTGGAACGTCCCGGTACGGCCCCGGGCCCGTCCCGCTCCGTCCCTCCCGGCTATCGCCTCCATCCGCCCGAGCGTCGTCACGGCCGGGCATATACCCGGGGAGGGTAATCTCGGGACATTGGAGGAACGATGAGCGTGACCACGTACACCGTCACCGGCATGACCTGCGGCCACTGCGTGAGCTCGGTCAAGGAGGAGGTCGGCGAGGTCCCCGGCGTCACCGGCGTCGAGGTCGACCTGGAGACCGGGCGGGTCGAGGTCTCGGGCGACGCGCCCGAGGACGCGGCCGTCCGCGCCGCCATCGAGGAGGCCGGCTACCAGGTGGCCTCCGCCTGACCACCCCGTCCGTCCGGACGGACGTGACGGGCGTGACGGGCGGGCGGACGTGACGGGCGGCGGGCCGGGACTCAGACGCTGGGACGGGTGGAGTCGGCCTCGTGGGTCATCTCCTCCAGGTGCCTCATGGCCTCGTCCACGCGGACGACCCCCGGGCGGTGGCGCCGGGGGCCGGTCCCGCCGGTCTGCCAGGGACGCGGGCCGTCCTGCGGCCGGTACTCCACGCCGAGCGCGTCGAGGCGGCCCAGGTGGGCCCGGAGCCGGGAGTCGAAACCGTCCCCGGCACCCCCCGACCAGGCCACCTCGGCCAGCGCGCACCCCCGGGGCCAGGCCCGGTAGTCCACCGCGCGCGCGTCGGGCAGCCGCTCGCTCCAGAGCTGGAACTGCGCGCCGAGCACGCGCTCGCGCTCGGCCGGGGGCCACTCCTCGGGGGCGGGCCGGTAGGCGGCCACGTCCGCCACGGTGATCGCGTCGCCGATGGCGATCGGCTCGCGCTCGGAGGACTCCTCGGCGTAGTCGAAGTAGAGCGGGAACACCGGGGTCTGCACCACGTCGTGCCCGGCCGCGGCGGCACGCCTGGCCACGCCGGGCCCCCGCCAGGGCATCACGATCGTGTCGGGCCTGAGCATGCCGCTGACGAACGCCTCGTCCCAGACCACCGCCCGGCTTCCGCGCTCGGCCAGCACGTCCGCCAGCCGCCGCAGGAACCAGGCGTGCAGCTCGGCCGGGCTGTCCAGCCCGAGCTCCGCCTGGAAGGCGACGATCTCGGGGGAGGCGGCCCAGTCGTCGAGCACGCACTCGTCCCCGCCGACGTGGACGTACGGGGTCTCGCCCAGCGCCCCGAGGATCTCGTCGAACACGTCGGTCAGGAAGGCGACGGTCTCCGGCAGGGGGGACAGGATCGCGGGGGAGATGCCCCAGCGCTCCAGCACCCGGTGGGGCTCGGGGCGGCGCCCGCCGGTGGCGCGGGCGTCCAGCCCGGGGTAGGCCGCGAGGATCGCCGAGGCGTGCCCCGGTACGTCGATCTCGGGAACCACCGTCACGGCCCGCGCCCGCGCGTAGGCGCCGATCTCGGCCAGGTCGTCCAGCGTGTAGTACCCGCCGTGCGGGACGTCGTCGAAGGCGGGCTGCTCCCGGTGGTGACCCACGACCGTGCGCGGCCGGTGCGAGCCCACCTCGTGCAGCCGCGGGTGCGCCCTGCTCTCCACCCGCCAGCCCTGGTCGTCGACCAGGTGCAGGTGCAGGCGGTTCAGCTTGTGCGCCGCCATGAGGTCGATCATCCTGAGCACCTCGCGCCGGGGCAGGAAGTGCCGCGCCACGTCCAGGTGCGCCCCCCGCCAGGAGAACCGGGGCGCGTCCCGCACCCGGCACGCCGGCACGCTCCAGACCGCCCCCCCAGGGCCCCCAATGCCTCCCGCGCCACCGGGGCCGCCGGAGGTGCCGGTCGCCGCGCGGAACGCCGCGTCGGGGAGCAGCTGCCGCAGCGTCTGCCCCGCGTAGAAGGCCCCCGCCCGGTCCCCGGCCGTGATCCGCACCCCGCCGGCCGCCACCTCCATCGTGTACGCCTCACGCCCGAGCGCCGGGTCCGTCTCCACCGTGATCGTCCCCGCCTCGCCGGGAACCGGGTCGAGCACCGCCAGCGCGGTCCGGAGCGCGGCGACCGGTTCGGCGGGACCGGACACCGTGAGCCCGAAGGGAAGGTCCACGCGGCCGTCGGCGGCCGTGACGGCAGAGGGGAGCGGCAGGAGATCGGTCATGGTCAGATCATGTCAAGTCACTCCGCGCCCCGCCATTCCCGGCCCGCCCCACCGGCATCGGCGGCCCCACGGCCCGCTCGTCCGCGACGGTCGTCCCGGCGAGCGGTCCCGGCTTCCGCTCCGGGCGGACCGGCGGGCGGCCCGGAGCGCGCGAGCCGTCCCGCGCGAGCGCGGGTGAGCCGCTACCTCAGGTACGCCTGGAGCCCGTCCGCCAGGGAGAGCGCGACCCGCTGCCGGAACGCCGCCCGCTGGAACTTGGCGGCCTCGGCGGGGTTCTTCATGTTGCCGCACTCGATGAAGATCTTGGGCACCGTGGAGAGGTTCAGGCCGCCGAGGTCGTTGCGGTAGTCCAGCGCCTGCCGGCCGATGTAGGTCGAGTACGCCAGGCCGGTTCCGCGCCGGAAGGCGTCCCGCACGCTCAGACCGAGCCGCTTGGAGGCCCCGACCACCGGGTCCACCGGCCCGCCGATCTTCCTCGGCATGATCACGTGGAAGCCGTGGTTCGCGGTGCTCGACCCGTCGGCGTGGACGGAGATCGCCGCGTCCGCCTTGGCCCGGTTGCCGATCGCGGCCCGCTGGGTGATGCACGGGCCGACGCCGGAGTTGTTCGCGCGGGTCAGCTTGACCGTCGCGCCACGGCTCTTGAGGATCGCCGTCAGGCGCTGGGAGACGTCCCAGGTGAAGGCCGCCTCGCTGTAGCCGTTCGCGGTGGCGGTGCCCGTGGTGTCGCACGCCTTCCACTGGGTCAGCACGTTGACCTTCTTGTTGATCTCCGCGGGATGACGGTAGTTCTGCCCGTTGTGCCCGGGATCGACGACCACGACCTTGCCGGTGAGCGGCCTGGAGCCGGCGGTCCGGCTCGCCGGGCTCACCGCGGGATCGTTCGCCGCGCCGGTCGCGGGGCCGTCCGTGCCGTCCGCCGCGCCGTCGCCCGCCGGGGCGTCCGCACCGTCCGCGGGGGAGGTCCCGGTCGCCGGGCCGGAGCCCGCGTCGGCCGCCGGGACCGGTCCGCGTTCCCGCGCGAGGTCCGTGCCGCCGGTGCCGCCGGTGCCGCCGCAGGCGGCCGCGCCCAGGCCGCACAGGACAAGGGTCGTCGCGAGTGCTCTGCCGGTCACGCTCATCGCCCCCAAGATAGGTCGTCGACCACCCAACTTACGTGGCTTGGCGGCGTGGCTCAGCCGTTGTCGCGATATGGCCCCTTCCGTCCGTCACCAGGCGTGCTCGCCGACCTCCTGCTTCTGCAGGAGCGAGGCCAGCTCCCTGGCGTCCTCGGCGTCCAGGCCGAGGACCACGCGGGGACGCCCCCATGGGTGGTCGATCGAATGGGCCACGTAGCTGGCCACGGACTCGACCCCCGCGTCCCCGCCGCGGCCCCGGGTGGCCCGCCAGTGGGCCCACGCCCGTTCGAGTTCGGCGGCCGCCCGCTGGGCGCATGACACCAGTTCCGGATCACGCATTGTTACCCCCCTCGTCTCGCTCGGAGTCAACACCGGCGGCGCGCCGTGGTCCGGGATGTTGACCTGGATTTGGGGAGGTCATGGAGCCTGCCTGGGCGTCCTGTAACGCTCCAGGCAGGCCGTTTACCCCGGGGTGGGGCTCGTGCTGCGCCGTACGACCAGTTCGGGGGCGACCTGCCGCAGGCGCGAGGCCTTGCCGGGGTCGCCGATCCGGTCGTGCAGCAGGGCGGCGGCGGAACGCCCCATGGCACGGCGTGGCTGGTCCACGGTGGTCAGCGCGACCGGCTGGGTCCCGGCGCGGCGGATGTTGTCGTACCCGACCACGGACAGGTCCTCGGGGACGCGCAGGCCCAGCTCGGCGGCGGCGGACAGGACGCCCATGGCCACCAGGTCGTTGGCGGCGAAGATCGCTGTGGGCCGGGGGTCGCGGGTGAGCAGGCTGTGCGCCGCGCGCGCGCCGCCCTCCTCGCTGGGCTCGCCCTCCTCGACCATGATGTACGGGGCCAGGGAGTGCCTGCGCATCGCGACCAGGTAGCCCTCGCAGCGGAAACGCCCGCAGGAGATGCCGGTCGCCTCGATGTGGGCGATCCTGCGGTGGCCGAGCTCCACCAGGTGGTCGACGGCCAGGCGGGCACCGAGCTGGTCGTCGTCGACGACGATGTCCACGCCGCCGAGGTCGATGTCGCGCTCGCCCACCACGACCGTGGGCGTGTAGCCGGTGGCCTCGACGAGCGTGCCGCTGGTGGGCGCGATGCCGAGCAGGACGAGCCCGTCGACGCGCAGTTCGAGGAAGGCCTCGACCGCCTCGTCCTCGAAGGCGGGGTCCCACTGGCTGTTGCCGATGAGGAGCCTCAGCCCGTCGCCGTGCAGGCTCTCCTGCAGGCCGTCCAGGAACTCGGCGTAGAAGGGGTTGTGCAGGTCGGCGACGAGCGCCCCGACCAGGTGGGTACGGCCCTCGACCAGGCTGCGCGCGACCGCGTTGGGCCGGTAGCCGAGGTCTCTGGCGGCCTGGAGCACGGCCTGGCGGCGGTGCTCGCTGACGTGCGGCGAACCGCGCAGCACGAGCGAGACCAGTGATTTGGAGACACCGGCTCGTTCTGCCACGTTGCGGATCGTGGGTCTGGGGCGTGGTCCCCCGCCCCCGTCGGACAAGACGGGCGCGGTGAACTCGCGGGCTCGGGTGACGGTGGTGTTGACCGGCGGTCCTGACATGGCTCTCCCCCGGGATGGTGGATGGGCACCTGTCACTCAAAACGATCGAGTTCCTAATGGGGTACGGCCTCGGCGCGAGGGAACTCCGATCTTGACCCCGCCGTCGCGCGTGTCGGCTCCGCTAGTGTGCACGGTGTGGGTTCGACATCCGGAGCCGCCGAGCAGGCGAGACCTGCGGCGGGCGGCGCGCGACCGGCACGGCGCAGGCTCAGCGTGGACCGGCGTCGTGAGGAGCTCATGATGGCGGCCCTGGAGCTGTTCAGCCGGCATGACGCCGAGGACGTGTCGATCGACGACGTGGCCTCCGCGGCGGGCGCGTCACGGGCCCTGGTCTACCACTACTTCGGCGGCAAGCAGGAGCTGTACGTCGCCGCCCTCAAGAGCGCCGCGGCCCAGCTGGAGGCGCGGCTGCGGCCGCACCAGGACGGGCGCCCGCTGGAGGAGATGACGGGGGGCCTGACCCGTTACTTCGACTTCGTCGAGGAGCACGCCGCGGGGTTCGCCGCGCTGCTCAGGGGCGGCCCCGCCAACCGCAGCGGCGAGATCGGCGAGATCGTCGACTCCGTCCGGCAGCGGCTGTTCCGTCTGATCATGAAGCAGATGCGGGTCGAAGAGCCGGGGCCGGTGCTGCGCATCACGCTGCGCTCGTGGATCGCCTCGGTCGAGACCGCGGGCCTGGACTGGCTGGAGCACCGCGACGTCGAGCGGCCCGAGCTGGAGCGTCTGCTGATCGACCAGATGGTGGCGCTGCTCGGGGCGGCGGCACGGCACGACGCCCGGGTCGCCCGGCTGCTGGCCGATCTGGAAACGGACCGGCCGGCCGGATCCGGCTGATCCCCGGCACGCGCGGCCGCTCCCCGGTCCCTCGCGGCCGCTCCCCGGTCCCGTCCCGGACGTGTCCCGTCCGGTCCCGCCCCGCGGCCTCGCCGCGGTCCCGCTCCCGTCCCGCTCGCGTCGGTCCGTCCCCCCGTGGGACGCGTGCCCGTCACGGTGCGAGGACCGTCGGGCGTGAGCGCGTGTTCTTCGCGGAACGCGTGCCGGGGCGGCGCCGGGCGGGCGGCGCCGCTCCCCACGAATCTGTGGCCTGCGCGCTCACGTGGGGAGCGCGCACCAATCCCCCTAGGTCGGTAACGGCCCCCGTCTTACTCTGAGCGCTGTTGCGGAATCCCCGCCAGCAGCGCGCGAACCTCGGTCTCCCGGTACCGGCGGTGCCCACCCAGGGTGCGGATGGACGTCAACTTGCCCGCCTTCGCCCACCGGGTCACGGTCTTGGGATCGACCCGGAACATGGTTGCGACCTCCGCCGGGGTGAGCAGCGGCTCTGCCTCGGGTGTACGAGCTGACATTTGTGCGGCCTCTCCTCCATGTGGACCGGCGACAGCGATCCTGCGACTTGACGCTTGTCACGGATGTCCGCCTATGGCCCATGCGTGCGGCTGTTTGGGCCATATGCGGCATCACCCGATGTGACCATACAGCCACGTAGAGCGATTGGCGAGCCTTTGAGCGACTCATCTCTCTTGTACACCTGTTGTGGTCACGCTCGGTGATTCTAGCGACACGTTTCGTGGTATCGCAGTGAAAACGGCAAACTACTCAGTTCGTAGGTGCATCCCCGGTCATCGACGGATCTACTTACGCAGGTCGAAGGGTGGATTTGCGACTCAGTTTGCTGATTCGAGAAGTTGTATTGATCTCCAGCGGAGAATGACGCGCTGATACATGGCGAACGCCAGTTCTTCCTCGCCTTTTTCCAGACCCGTCAGCGCCGCGGCGAGCTCGGCCACCGACTCGTCGGCCTGGAGCGTCTCGTCGTCCATCAGGTTGACGATGCCCCCGTAGTCGAGCTCGACCAGCGAGTGGGGGTGGAACTCCTCCAGCCAGCGCGCCACGTCCTCCACCTCGCCGGTGACCGGGACCTCCCCCACCTGCCTCCTGATGATCTGCAGGGCGCGGGCGCTGCGGCGCCGGGCGTGGGCCATGGACGTGACGTAGATCAGGTTGCGCGTGGTGGTGGTGCCCTCCTGGCCCTGGTCCCCGGGCCCGTCGATGACCAGCCAGCGCTCGTTGCCGTCGAAGGGGACGAACCACGAGGTCGGAACGTGCCAGGTGGAGCCGCGGATGTGGGTGCGCAGCGCGGCCGAGTCGGTGCGGCGCTTGAACCGGTCGAAGTCGTCGGCCGTCTGCGCGGCCACCGCGGCCGGGACGAACCGCTCCATCAGCTTGGGCGGGGTCGCGCCGCGGAAGCGCGAGAAGGCCAGCCAGGACCGCAGCCTGCTCTGCCAGGGGCAGACGTACAGGACGTCCTCCACGCGCCTCAGATAGGCGTTGGGGCTCTCCTGGGCGGGCGCCGGTGCCGGGGGCACCCCGAGGAGGCGGCGCACCGCCTCGCCGTGCTCGGCGTGCAGGGCGCCGGCCCGGCGCGGCCGGTCGGTCGCCTCGGCGTAGGCGGCCCAGGAGGCGCGCTCCGCCGGGGCGAACGCGGCCAGCGGTTCGTAGACGCGGAGGTAAGCGGCGTAGGGCAGCACGACCGCATCGTGTCACGAAGCGCGGGTCGTTGTCCGTAGCCGGGGGCCTCGGGCGGGTGCCGTCTCGGACACTGAGACGAGCCGGTGCGGGAATCGTCCCCAGGCCGGAGGGTGGTTACGCTGAAGGTGATCTCCGCCGCGACGGTGCGGTGGTAACGAACGACTGGGAGTCACCACAGTGACCGACGTCTTCGGGCTGTCCCACAAGGACGCGGGCTCGGTAACCGGCCAGACCAGACACGAGCAGGTCGTCTTCTGCTCCGATGAGCGCAGCGGCCTGCGCGCGATCATCGCCATCCACAACACCGCCCTCGGCCCGGCCCTGGGCGGCACCAGGTTCTACCCGTACGAGAGCGAGCAGGCCGCGCTGGCGGACGTGCTCAACCTCTCGCGGGCGATGGCCTACAAGAACGCCCTCGCCGGGCTCGACCTCGGCGGCGGCAAGGCCGTGATCATCGGGGATCCGTCGAAGGACAAGAGCGAGGCGCTGCTGCGGGCCTACGGCCGCTTCGTCCAGTCGCTGGGGGGCCGCTACTTCACCGCCTGCGACGTCGGCACCTACAGCGAGGACATGGACGTCGTGGCCCGCGAGAGCTCCTACGTGACCGGCCGCACGCTGGCCCACGGCGGGGCGGGCGACTCGTCGATCCTGACCGCCTACGGCGTGTTCCAGGGCATGCGCGCCGCCGCCGAGCACTCCTGGGGCACCGCGTCGCTGCGCGGCCGGAGGGTCGGCGTGGAGGGGGTGGGCAAGGTGGGCCACCGCCTGGTCGGCCACCTGGTCGAGGACGGGGCCGAGGTCGTGGTCTGCGACGTGAGCGAGCGGGCCGTGGAGCGGCTCGTCGGGCTCCACCCGCAGGTGCAGGTGGTCGCCGACCGGCTGGAGCTGACCGCGTCGGCCCTCGACGTCTACGCGCCGTGCGCCCTCGGCGGGGCGCTGGACGACGACACCGTGGCCCGGCTGAGCGCCACGGTGGTCTGCGGCGGGGCCAACAACCAGCTCGCCCACCCCGGCGTGGAGAAGCAGCTCGCCGACCGCGGGATCCTCTACGCGCCCGACTACGTGGTCAACGCCGGCGGGGTCATCCAGGTCGCCGACGAGATCGAGGGATTCAACATGGACCGGGCGCGGGCAAAGGCCACCCAGATCCACGACACGACTCTCAAGATCTTCTCCAGTGCGGCGGAGGATGGCGTACCTCCGGCCGTCGCAGCCGATAGGCTAGCCGAGCGCAGAATGTCGGAAGTCGGGCGAATCAGGGGCATTTGGCTAGGCCACTAGCCCCACACGCCCATACGGCGTACCGAGCCGGGCGTAAAACGGGTACGGTTGTAGGCGAACGAGAGCTGACGCTCAAGTCAGGTGCGTCAGCGCGTGGTGCGTTAGCGACGAGGGGTCGGGCACGACCCCACACGAGGGGGTCGAGCCAATGGGGCGCGGCCGAGCAAAGGCCAAGCAGGTCAAGGTTGCTCGCCAGCTGAAGTACAACAGCGGTGGCACTGATCTTGAGCGTCTTCGCGACGAGCTCGGAGTCAGAGACGACTCCAACCACGACGACGACTCCAACGACGCCTACGACGAGCTGGCGGAGCGGTACGCCGACTACGCCGAGGACTTCGGCGCCGGTGACGACCGCGACGACGGGCCCTCCGGCCGCCGTTAGGCGGCTTTCAGATCAACGTGGTGCGGGGACACCCGGCGGTGAACGGCCGCCGGGTGTTCTTCTCGTCCGGCGGTCCGTGATCGGTGACATGAGGCGCTCCGGGTGACCCGGAGCGCCTTTCGTCGTACCCGGGCCCGGAGGCTTCCGGATCACCGCTCCGGGAGTGCTCCGGGACCGGCTGAAACGATCAGCTGAAGCGCGCCCGGCCGGTGCCCGGCACGACCTCGCCCAGCACCCAGGCCGGCAGGTTCCGCTCGCCCAGCAGCGCCAGGGCCGCGTCCACGGCCTCCGCGGGGACGATCGCCGCCATGCCCACGCCCAGGTTGAACGTCCGGTCCATGTCGTCCCGGCCCACCCCGCCGTGCCCGGCGAGCACCTCGAAGACGGCCGGGGGCGTCCAGGACGAGCGGTCCAGGACCGCGTCCAGCCCGGACGGCAGCGAACGGGACAGGTTGCCCGCCAGGCCGCCGCCGGTGATGTGCGCGTACGCGTGCACCTCGACCGTGCGGGCCAGCTCCAGGCAGTCGAGCGAGTAGATCCTGGTCGGCTCCAGCAGCTCCTCGCCCAGCGTCCTGCCCAGCTCGGGCACCTCGGCCTCCAGCGAGAGGCCGGCGGTCGCGATGATGTGCCGGACCAGCGAGTAGCCGTTGGAGTGCACGCCCGAGGAGGCCAGGGCCAGGACCACGTCGCCCTCGCGGACCCTGTGCCCGCCGAGCATCGCGTCGGCCTCCACCACGCCGGTGGCGGCCCCGGCGAGGTCGTACTCGTCTGCGCCCATGGCACCGGGGTGCTCGGCCGTCTCGCCGCCGATCAGCGCGCAGCCGGCCAGCCGGCAGCCCTCGGCGACACCGCCGACGATCTCGGCGATCCGCTCGGGCACCACCTTGCCGCAGGCGATGTAGTCGGTCATGAAGAGCGGCTCGGCGCCGCAGACCACCAGGTCGTCGACGACCATGCCGACCAGGTCGATCCCGATCGTGTCGTGCTTGTCCAGCCGCTGGGCCAGCATGACCTTGGTGCCGACGCCGTCGGTGGAGCCGGTCAGCAGCGGGCGCCGGTACGACAGCAGGGCCGAGGCGTCGAAGAGACCGGCGAAGCCGCTGGGGTCGTCCACCACCTCGGGCCGGCGCGACCGCGCGACCTTCGCCTTCATCAGCTCGACGGCGCGCTCGCCCGCCTCGATGTCCACCCCGGCGGTCGCGTAACTGGTCATCGGGCGTCTCTCCTCGGGCGGGTGGCCCGGCCCGTCCGGGCCCGGGCGCGGCTCACAGCTTGGCCTCCAGCACGAACTTGCCCACGTTGTCCTGGTCGATGGGGATCGGGTAGTTCCCGTCGAAGCAGGCGCGGCAGAGCCGGTCGGCCGGGATCGTGGTGGCCGCGGTCAGGCCCTCCAGGGAGATGTAACCCAGCGAGTCGGCGCCCAGCGAGGCGCGGATCTCCTCCACGCCGAGCGAGCCGGCGATCAGCTCGGCCCGGGTGGCGAAGTCGATGCCGTAGAAGCAGGGCCAGCTGACCGGCGGGGAGGAGATCCGGACGTGGACCTCGACGGCGCCCGCCTCGCGGAGCATCTTGACGATCGCCCGCTGCGTGTTGCCCCGCACGATGGAGTCGTCCACGACCACCAGGCGCTTGCCCGCGACGACCTCCCTCAGCGGGTTGAGCTTCAGGCGGATGCCCAGCTGGCGGATCGTCTGGGACGGCTGGATGAAGGTCCGGCCCACGTAGGAGTTCTTGACGAGCCCCTGGCCGTACGGGATCCCGCTCTCCTCGGCGTAGCCGACGGCGGCGGGGGTGCCCGACTCGGGCGTGGGGATGACCAGGTCGGCCTCGACCGGGTGCTCGCGGGCCAGCACCCGGCCGACCTCGACGCGGGTGGTCTGCACGCCGCGCCCGGCGATCGTGGTGTCCGGGCGGGCCAGGTAGACGTACTCGAACAGGCAGCCCTTGGGCTCGGACAGGGCGAACCTGCGCGAGCGCACCCCGCGCTCGTCGATGGTGATCAGCTCGCCCGGCTCGATCTCGCGGACGAACGTGGCGCCCACGATGTCCAGGGCCGCGGTCTCGGAGGCGACGGCCCAGCCGCGCTCCAGGCGCCCGAGGACCAGCGGGCGCACGCCCTGCGGGTCGCGGGCCGCGTACAGCGTCTTCTCGTCCATGAAGACGAGCGAGTAGGCACCCCTGACCTGCGGGAGGAGCTGCGCGGCCGCGTCGTCGACGGACCGGCCGCGGTCCTGGGCCAGCAGCGCCGCCAGCACCTCGGTGTCGGTGGTCGCCCGGGTGGAGCCCGGTGCCAGGCGCCGGGCCAGCTCCGGGGTGTTGATCAGGTTGCCGTTGTGGGCGAGCGCGAGCCCGCCGCCGTCGGTCGAGCTCAGCGTGGGCTGCGCGTTCTCCCAGACACTGGACCCGGTGGTCGAGTAGCGGCAGTGGCCGATCGCCAGGTGGCCGCGGAGGGTTCCGAGCACGGACTCGTCGAAGACCTGGGCCACCAGGCCCATGTCCTTGTAGACGAGGATTCTGCTGCCTTCACTGACCGCGATGCCCGCGGACTCCTGGCCGCGGTGCTGCAACGCGTACAGCCCGTAGTAGGTGAGTTTGGAGACTTCTTCCCCAGGGGCCCAGACCCCGAAGACGCCACATGCGTCCTTCGGAGGCAGGTCGTGGGGGTCAAGGTCATGGCTCAGATGGCCGTCGCCCTTCAGCACATGCTTCATTCTAGGTCGGCTTCCTCCCTGCTCGCACCCCCGGGTCCGTTCCGCGACATGCCGCACCCTGACCGAAGGGTCATCGGCGTTTTGCCGTGTCAGCCTGTTTCACGGGGAAGGAGAGGGGGATTCTGGGGTATCCGGCCATGTCCGAGCGTCGGGAGAAGAGACGTGACAACACCTGTGGACCCGAACCAGCCCGATCCGCGGCGCGAGCCCCGTGAGCGGCGTCCCGACCAGGAAGGGGCCGGTGCGGAGGAGCCCTCCGGCGGAGCCGCTTCCGGTCCCGGGAACGCCGGAGACCCCGGAGGTGCCGGGGACGCCGGGGGTGCCGGCCGCGGGAGTTCCGCTCCCGGCGGGTCGAGCGCCTTCGGCCCCGACGACCCGCCCACCTCGCCGCTCCCCTCCCAGGACGACGCCTACGGGGAGTCCTCCCGCCCGGTCCCGGGCGGCACGCCGCCCGCCTACCCGGGCTGGGAGGGCAGCTCGGAGACCCCGGGCGCGCCCGGCACTTCGGGGGCGCCCGTCGCCCCCACCACGCCCTCGCGGTACGACCCGCCGACGCCGTCAGGGCCGTCCGGTTCGTCCCAGCCCGAGCAGCCCGGCCGGTGGGAGCAGCCCGGGCAGGCGGACGGGCCCGGCTACGGCGGGCAACCGGGATACCAGGGACAGGGGGAACAGACCGGACCCGGCGGGCAGCCCGGATACGGCGAGCAACCCGGACATGAAGGACAGCAGGGATACGCGGGGCAGCCCGGCTACGGCGGGCAGCAGGGACAGCAGGCCGGACAGTCCTACGCCCAGCCCGGTGCGCAGGCGCCCTCGGGGGCCGGCCCCTACCCGCAGGCCCAGGGCGGCGCGGCGTACCCGTCGGCGCCCGGCTACCCGGGCCAGCCCTATCCGGAGCATCCCGGGGACCGGCGCAGGCCGGGCGGGGGGCTCGGCACCGCCGCTCTCGTCCTGGGGATCGTGTCCCTGCTGCTGCTGGTCGTCTGCGGCCTGGGCGTGCTGGTGGCGGTCGTCGGCCTGATCCTCGGCATCGTCGCGCTGGTCAAGCGGTCCAACCCCGGCCGGGCCTGGGTGGGCATCGTGCTGAGCATCCTCACCCTGGTGCTCGCCGCGGTCCTGGTGGGCTGGCTCTACAACAAGGTCGGCGACTGCGTGAACCTGCCCCAGGAGCTCCAGCAGCGCTGCATCGAGGAACGGTTCGGCGTCCAGGTGCGACCCGCGCCGTGACCCCCGGCGGGGCCGCCCGCCCATCCGGGGCGGCCCCGCCGGGGTCCTGTCCCGCCGCGGCCCTGCCCGGTCCCGCGGCCCGCGCCACGCCGGTCCGCCCGCGCGGGCACGCCCGTGGGGGCACGGCGCCGGCGCGGCGGGACGGTCAGCGCAGCGGGAGGTGGTCCGACAGGTCGGCACGGGCCCCGCTGGCCGCCACCCTGCCGGTCGCCATCGCCTCCGCCCAGGTCATGCGGCCGGTGGCGAGGTCCAGCCAGGTACGCGCGTCGGTCTCCACCACGTTGGGCGGGGTGCCGCGGGTGTGCCGGGGCCCCTCCACGCACTGCACCGCCGCGTAGGGCGGGACCCGGACCTCGACGGTCCGGCCGGGGGCGGCCGTCGCCAGCTCGTCCAGCAGGTGGCGTACGGCGAAGCGGGTGATCTCCCGTTCGGGCCGGACCTGCCGCTCGAAGGCCCGCGACACCACGCTCACGCAGGCTCCCAGCAGGGCGGCGAGCCCTCCGGGACCGTCGTAGGGCGGCTCGTCGAGAGCGCTCAGCTGGGCGTCGAGGGCGGCGCGTACCTTGGCGGCGTCGGGCTTGTGAGGTGGCACGTCCACCATGATGCCCGCGGGGAGCGGCCGGTACGGACCGAAGGGACCCGCCGGGCGGGTACAAGATCCCTTCTGAGCAGCCGTTTCCGTGAACGGTTCATCGTCCGGGTGAACGTCGTTCACCCCGGGTTCGGCCGGCCCGCGTAGCGTCCCGGCCGAAAGACCTCGCCCCCTTTGGAGGACCCTGTGGCGAACACGGCGCCGCGCAGACTGCTCCCCTTGCTCATGAGCCCGCACAAGGGTGGGCGTAGCGCGCTCACCTGCCGGTTCCGCTGCGGTGACCAGTGCGCCCATGACGTGGTGAACACCAGTGAGAACACCTACTTCGGCGACGTGGTCGCCGAGGCCGTGAGCCGCCGGGGCATGCTGCGCGCCGGCGCGCTGGGCGCGCTGGTCGCCGGGGTGGGGGTCGGCATGTCCGCGCCCGCCGTCGCCGACCCGGACGTCGACGCCCTGGAGCGCGGTCGCGGCCACGGCCACGGGCAGGGCCACGGCGGCCGGAACGGCCTGCGCTTCACCGCCGTCCCGCCCAACACCGAGGACAGGGTGACCGTCCCGCCGGGGTACCTGTCGGCGCCCGTGGTGCGCTGGGGGGACCCGGTGCTGCCCGGCGCCCCCGCGTTCGACTTCGAGAACCAGACGGCCGAGGCCCAGGCCGCCCAGTTCGGCTACAACTGCGACTACGTGACGCTCTTCCCGCTGGGCCAGCGGCGCGGCCTGCTCTGGGTCAACCACGAGTACACCGACGAGAACCTGATGTTCCGCGGCTACACCGACGGCACCGCCGCGACCGAGGAGCAGATCAGGATCGGGATGGCCGCCCACGGCGGCTCGGTGGTCGAGATCGAGCGGGTGGGCTCCTCCGGTCAGTGGAAGCTGGTCACCCGGGGGTCGCGCCGCTACAACCGCCGCATCACCGTGCACACCCCCATGAGGTTCACCGGCCCGGCGGCCGGCAGCGACCTGCTCAAGACCGCCGCCGACCCGGCGGGCACCAGGCCGGTCGGCATGCTGAACAACTGCGCGGGCGGCACCACGCCGTGGGGCACGGTGCTCAGCGGCGAGGAGAACTTCAACCAGTACTTCGTCAACGGCACCGCCGTGCCCGAGGCCCAGAAGCCCTTCCTGGCCCGGTACGCGGTGAACACCACCAGCGCGATCCCGAGCGGCAACCGCCGTTTCGACCGGGTCGAGGAGCGCTTCGACCTGGCCAAGCACCCCAACGAGGTCAACCGCACCGGCTGGATCGTGGAGATCGACCCGTTCGACCCCGACTCCACCCCGATCAAGCGCACCGCCCTGGGCCGGATGTGCCACGAGGGCGCCACCACCTCCCTGGCCGCCGACGGCCGGGTGGTGGCCTACATGGGCGACGACTCGCGGTTCGAGTACGTCTACAAGTTCGTCTCCAGGAAGCGCTACATCCCGGGCTTCGACCGGCACAACCGGACGCTGCTGGACGACGGCACGCTGTACGTGGCCCGCTTCACCGGCGACAGCCCGGCCACGGAGATCGACGGCAGCGGGAAGCTCCCCGCCGACGGGCGGTTCGACGGCTCCGGGACCTGGATCCCGCTGGTCACCGGCAACGTCTCGCACGTGCCCGGCATGACGGCCGCCGAGGTGCTCGTCTACACGCGGTCGGCGGCAGACAAGGTCGGGGCGACCAAGATGGACCGTCCCGAGGACGTGGAGCGCAACCCCGTCACCGGCGGCGTCTACGTGGCCCTGACCAACAACTCCAACCGGACCCCGGCCCAGGTGGACGAGGCCAACCCGCGCCCCGCCAACAAGCACGGCCACGTCCTGGAGATCGTCGAGCGGCGCAACGACGCCGGGGCCACGACCTTCGCCTGGTGGCTGCCGCTGGTCTGCGGTGACCCGGACGACCCCGCGACCTACTTCTCCGGGTTCGACAAGAGCCAGGTCTCGCCGATCTCCTGCCCGGACAACGTCGCCTTCGACCCCGAGGGCAACCTCTGGATCTCCACCGACGGCAACCAGCTCGGCGCCCACGACGGCCTGTTCGCCATGCCGGTCCAGGGTCCCGAGCGCGGCCACCTGAAGCAGTTCCTGAGCATGCCGGTCGGTGCGGAGACCTGCGGCCCGCTGGTCACCGCGGACCGGCGCAGCGTCTTCGTCGCCGTACAGCACCCCGGCGAGACCAACGGCGCCACCGTTGAGAACCCCAGCAGCCACTGGCCCGACGGCGGGACCTCCCAGCCCCGCCCGTCCGTGGTGGTCGCCTGGCACGCCCGAGGCGGCCGGATCGGTTCCTGACCGGGGCCTGAAGGACCGGTTCACAGGAACGGCCCCGTCCTCACCACTTCGCCGTGGGCGGTGAGGACGGGGCCGTTCCCTTCCCGGAGCGCTCCGGGATCCCGGGATCACCTCCCGGAGCTCACCGGGAATCCGGGATCACCGGTCGAAGAACTGCCGGACGCTGAACCTTCGCACGCGCAGGGGTGCGGAGTCCCGGCCGATCACCTGGATCCGCCGGACGCGGGTCGCTCGTCCACCGTGACCTTCACGCACCTCAGGCAGGCCCCGTGGCGGCCCGGCAGGGCGGAGTAGGAGACGGACACGGCGCGGTGCGCCAGGCCCCGGCCGGAGAGCCCGAGCCCCACCTCCCGGTAGAGGCGTCTCGATCCCTTCAGGGTGAACGCGGTGGAGCCGATGATCGCGTGGTCCGATCCGGGAGGGCAGTGCACGAACACCCGGACGTGGCTCGCCTGGCGCGGCCACCGGGGAAGGACGCGCAGCGACGCCACGTCCCGCCACGCCGGCGGGATCCCGTCCCCTCCCGAGGGCCCTGCGGCGGCCGTCCCGGTCGTGACGCCCTTCGCGGTGCCCGCCGTGGCCGGGATCTCGGCCGGAACGGCCGGGGAGGTCGTGGCGCGCGGTGCGGGGGTGGGGGCGGCGTCATGCCCGGCCGGGACGCCCGGCCCCGTCACGAGGACGACGGCCGTCACCACCGGTGTCACCGAACGCATGTGCTCCTCCTGCCGGGCACCCGGGCGGCGGCGTGCCCGCCGGGTGGGGACACGGGTTCGGAGGGAGCGAGGTGGACGGGGCCCGGGACGCCGGTCCGGTGCCGGGTCGCCGTACGGCCCGGCCGGTCGTCTCGATTATGCCGGTCATGTCGGCGCGGGCAGGGGAGCCGCGCGGGAACGGGCACGGGCACGTCACGGCCTCCCGACGGGACCGGGGACGGGTGTTCCTCCGCCGGAGGTCCGTCACCCCACCGGGACGGCGGGTCGCCCGGCGGACGCGGCCGGTCGCCGCGGGGAGCGGCCGATCCGCAGCGACAGCAGGCTGACCGGCACGCCCACCGCGATGATGACCGCGGCGACGACCAGCGTGTCGCGGTAGGCGTCCAGGAAGGCCACCGCCTGCCCGGCCCCCTCGGCCAGCGACGCCGACTGCCGAGCGCTCAGTACCGCTCCCAGCAGCGTGATCCCGAGCAGGCCGAAGACCTCGCGCGAGACGTTCAGCACACCCGAGGCGATCCCCGTCCGGCCGGCGGGCAGCGTGCCCAGGATCGCGGTGGTGAGCGGCACCAGCATGCCGCCACCCAGTCCGTAGAGCAGGAACCACGGCAGCAGGTCGCCGTACGACCCGCCCTGTCCGACGAACGAGATCCCGAAGACCGCCACGGCCATCAGCGCGAGCCCGGCCGCCACGACCGGCGCGGTCCCGGCGGCCCGTTCCAGCCTCGGCGCGACGGCCGCGCTGACCGCCATCAGCAGCGCCATCGGCACGAACGCCGCACCGGCCTCGATCGGGGAGAAGCCCAGCGCGTTCTGCAGGTACAGCGCGGTGAAGAAGTAGATCCCGAACACGCCGAAGGACCACAGGCCCATCGAGAGCGTGCCCCCGCTGAACACCCTCGACCGGAACAGCGACAGATCGATCATCGGCTCCCGGCTCCTGATCTCGATCGTCGTGAACGCCAGCGCGGAGACGGCCGCGATCCCGAACGCGCCCAGGATGACCGGCGAGGTCCACCCGGCCCCCGCGCCCTCGATGAGCGCGTACGTCAGCGCGAACAGGGCCAGGCCGGAGGTCGCCAGCCCGGGGACGTCGAGGCCGCGCCGTACCCGCTCCGGCGGGCCGGTCCTGATGGCCCACAGGCCGAGGCCGAACGTCACCACCCCGATCGGCACGTTGATCAGGTAGATCCAGCCCCAGTGCCAGCGCTCGCTGATGAGCCCGCCGGTCAACGGCCCGAGGGCCAGCGCCAGCGCGCCCACCGCGCTCCACAGGCCGACCGCGGTCGCGCGCTCCCGCGGGTCCGGGAAGACCGAGGTGAGCAGTGCCAGCGCGGTGGGGGTCAAAAGCGCCGCGCCCACCCCCTGTACGGCCCTGGTGGCGATGAGCATGCCGCCTCCGGTGGACAGCCCGGCCGCCAGCGACGCGGCGGTGAACACCACCAGGCCGATCAGGAAGATCCGCCGCCTCCCGAAGACGTCGGCCAGGCGCCCGCCCACGAGCATCAGCCCGGCGAACACCAGGATGTAGCCGCTCACGATCCATTCCAGGCCCGAGACGCTCAACCCGAGATCGCGCTGGATCGTCGGCAGCGCCACGTTCACCACGTTGTTGTCGAGATAGGTCATGAAGGTGGCCAGGGAGATCGCTCCCAGTGCCCCCCACCTGCGGGTATCCGTCATCCCATTTCCTCTACGCTGTACTTATACGTCGTACATGTACGGTGCACAGTGGAACTCGTACGGCGTATAGTTGTCAAGCGTGATGGGAAAACTGACCCGCGAGGCGGTCGTCGAGCGGGCGCTGGAGATCGGTGACGCCGAAGGGCTGAACGCGGTGACCATCCGGCGCCTGGCCCAGGAGCTGGGCGTCACGCCGATGGCGCTCTACTGGCACTTCAAGAACAAGGAGCAGCTCACCGTCGCGATGGCCGACCACCTGGTCGAGGGGTTCGTGATCGGCCAGGAGCACGCCGGCCCGTGGCAGGAGCGGCTCCGCGAGCTCGTCACCGGCCTGGTGCGGATCCTGCGGCGGCACCCGTGCGCGGCGTCCGTGCTCAGCGAGGTGGAGCACCTGGAGGTGCCCGCCTTCCTGCGGGTGTGGGACACCAGCCTCGGCCTGGCCAAGCGCGGAGGGTTCTCCCCCGACGAGATCTGCATGATCTCCCAGTACCTGCTCCAGGGCGCGATCGCGCTGGCGGCGGGCCCCACCAGGCACTGCGTTCCCGGCCTGTCCGAGCCGGAGATGGCCGAGCGGACGCGCCTGAAGAGGGTCAGGCTGCAGTCGCTGCCGCCGGACGTCTACCCGCACATCGTGGAGATGGCCGTCCCGCTGTCCGAGGACGGGCCCCCCGGCCTCTACGACACCTTCGGCGTCGACCTCCTGATCACCGGAATCGAGACGCTGGCCGCCCGTACCTCCGGCCGGTGACGCCGCGCGGTTCCCCGCGGCCGCCGATCAGGGCACCGGGTCGGTGGGGCGGCGGGAGCGGGCGAGGGCGGCCATCAGCGCTCCGGCCAGGGCGACGGCGAACAGGACGGCGTAGGTCGTCCTGAAGCCGGTCATCAGCTGCTCGACGGCCACGGGGGAGACGCGCGACAGGGTGCCCGCGTACACCTGCGCGCGCAGCTCGGGGGTGACCGAGCCGGTCAGGACGCTGAGCGTCAGGGCGACGCTCAGCACGATCCCGACGTTCATGATCATGAGCCGGAAGCCGTTCACCACGCCCAGGCTCCCCGCGGGCAGGGCGGACATGACCTGCGTGGTGTTCCCGGTCAGGAAGGTGCCGCTGCCGCAGCCGCACAGGAACAACCCCACCCCGATGATCCAGTACGGCGTGGCGGGGTCGACGTTCAGCAACAGGACGCCCAGCCCGGCCGCGCTCAGCAGGGCGCCTCCCACCGAGAGCGCGTACGGCCGGATCCGGCGGCCGAGGGCGCCCGTCACCGGGGAGGCCAGGGCCATGCCCACGGGCACCGGCAGCACGCCCAGGGCCGCGGTGACCGCGTCGACCCCCCTGGCGGCCTGGAAGTACAGGGCGACGAGCAGGATCAGCGCCGAGCGGGCCAGCGCGTTGCAGAAGGAGGCCAGGTTGGCGAAGGCCAGCATGCGCTCGCCGAACAGCCGCACGTCCAGGACGGGGTGCGCCGCCCGGCGCTCCACCACGACCAGCAGCGGGACCAGCACCACCGTGATCACCGCACCGACGATCACCACCGGGCTGGACAGCCCCCGTGACCCCGCCTCCGACAGCGCGATCAGGGCGGCGGACAGGGCGGCGAACACGATCAGGTTGCCGGTCGCGTCCACCGAACGGCGCGGCCCCCGGGCGACCCGGCGCAGCGTGAACGCGCCCCAGGTCAGGGCGATCAGCCCGGCCGGCACGTTCATCCAGAAGATCCACTGCCAGCCCGCGGTCTCGGCGATCAGGCCGCCCAGGGTGGGGCCGGCGAGCTGGGCGACCGACAGGGTGCCGATGTAGACGCCCATGCCCTGGCTGAGCCGGTCGGGGGGGAAGGCGTCGGTGATGATCACGGTTCCGTTGGCGAGGATCATCGCCGCCCCGACCGCCTGCACCGCGCGCATCGCGATCAGGAACCAGATGCCGGGCGAGAGACCGGCCAGCAGCGACCCCGCGGTGAACAGGACGAACCCCGCCAGATAGACCTCCCGCCGGCCCATCAGGTCGGCCACCCGCCCGAAGAACACCAGCGTCGCGGTGTTGACGAGCAGAAAGGCCAGCAGCACCCAGCCGGCCGCGAACGCGTCCGCGTGGAAGTGCCTGACCACGGTGGGAAGGGCGACGTTCAGCGTGCTGCCGGATATGCCGATCATGACCAGGCCGAGGCTGGTGACCGAGCAGACCCGCCATGCGTAGCGGAGCCTGGAGAGGTATTCGGGGGATCCGGGCAGGTCTTGGGGGATTGCGACCATGAACCTCAGTCTGACGTACGTTGTACGCCGATCTTGGTCCGGCCCGCCCGGAAGCCCTCGCACGTCCTGTCGGTCCGGCCCGCCCGGAAGCCCCCGCGCGCCGTCTCAGCGGGCCCGCTTGCGCAACCCCTCCATGTCGTGCACGATCACGCGCCGCCGGCCCGTCTCGATCAGACCGCGGTCGCGCAGGGAGCGCAGCGCCTTGCTGACAGCCTCCCGCGAGGCCCCGGTCCAGCCCGCCAGCTCGTCCTGGGAGAGCGGCAGCGCGACCCGCACCCCGCCGTTGGACGGCTCGCCGTAGCGCTCGGCCAGCTCGATCAGCCGGGTGGCCACGCGGCCGGTGGTGTCGAACGCGCCGTACTCGATCCGCTTGCGGTCGGAGTCGCGCATCTTGCCGATCAGCATCTTCATCAGCAGCACCGCGACCCTGCCGTGCTCCTGCAGGTAGGCGGGGAAGTCGCGGATCGTGATCCCCTCGACGGGTTCGAGGGCGGTGACCGTGGAGGAGCGGGGCAGCCCGTCGATGGCCGCGAACTCGCCGATCAGCGCGCCGGGCCCGCGGATCGCGAGCACCACCTCACCGCCGGCCGCGGTGTGCGAGGACACCTTGACGCGGCCCGACGTCAGGAGCAGCACCCAGTCGGAGACGTCACCCTCGGTGAACATCGTCGCGCCCCTGTCCCAGTGTCTGGGCCGCCCCGCGGCGTACAGGTCCGCGACCTCCTCACTCGTGAGCTTCGTGATGAACTCGCCCGGCTCGGGGGAAGGGGAAGACGTCATGACCACCTCCTGGCGATCTCGATTGTGTCCTCGCGCCTCGGACGGCGAAAGGTATTTCTACGACAGTTCAGAGAGCACATAGGCATGGACGGGCTGCTCCCTCCCCTTGAGGTTGAGCCAGCCCAGCGATCGGGTCTTGACCCCGGGGCCGATCAGGTCCAGGGTGGTCTGGCCGATCACGACGCTGCCCGGCTCGGCGATGCCCTCCAGCCGGGCCGCCACGTTGACGCAGTCGCCCATCGCGTTGAACCCGCGCAGCTCGGGGCTGCCGATGTTGCCGACGAGCGCCTCGCCGGTGTTGATGCCGATCCTGAAGCGGGGGTACCCGGGCGTCCCCGCGGCGATCTCCTCGGCCGCCTCCTGCATGGCCAGGCCCGCCCGTACCGCGGCGAGGGCGTGGTCGGCCTGCCGGGCCGGGGCGTTGAACAGCGCGAGCAGCGCGTCGCCCACGAACTGCACGATCGTGCCGCCGTTGCCGAGCACGATGGGCACGGCCGCGGTGTGGTACCGGTTGAGCATCTCGACGATCTCCCCGGGCGCCACCCGCTCGGAGAAGCTCGTGAACCCCTTCAGGTCGGCGAAGAGCGCGGTCAGCTCGACCAGCTCGCCGCCGAGCGCGGCGGTCTGCGGGTCGGCCAGCAGCGACTGGGCCACGTCCGGCGACATGTACTGCCGGAAGAGGGTCTCCAGCTCGCTGTAGAGCCGGGCGTTCTCCAGGGAGAGCGAGAGCTGGCCGGCCAGCGTGGCGGCGAGCGCCTCGTCCTGCGCCGTCCTGCCGAGCGGCACCTCCAGCGCCCCGGCGAGCCTGCCCTTGACCGTCAGCGGGTGGACGATCTTCCCCTCCAGCCGGATCGGCCGGTCACCGGGGAAGTCCGCCTGGCCGTACTCCCTGGAGCTGACCGTGACCCGCCCGTTGTCGACCAGTTTGATGCGGACGTCCCCGTACGCCTGCCGGATGCGGTCGAGGCTCTGGGAGAGCATCTCGCTCTCCGGCAGGCCCACGCGGGCCTGCCGGCCGGTCTCCACCAGCGCGGTGAGCCGGTCGGTCAGCTCCCGCTCGTTGGCCAGCGCCTCGCCCGCCCGGTCGAGCACCGCGACCTGAGCCTCGGTGAGGCCGAACTTGCCCGCCAGCCTGTCCGCGACGGGGACCCCGCCCCCGTCACGCTCCTCCCTGCGCCGCAGGTGGCCGACGAGCTCCTCCAGGGCGGCCTCGTAGTCGGCCCTGATCCTGCGGACCGTGGCCGACAGCGCCACCGAGTCGAACAGCCCCGCGCTGCTGCCCTCCCGGCGGAACTTCAGGTAGGCGCTGTAGGCCACGAAGACGAACGCCATGGTCAGCAGCACGTGCCAGAGCCACCACGACAGGTGCCAGTTGCGGTGCGACAGCCCCGCGACCAACGTCTCGGCCAGCAGCGCGTACGCGGTGACCAGGCTGATCAGCACGGCCGCGGGACGCCTGCGGTGCAGCTGGAACATCATCGCGGCCGCGGCGACGAACAGGGCCACCCCGATCCACTCGGCCCCGCCCAGGCCGACGCCCCCGGGGGCGGAGGGCGGCTCGTCGCTCAGCGGCGTCAGGTCCGGCATCAGGCACGCGACGCCCCACGCGGCGATCAGGGCGGCGAGCCCGCCGCGCAGCCACATCTGGTGCCGGATCACGGCCGAGGCCGCCCGCTCGCCCAGCGGCAGCGCCGAGGCGAACGCGAACACCGAGGCCAGGATCAGCCCCACCGGGTGGGAGAGGTCGAAGCCGTAGCTGGCCTTGTCCAGGTCCAGGATGATCCCCGGTGTGGTCAGCCCGTGCACCAGGAACGACCCGGCACCGCTGAGGAAGACCAGGGAGACGAGCAGCAGCCGGGCGTCCGCCCGCCTGGCCGAGGCCTGGCCGACCATGAGGCCCAGGACGAGGTTGATCCCGGCCACCGCGATGATCAGCCAGAAGTGGGTGGGCTTGTCGTGCAGCACGATGTTCAGGTCCGGCTCGGCCAGCAACAGCCAGAGCCCGAGCATCGGTAACGCCAGGTGCAGGATCCATACCAGGGTGCGGACCGGCTGTGTCGCCGGTGGCAGGTACGGTTCCCGTCCGGCACGGTCGTCGATGACCGCGCCTGTCGGATCGATGGTCGGCACGGTGGCCTCCGCGTCTGGAGAACCCGGTCGGTTCCCTGTGGTGTCCGTCCACGCCCAGCGGGCGGGATTCCCCCGAACGGACCGATTATCCCGTACGCGGCCCGTACCGGAGGGCGTCCTTGGACACGCTCACGAGCCTGCGGACACGACGCGGTTCCTCCGAGGCCGAAGCGTGATGTACGCGTCGCCAACCGTTGGAACGGTTGAAACGTGTATTACGTGTCTCTCCCATCACACCAGGCTCTGGTGTCGCAGAAAGGAAGCCCTGTGGCTGTCAAGTTACCGGGCGGACGCACGCTCGCCGTCGTGACCGTCGGCGTGCTCGCCGGAACCCTGTTCACCGCGAGCGGTAGCGCCGTCGCCTCATCGGCGGGTGCCGAGGTTCACGCGTGCGTCCACAAGCAGACGAGGTACGCCCGGATCGTCAACGCCACGGCCAAGTGCCGGCCGACCGAGTTCCGGGTCAGGTGGGGCCAGACGACCCAGACCCAGGAGGGCATCGCCTCGGCCGGGCCGCAGGGCCCCCAGGGTCCGAGGGGCCCGCAGGGACCGAAGGGCGACACCGGATCGCAGGGCCCGCAGGGGCCGCGCGGCTTCCAGGGCAGGACCGGCCCGCAGGGGCCGAAGGGCGTGGACGGCAAGGACGGCGCTCAGGGGCCGAAGGGTGACACCGGCGCGCAGGGCCCCAAGGGTGACGACGGCAAGCCGGGCGTTCAGGGCCCGAAGGGTGACACCGGCGCGCAGGGCCCCAAGGGTGACGACGGCAAGCCGGGCGTTCAGGGTCCCAAGGGCGACACCGGTCCGCAGGGTCCCAAGGGTGAGCCGGGCGACAGCGCCGCGCTGACCACCTACGTCAACACCAGGAACTTCAGCCTGAGCAACGACGGCAGCGCCTCGGTCAGCTGTGACGGCGGAGACGTCGCGACCGGCGGCGGCTACTCCCTCACCGCCATGAAGTACTTCGTGGTCACCGGCACCTACCCGTCCTCGGCGACCACCTGGACGGTGGGCCTGAACAGGGACTACGGGATCTTCGACGCCCAGAGCGCCGACAGGGAAGCCGCTTCGGACGCCCAGGGCACCGACAAGGGCAGCGCCCCGAGCGCCACCCCGAGCGCCACGAAGGGCTCCGCCAAGGCCCCCGCCTCCGGTGGTGTCCAGGCACAGACCTTCTCCGCCTCGGCCAAGGGCACCGTCTACGTGGTCTGCGTCAAGAAGTGACCCTCGGGCGCGCGCCGCGCGGGCCGGGCGCCCCCGGCCGATCCGCGCCCGCCTGACCGCACGGCCCGTTCGTGGTGACGCGCCGCCACCTGGCGGGACGGGGACATCGACATCTCGTCCCGCCGGCCGGCGCGTCACCGCGTGATCCACATATACGAGACCGGCCGGGTCCCGGGGCGGCAGCCCCTGGACCCGGCCGGTACACGTCCGTTCCGCGCGAGACCCACGCGGCGGCCTCAGCCGAAGATGGCGGGCAGGGTGCCCGTGTGGACCTCGCGGAGCTCGGTGACCGGGACCTCCAGGAGACCCTCCACCCGCAGGGCGTCGCCGCCGGTGGTGCCCAGGCCGTAGCAGGGCACCTCGCGGGCCGCGCACAGCTCCGCGAAGGCGTCGAACGACTCGGGCCTGACGGTGACCAGCGCGCGGGCCGACGACTCGCTGAACAGGTCGACGAACGCGTCCTGCCCGGTGAGCGCGACCGTGCAGCCGACGCCCTGGGCGAGGCACGCCTCGGCGAGCGCGATGGCCAGCCCGCCGTCGGACAGGTCGTGGGAACCGGTCAGCAGCCCCTGCGAGGCGGCCTCGGCCAGGACGAGCGCCAGGTCGCGCTCGGACTCCAGGCGCGCCACGGGCGGCAGCCCGCCCAGGTGGCCGTGGGCCACGTGCGCCCACTCCGACCCGCCGAACTCCTCCTCGGTCTCGCCGAGGAGCACGATCCGGTCGCCCTCCCCGGTGAAGCCCGACCGCACCCGGCCGGCCACGTCCTCGATGACGCCGAGCACGCCGACGACCGGCGTCGGATGGATCGGCACGGAGCCGGTCTGGTTGTAGAACGAGACGTTGCCGCCGGTCACCGGTACGCCGAGGGTCCTGCAGGCGTCGGCCAGGCCGCGCACGGCCTCGGAGAACTGCCACATGACCTCGGGGTCCTCGGGGGAGCCGAAGTTCAGGCAGTTGGTCACCGCCAGCGGGGTCGCCCCGGTCACGGCGACGTTCCGGTACGCCTCGGCGAGGGCGAGCTGCGCCCCGGCGTACGGGTCGAGGCGGGCGTAGCGGCCGTTGCCGTCGGTGGCCAGCGCGATGCCCCGGGTCGTCTCCTCGGCGCCGGGCATGACCTCGCCGATGCGCAGCACGCCCGCGTCGGCGGGCTGGGCCAGCACGGTGTTGCCGCGCACGTAGCGGTCGTACTGGGAGGTGACCCACTCCTTGGACGCCAGGTTCGGCGAGCCCAGCAGCTGCAGCAGCGTCGCGCGCAGGTCGTCCGGGCGGGGCAGGCGGGCCGGGTCGTCGCCGTTCAGCGCGGCCTGACCGGCGGGCTCGTGGAACGGCCGCTCGTAGACCGGGCCCTCGTCGGCCGCGGTGCCCGGGGGGATGTCGACGATGGTCTCGCCGTGCCAGGTCATCACCAGTCGGCCGGAGTCGGTGACCTCGCCGATCACGGTCGCGGGGATGTCCCATTTGGCGCAGATCGCCATGAAGGCGTCGATGTCGTCGGGGGTGACGACCGCCATCATCCGTTCCTGCGACTCGCTCATCAGGATCTCCTCGGGCCGCAGCGAGGGATCGCGCAGCGGCACCAGGTCGAGCCTGACGTCCATGCCCCCGGTGCCCTTGGCGGCCAGCTCGGTGGTCGCGCAGGAGACACCGGCGGCGCCGAGGTCCTGGATGCCGACCACCACGTCCGCCTGGTAGAGCTCCAGGCAGCACTCGATCAGCAGCTTCTCCATGAAGGGGTCGCCGACCTGGACGCTGGGGCGCTTGGCCTGCGACTCGTCCTCGAACGTGGCCGAGGCCAGCACCGAGGCGCCGCCGATGCCGTCGGGGCCGGTCAGCGCGCCGAACAGGACGACCTTGTTGCCCGGCCCGGGGGCCACGGCGAGCTTGATCTGGTCCTTGCGGAGCAGGCCCACGCAGAGCGCGTTGACCAGCGGGTTGCCGATGTAGCAGGGGTCGAAGACGACCTCTCCGCCGATGTTGGGCAGCCCGAGGCAGTTGCCGTAGTGGCTGATGCCCTCGACCACGCCGGGCAGCACGCGCCGGGTGTCGGGGGCGTCCGCGGCGCCGAAGCGCAGCGCGTCCATCACCGCGATCGGCCGGGCGCCCATGGACATGATGTCGCGGACGATGCCGCCCACGCCGGTCGCCGCGCCCTGGTGGGGTTCGACGTAGGACGGGTGGTTGTGGGACTCGATCTTGAAGGTGGCGGCCCAGCCGTCGCCGACGTCCACCACGCCGGCGTTCTCGCCCATGCCGACGAGCAGCGCCGCCGACTCCGGGGCCTTGGTGCCGAACTGGCGCAGGTGCACCTTGGAGGACTTGTAGGAGCAGTGCTCGCTCCACATGACGCTGTAGATGGCCAGCTCGGAGCCGGTGGGCCGGCGGCCGAGGATCTCGCGGACCCGCTCGTACTCGTCGGTCTTCATGCCGAGCTCGGCGTACGGCTGGGGTTCTGAGGGGGTGGCCTCGGCCCGCTTGACGGTGTCGAGGGTCATGCGTTCACCATCGTCTTCAGGATCGAGGAGAAGAAGGCGCGCCCGTCGGTGCTCGGGGCCCCGGTGAGGTCCTCGACGGCGTGCTCGGGGTGCGGCATGAGCCCGACGATGTTGCCGGCCTCGTTGCGGATGCCCGCGATGTCGTTCAGGGAACCGTTGGGGTTGCCGCCGGAGTAGCGGAAGACGACCTGGCCTGCGGCCTCCAGCGCGGCCAGCGTGGCCGGGTCGGCGACGTAGCGGCCCTCGCCGTGCTTGACGGGCAGGACGATCTCCTGGCCCTCGGTGAAGTCGGACGTCCAGGGGGTGGCGGTGTTCTCCACCCGGATGCCCTGGTCGCGGCAGACGTAGTGCAGCCCGGCGTTGCGCATCAGCGCCCCGGGCAGCAGGTGGGCCTCGCACAGGATCTGGAAGCCGTTGCAGGTGCCCAGCACCGGCAGTCCCGCCCCGGCGGCCGGGATCAGCTCCTCCATCAGCGGCGCGAACCTGGAGATGGCGCCGCAGCGCAGGTAGTCCCCGTAGGAGAACCCGCCCGGCAGGAAGACCGCGTCCACCCCCTTCAGGTCGGGGTCCGCGTGCCAGAGCGGGACGGCTTCACCGCCCGCATGGCGCACGGCGCGGGCCGCGTCCTGATCGTCGAGCGTTCCGGGAAAAGTGACGACGCCCACGCGGGCAGCACTCATGGCAGCGTTCCCCTCCACAAACGGGCGCCGCGCCGGCGTCTCACACATCGGACGTCGGTCTGCGGCGGTGCGTCCAGGCTATCCGCTCCGGGTGAGAGCTCACGCGCGGAGTGGCGGATCCCACGCCGGACGGGCCACGGCCCGCCCCGCGTGGCACGACGTCTCCGGTACGGCGCCCGGGACGGGCCCGCACGGTGGGGCATCCCGGACGGGCGCCCGCACGACGGGCATCCGGGACGGGGCTGTGCGGCTCTACACGGCGGCGAGCACCCGGTCGCGCGAGAAGACGGCCTCGTCGTCCCAGTCGAGGCGCTTGCGCAGGTGCACGACCGTGCCCCTGCCGGGGGCGATGTCGAAGGAGATCTCGTCCACCACCGCCTGCATGATGAGCAGGCCCCTGCCGTTCTCGGCGTCCGACGGCGGGTAGTGCTCGGGCACCCGGACGATCCCCTGGCCCCGGTCGATGATGCGGACGTCACAGCGGCCCTCGCCGATGGAGGTCTCCACCTCGTAGCGGTTGGCCGGACCCCCGTGCCGTACGGCGTTGGCGCACGCCTCGGTGACCGCGAGCAGGATGTCGGAGATGCACTCCTCGGTGACTCCGAGCGAGCACAGGGAGTCACCGAGCGCCCTGCGGACCATCGGAATACCGACGGCCTGTCGTGGCAGAGCCAACGAGAACTCCATGTCCACCGGTTTCCTCCCGGGGTCAGACGTCACCACCGTGAAGGCTTCCCTGCAGAATCCGGGCTAACCGCAAAATAACCGTAATGTTATTGACTGGTGGTCAAGCCGTGGGATTGCTCTGTCCATATGGATGGATATGGCCAGATGTGGGCGTTTGGTCAACCGTCTGTGACGGTCTATGACTCCACGGTGACGACGTAGTCCTCGATCACCGTGTTGGCGAGAAGCGTTTCGGCCATTTTTCGGACGTCCGAAAGGGCCGCCTCGTCGGCGGGGCCGTCGATCTCGACCTCGAACCGCTTGCCCTGGCGTACCGCCGAGACCCCCGAGAAGCCGAGCCGCGGCAGAGCACGGGCGATCGCCTGCCCCTGCGCGTCGAGAATCTCCGGCTTCAGCATGACGTCGACGATGACGCGCGCCACGGCGTTCCTCCTGGTTGCGACGGGGACGGTGCGGAGCTCAAGAGTAACGGGCCCCGGGCGCCTCGCGGAGCCGGGGCCGTGTCACGACCGCCCTGCCGTCGCCGGGCCGTCGCCGGGCCCGGAAACGGCGGGTGAAAGCAGACGCCAGGGGAACGGGGAGCATATGGACGCCCCGGTAGGTCTTGCGCAGATGCATGTGACCTCTGCCACGATGGCCACAGACGCGGATGAACTACCACCAGATAGGGCGAACGCGTCGCGAATCGGCCGGACGGCGGTGGCGAACCCATCCAGACGGCCCCGAGCACACAGGAGCGGCACGTGACAGTCGACGCCTCTCGTGGTGCGGAAGCACCTCCGGAGCTCATCCAGCTGCTGACCCCCGAAGGAGAACGGGTCGAGCATCCCGACTACGACATCGACCTGACGCCCGAGGAGATCCGCGGACTCTACCGGGACCTGGTCCTGGTCCGCCGGGTCGACCTGGAGGCCGTCGCCCTGCAGCGCCAGGGCGAGCTGGGCATCTGGGCCTCGCTGCTCGGGCAGGAGGCCGCCCAGATCGGCTCCGGGCGGGCACTGACCGAGGCCGACATGGCCTTCCCCACCTACCGCGAACACGGTGTCGCCTGGTGCCGGGGGGTGGACCCGCTGAACCTGCTGGGCCTGTTCCGCGGGGTCAACCACGGCGGCTGGGACCCGGCCGAGCACAACTTCCACCTCTACACCATCGTGATCGGCAGCCAGACCCTGCACGCGGTCGGCTACGCCATGGGCATCCAGCGCGACGGCGCCGAGGCCGCCTCGATCGTCTACTTCGGTGACGGCGCCACCTCCCAGGGCGACGTGAACGAGGCGTTCATCTGGGCGTCGGTGTTCAACGCGCCGGTGGTGTTCTTCTGCCAGAACAACCAGTGGGCCATCTCCGAGCCGCTGGAGAAGCAGACGCGCATCCCGCTGTACCGCAGGGCCAGCGGGTTCGGGTTCCCGGGCGTGCGGGTCGACGGCAACGACGTCTTCGCCTGCCTGGCCGTCACCCGCAAGGCGCTGGCCGACGCCAGGTCCGGCCAGGGCCCCACGCTGATCGAGGCGTTCACCTACCGGATGGGTGCCCACACCACCTCCGACGACCCGACCCGCTACCGGGTGGCCGCCGAGCTGGAGGCGTGGAAGCTCAAGGACCCGATCGAGCGGCTGCGGGCCTACATGTTCAAGAGCCAGATCGCCGACCAGGAGTTCTTCGACACGATCGACGCCGAGGCCGACGAGCTCGGGCGCGACGTGCGCAAGCGCTGCCTGGAGATGCCCGAACCCGAGCCGCTGGCCATCTTCGACCACGTCTACACCGAGAGGCACCCGCTCGTGGACGCCGAGCGTGCCGAGTTCGCCACCTACCTGGAGGGGTTCGAGGCATGACGGTTCTGACGCTGGCCAAGGCGCTCAACGAGGGAATGCGCAAGGCCATGGAGGACGACGCCAAGGTGCTCGTCATGGGCGAGGACGTGGGCAAGCTCGGCGGCGTGTTCCGGGTCACCGACGGCCTGCAGAAGGACTTCGGCGAGCAGCGGGTCATCGACACCCCGCTGGCCGAGTCCGGCATCATCGGCACGGCCATCGGCCTGGCCCTGCGCGGCTACCGCCCGGTCTGCGAGATCCAGTTCGACGGGTTCGTCTTCCCGGCGGCCGACCAGATCATCACCCAGCTCGCCAAGATGCCGCTGCGCTCGCTGGGCAAGCTGAGGCTCCCGGTCGTGGTCCGGATCCCGTGCGGCGGCGGCATCGGCGCGGTGGAGCACCACAGCGAGTCGCCCGAGGCGTACTTCACGCACACCGCGGGCCTGCGCGTCGTGGCCTGCTCCAACCCGTCCGACGCCTACACCATGATCCAGCAGGCGATCCGCTGCGACGACCCGGTCGTGTTCTTCGAACCCAAGCGGCGCTACTGGGAGAAGGCCGACGTGGACGTCGCCTCCACCGCCTGGACCCCCTTCGACGAGGCCCGGGTGGTGCGGCCGGGCACCGACCTCACCCTGCTGGCGTACGGGCCGATGGTGAAGACCTGCCTGGAGGTGGCCAAGGCCGCCGAGGACGACGGCCGTTCCCTGGAGGTGCTGGACCTGCGCTCGCTCAACCCCCTCGACCTCCCCAAGGTCACCGAGTCGGTACGCAGGACCGGCCGCTGCGTCGTGGTGCACGAGGCGCCCGTCTACAACGGCTTCGGCGCCGAGCTCGCCGCCCGGGTGACCGAGGAGTGCTTCTACACCCTGGAGGCCCCGGTGCTGCGGGTCGGCGGCCCCTCGACCCCCTATCCGCCCTCGAAGCTGGAGGAGCACTACCTGCCGGATCTGGACAGGGTCCTTTACGCCGTCGACCGCGCGTTCGCGTTCTGAGGAGGGGCCGATGAAGGAGTTCAAGCTCCCCGACGTGGGCGAGGGACTGACCGAGGCGGAGATCGTCCGCTGGCACGTGAAGGTCGGGGACCCGGTCACGGTCAACCAGACCATCGTGGAGATCGAGACCGCCAAGGCCGTGGTCGAGCTGCCCTGCCCGTTCGAGGGCGTGGTGGCGGCCCTGATGGCGGACGAGGGCGAGACCGTGGACGTGGGCAGGCCGATCATCGCGGTGGACGACGGCTCGGGTCCCGCCCCCGGCGCCTCGGGTCCCGCCCCGGGCGCCTCCGGTGCGGCCTCGCCGGTCGCCGGGGAGAGCCGGGAGAACGCGCTGGCCGAGGACATGGTCCCGGAGCCGCCGGCCGGCGCGCGGCAGCCGGTCCTGGTCGGTTACGGCGTCAGGACCGGCACGGCCAAGCGGCGCCCCCGCAAGCAGGCGCCGTCCGGCGGCGGTGCCGAGGCGGCTCCGCAGGCCGCGTCCTCTGTCCCTGTCCCTGCGCCTCCGGCGGCCGTGTCTCCCGTGCCCGCGGCGGTGACGGTGGCCTCGGTGGCCTCGGTGCCCCCGGTGGCCTCCGCGCCCGCCCCCGCCCCCGCGGCGGAGAGGGCCGGTGCGGCGTCCCCGGGCAGGGTCGCGGTCCTGGCCAAGCCCCCGGTGCGCAAGCTGGCCAGGGACCTCGGGATCGACCTGACCACCATCACCGGGACCGGCCCGCAAGGCTCGATCACCAGGCAGGACGTCCAGGCCGTGCTGGACGCCCGTACCGGCGCCGGCGCGAACGGCCACGACGGCGTCCGGCCGCAGCAGGCCGGGGTCGTCGGGTCCGTCGGGTCCGTCGGCGACGAGGAGCGGATCCCGATCAAGGGCGTGCGCAAGGCGACCGCCCAGGCCATGGTGGCCTCGGCGTTCACCGCGCCGCACGTGACGGAGTTCCTCCAGGTGGACGTGACGGCGACCATGGAGGCGGTCCGCCGGCTGCGCGGCCTTCCCGACTTCGCGGAGGTCAAGGTCTCGCCGCTGCTGCTGGTCGCCAAGGCGGTCCTGGTGGCGATCCGCCGCCATCCGATGATCAATTCCGCCTGGGACGAGGCCAACCAGGAGATCGTGGTCAAGCACCGCGTCAACCTGGGGATCGCCGCCGCCACCCCGCGCGGCCTGCTCGTCCCCAACGTCAAGGACGCCCACCTGCTCTCCCTGCCGGCCCTGGCGGGCGCCCTCGGCGCCCTCACCGAGACCGCCAGGGCGGGCCGTACCCAGCCCGCCGACATGGCCGGGGGCACCATCACGATCACCAATGTGGGCGTCTTCGGGGTGGACGCCGGAACGCCCATCCTCAACCCGGGCGAGTCGGCGATCCTGGCCGTCGGGCAGATCAGGGAGATGCCCTGGGTGGTGGACGGGCAGATCGTGCCGCGCCGGGTCTGCACCCTGGCCCTGTCCTTCGACCACCGGGTGGTGGACGGGGAGCTCGGCTCGCTCTTCCTGCGTGACATCGGCGCCATGCTGGAGGATCCGCTCCGCATGCTCGCCTGGGGCTGAGGCCCCCGGACGCGACGGGCGCGTCTCCTCCACCGGAGGGGGCGCGCCCGTTCCGTCTCCCGCCTCACCGCGACGGAGGTCTCCCGCCTCACCGTGCCGGAGGAAGGGCCGGTCCCGGTCGGTGGGAGAACCCGGGAAGCGCCGGTTCCCCTCGGCGCCAGAGAACCGGAAGGGCCGGTCGCCGACGGCGTGGAAGGGCCGGAAGGCCCGTACCGCATATCCGGCGCTCCCTCTTCTGACAATTTCTGACCGGTCCTGTCAATTGTCGTCGCGGGCCCTTCCGCAGGTGCGGTGAGCCGTTCGCCGGGGACCGGCGCCGTTCCGGACGACGGATGGGGGTCGCTTCCGCGGTAATCCGGAAACCTCCTTTTCCGTCCTCTGGATCAAGCTTTAAGCTGCGGCTTCCTGGGCCGGTGGGGCCTGCCGGAGAAGCCGTGGATCTTTTGCCGGACTTTACGAACAGCGCGTTTCGAAGCTTTGTCGCGTCATTTGTTAAAACATCCATAATGCATCTCGGATTTAGTGATTTGTCTCGCTATAGGTGCTAGCGTCGTTGATGGAAAGTGCGACAACCTAGCACGAAAGGGGAAGCACATGAGTTTCATGCAGCTCTTCCCGACCAACCGGTCTCTGCACTGGGGCGGCTGTTGCTGCCGTCGCCGTCGTCGTTGCGGATGTGGCTGCGGCGGTGGCGGGGGCGGCGGCTGGTGGTGGTAGCCGGAAACGGTGCTAGCAGAATTCGGTGCTAGCTGAAACACATGAGAGCCGACGGGTGAACCGTCGGTTCTCATTCTCTGAGTCGCCCTCGCCCGCCGGGGCGAGGGCCGTCGTCCGCCGGCCTCCCGAGACGCCGGTGGTCTCCATCCGCAGGACCTTCCGTGAGTTCTGGCCGCAGACCCATGGCATCCGCCGGTTCCTCGTGGCCGGCTGCGTGCTCGCGATCGTCGCGGCCGTGTGCGAGGTCGTCACGATCGGCCTGTTCGGATTCATCGTCGACGAGGTGCTGAGCAGGCAGGACCTGGGGGCGTTCTGGATGCCCGCCCTCGGCTGGCTCGGCCTGGCGGCGGTGTCGGGACTGGTGTCGTTCGCGGGCGCCTACCTCACGTCCGTGGGCGGCGAGCGCTTCCTGCTGCGGCTGCGCGACAGGGTGTTCCGGCACGTCCAGACCCTCACGCCCGACTTCTTCGACAACCGCCGTCTCGGTGACCTGATGGCCAGGCTCACCGACGACATCGAGGCGATCGAGGAACTGGTCGGGTCCGGGCTGGTCAAGCTCTTCACCACGCTCGCCAGCGTCGTCTTCTTCTCCGCGGCCGCCTTCTATGTCCGCTGGGACCTGGCGCTGCTGACGTTCCTGCTGGTCCCGGCGTTCCTGGTGGTCTCGAAGATCTTCGCGAGCAGGTTCAGGACGGCCGCCGCCCGCGAGCGGCTCAGCAACGGGGCCATGAACAGCGTCATCGAGGAGAGCCTGTCCAACCAGTCGCTGGTCCAGTCCTACAACCGCCAGGACGCCGAGGCGGAGCGGCTGCACTCCGAGGGCCGCACCTGGCTGCGGGCCAACGTGGCGCAGGCGTGGCTGTCCTCGCTGTACGGACCCGTCGTGCAGGTCATCGAGACCGTCTGCCTGATCGCCATCCTCGGATTCGGCGCGTGGGAGATCGCCTCGGGCCGTCTCACCATCGGCGGGCTGCTCGCCTTCGCGGCCTACCTCGCCTACCTCTACCCGGCCGTGCAGAGCCTGGGGCAGATCGCCCTCACCGTCTCCGAGGCGGCGGCGGGCTCGGACCGGGTCATCGAGATCCTGCGGACCCGGCCGGCCGTCGCCGACCGCGAGGGCGCCGTCCACCTGGCCCGGCGCAGCGAGGGCAGGATCGAGTTCCAGGGGGTCGGCTTCACCTACCCGAACCGGACGAGGCCCACGCTGCGGGACCTGTCGTTCACCGTCGAACCCGGGGAACTGGTCGTGTGCACCGGGCCCAGCGGCGTGGGCAAGTCCACGCTCGCCAAGCTCCTGCTCCGTTTCTACGACCCCACCGCCGGGCGCATCCTGCTCGACGGGACCGACATCCGGGACCTGACCCGGGAGTCGCTCCGCGACAACGTCACGATCCTGCAGCAGGAGAACCTGCTCTTCTCCGGGACCGTACGCGAGAACATCGCCTACGGCAGCCCCGGCGCCGACCTGGACGACATCGTCCGGGCCGCCGTCCTGGCCGACGTGCACGACTTCGTCGGCACGCTTCCGCTGGGGTACGAGACGCCGATCGGGCAGCGGGGCCGGTTGATGTCCGGCGGGCAGCGCCAGCGGATCGCCATCGCCAGGGCGATCCTGCGCGACGCCCCCGTGCTCGTCCTCGACGAGCCGATGACGGGGCTCGACACGCTCACCGCGGCACGGATCATGGAACCGCTCAACAGGCTCATGAGCGGTCGTACGACGATCCTGATCACCCATGACCTCAGGTCCGTCCCCGAGGGCGCCCGGCAGGTCGTGCTCGAACCCGTGCCGCGCCGCTCCGGCCGGATAAGGATCAGGTCCGCGGCGCGCCGGTCGATGGCCCGCCCGGGCTGAGGGGACCGCCCGTACCGAGGGGTGCGGGCGGACCGGGGACGGGCCACCCTGGAGGGGTCCGTCCCCTGGCCCGCCCTCGGCTTTTCCCCTCCCCATCCCCGGCTTGTCCTCGACCCCTTCCCGGCCCGTCCCCGGCTTGTCCCCACCCTTTCCCGGACTCGGCCTTTTCCCGGCTCGTTTCCGGTCCTGGCTCGTTTCCGGGTCCGGCCCTTTCCGGGCCCGGCCCTTTCCGGGCCCGGCCCTTTCAAGCCCTTTCCGGCGCGGCGCCGGGCTCCACCGCCCCGGAGGAAGGCTCGGGTCAGACGTGGGTGACCAGGAGGGTCACGCCCGCCTCGCCGCCGCAGTCGACGAACACGGGGCCGACACCGTTGCCGATCGTGCGGGAGAGGGTCGCCTCCGCCACGAAGCCCTTCGGGTCGGCGTCGACGATGCGGACGTTCTCCAGCACCGGCCTGTCACCGAACCCGCTGAGCACGGCGCCGAGCCCCCTGCCCCCGCCGCAGTGGCCGGTGATCCTCACCTTCTGTCCCCGCCTGGCGGTGGGGTTGGGGCTGACCCGGACGACCGCCCTGGCTCCCTTCGGGGGCCGGGCCGCGCCCGTCTCGGCGGTGACCCGGCTCGTCGTGCCCGTCGTGCCCGTCGTGCCGATCGTGCCCGTCGTGCCGACCGTGCTCGTCGTGCCCGTCGCGTCACCGGCGAGCGCGGAGGGCGCGCCCGGCCCGAGCACCCCGGCGGCCAGGGCCGTTCCGGCGATCGCGGCGATCATTCTCTTGTTCACGGCGACTCCCTTGTCAGGGCCCTGCGGGCCCGTGCACCTGTGGTGACCCCTGTCGTCCGGGATCACCCCGTGGGTAGCCGCAAGGACCGCCGCGGGTTCGCGCCCGGCCGGGAACGTGACGTGGATCACAACACGGTCGCGCCGTCCGCCCGCTCACCCCGTCCCGCCGCCGGATCGGGGCACGCGTGGCCGTACGCTGGCCGGGCACCCAACCGAAGGGAAGATCATGTTCCGGCATGTCGTGCTGTTCACCTGGGCCGAGGAGTCCACCGGCGAGCAGAGGGCCAGGGTCGCGGAGGAACTCGGAAAGCTGCCCGCGGCCATCCCGGAGATCCGTGCCTACACCCTCGGTGCCGACGCGGGCGTGAGCCCCGGCAACCACCAGTTCGCGATCGTCGCGGACTTCGACGGCGTCGACGACTTCCTCGCCTACCGCGACCACCCGCTGCACCAGGCCGTGATCGCCGAGCACATCAAGCCGATCATGGCCACCCGCGCGGCGGTCCAGTTCGAGGTGTAGGGGGACCGGCCGCGCCACCGGCCCGCCGGGACGGCGCGTCTAGGCCTCCGGCGGGTTGTTCTCCCGGTGCATCAGGCGGTTGTCGGACGTCTGGCCGCGCCTGGGGGCCATCACGACGCTCAGCACGACCCCGACGGCGCCGACGATCATGAAGATCAGACCGATCACGTCGATGTGCACCGACTCGCCGAGGACGTCGGGTTCGATGGCGAAACGGAGGATGGCGCCGAGCGTGAGAAAGAAGATGCTGATCCCGACACCCATGAATTCCTCCGGATAAGGCCGTTCGCCAGGCAAAGGGAGCGTACGGAAATGGTCATACCCTTCCGCGCGCGATGACACCACTCAGAACGACCTTGTCCGCGGCGGTGGGCCCGGCCGATCCCAGCCACACCGGGACTCCCAGGGCCTCCGTCACGGCCGAGGGCCAGTCGTCGATCCCGTCGGTGTAGCGCGGCCGGGCCCCGGAGAGCCGGGCGGTCAGCCGGGCCTGCCGGTCCAGATCGCCGGGCGCGCCGACCGGCAGCTCGCCGATGTCGTACGAGACGCACATCCGCGACACCGGCGCGTCCAGGTGGGTGAGGGCCAGGGCGTCGGCGCCACCGGCGGCCGCGAGCGCGTAGCGGTGGGCCACCGCATCGAAGTGGCCGGTCCTGAAGGGCCCCTGCCAGGGGCCGGTGCCGTTGTGGGCCTCGGGGAGCGCCAGGGCGGGGTCCTCGGTCACCAGCGGTCCCGGACCGTGCCGGGGGGTGTAGGTCCGCAGCACGCCCAGCCGCAGCGCGGGCGCCCCGTCGAGCAGCTCCAGCGCGCCCGCGAAGGTCGTCGTGCTCCAGGTGGTGTACGGGTGGAAGCCGTGCCACTCGTCGAGCAGCACGCCCTGCGCGCCCTCGAAGACCACCGGCCGCCTGCGCAGCAGGGCGGTCACGAAGGAGGAGCCGACCAGGATCACCCGTTCGGCGAACGCCCGGAAGGCCGCGACGCAGTCCTCCACGTCCGGCCCGGTCACCCCCAGCGCCTCGCGCAGGGCGTGCAGCTTGCGGGTCAGCCGGGCCGGTTCCTCGCAGTCGCCCGCGGTCGGCGCCAGATCCGGGTGCGCGAGGGCGTAGGCCATGGTCTCGCCGACGCCCATGCCGCACGACCCGTGCCGGTCCTCGCCGCGCGCCAGCTCCCTGGCCCGCCCGGCCTCCACGTGGTACGGGGTGGCGAGCAGGGCGTCGCGGTCCACGGTGAGCAGGGTGAGCGGGTCGGGGACGCCCAGGCCGGCCAGGTGGGCGGCCTCCCGGGCCAGCGCCAGGGGGTCCACGACCGTCAGGCGGGACAGGTGGGTCGGCACCCCCCTGAACGTGCCCGACCCGAACTGCGCGAACGTGTGGTGCCGCCCGTCGGGCAGGACCACGTTGTGCCCGGCCTGCGCGCCCCCGTTGAACCTGACCACGGCCTGGACGGGCTTGCGCTCGCAGAGCCAGTCGACGACCGTCCCCTTGCCCGCGTCGCCGTAACCGAGGTCGGTCACGATCACATGCTCGTCCATACGATCACCCGTTCGTCGCCATCGTCGCCATCGTCGCCATCGTCGCCACCGGCGGTCCGTCCGGCCGGGTCGTGTCCCGGCCGTGTCGTCCCCGGTGGCCTCGTCCTCTCGGCCGGCCCGTCCCGGCCGGTTCGTCCGGCCGGGCCGTCTTCCACCCGGCCGGGGACGGCTCGGTCCGTCTTCCACCCGGCCGGGGACGGCCGGGCCGGGTCCCGCGGGCGTTCCCCGCGGGCCCCTCTCCCTTCGTGGTGGCGCTCCCCGCCGCGGTGCTCGCGGTGGCCGCCGCGCGGCGGGTGGCGCCTCTCAGAGCCGCAGCACGCCGCTGTCGCCTCCCAGGTCGAGCCCGTCGGCGACCACGAGCGTGCCGCGGTCGAGCCTGGCCAGGGCCTTGCCCACGGCGGTCCCGGCGGTCGAGCCGATCTCCTCCAGGTCGTCCAGCCCCTCCCGCAGGTCGATGGCGTCCTCGCCGAGGCCGACGGTGAGCGCGATGGTCTCGGAGACGGCGTCCAGGTCGTCCAGCTCCAGCACGTTCTGGCCGAGCAGGTCACGCCAGGCGGCCAGCACCCCGCCGTTCCCGGCGTGGCTCGCCCCGGCGGGGACGATGTAGTACACGTCGTAGGTCCTGGTCAGCTCGGCGATCATCTCCTTGATCGGGATGTCCCGCTCGATCCGCTCGCCGACCACCTTCTCGACCTCGCGCCGCTTGACGTGCGCGTACGGCATCTCGTCGCCGATGATGAACAGGTAGCCGCGGCGGCCCCGCTTCTCGAAGCAGTCGATCGAGGTGTGCCTGGCCATGAAGTACATCGCCAGCTCGTACGACTCGCGCATCTGGCCGCCGCCCCCGCCCTCCAGCAGGATCTTTCCCAGGTGCTCGTCCATCCTGTTGTCGGACTCGAACTGGCCGACCTGGAGCGGTGCCCGGTCGCAGGTGGCGTCGCCGATCGCGCCGAAGAGGATCTGCGGGTCGGTCGCGTAGCCCTTGCGGAGCAGCAACCCGAGCAGGTCGGGCAGCCTGGTCTGCAGGCGGCGGGGCACCCCGCCCATCGAGCCGGTCACGTCGAACAGCACGGCCACGGCCAGGGAGGCGGGGTGCTCGGCGGAGTCGCGGCTCTCGCGGGCCGTCACCCCGTGCGGGTCGAGGTCGGGGTGCGTCGAGCGGGCACCGCTGTCGGTGTGCGCGAAGGCGCTCGCGCCCTTGGCGGCGCGGTAGCTCGCCGCGGCGGAGTAGACGTCGGTGGACCAGATTCCGCTTCCCACGGGGGATCTCCTTGCATCGGGGGTGGAACGTTCTGAGAGCCCGGCGATCACGGGCACGACCGGGGCGGCGGGGGGCCGTCCGGGCGCGGGCCGGCCCGGCACGCACCGGGCGGACCGGCCGGGTCGGACGGGACGGTCACAGGCGCAGTGGCCGGTACGTCCGCGGTCCGTACAGGTCGTCGAGCAGGTCGTCCAGCTCGGCCAGGAGCCGCCAGGCGTCGTCCGGAGGGGCGAGCAGGCTTCCCCGGACGAAGCGCCGGATCGGGACGGGGGCGCGGTCGCCCATGAGGGCGGCCACGCACCGGGTGGCGAGCTGGATGTCGAGCGCCGGGGTCGCGGGCCTTCTGGCCATGACCTCGGGCGGGTAGTCGTCGCGGTGCCGGGCCACCAGGGCGGTGACCGGCGTGCCGGTCGGGACCGACTGGCTCCAGTCGACGAGCACCAGGCCGTGGTCGACGGGGTGGACGAGCACGTGGTGCCCGAACACCGCGCCGTGCACCACCCCCGCCCGGTGGGCCGCGCCGACGGCGACCAGCAGCCGCCGCCAGATCCAGGCCACGTCCCGCGCGTCGAGCACCGGTCGCCGCCGGGCGATCTCGTCCAGGCTCACGAAACCGTCCGGCACCCGGCTGATCACGTTGGCCTGCCGTTCGACCCCGCCCGAGCGGTGCCGGAACGATTCCACCAGCCGGGGCACGTACGGCAGGAGCAGCGGGTCGCCGTCCCGGCCGATCGTCTCCAGGGCGTCGGCCTCGCGGCGCATGAGGTCGTTGTCGGCGTGACTGCGCGGGATCTTGAGCAGTGTGTCGGGCCCGCTCCGGTAGAGCACGGCCGTGGCGCCGTGCCACAGGACGCCGCCGAGACGGTAGGACCCCCGCCTGGTCGTGATCACCGTTTCGGGCGCCCCGCCCCGGGCCGCCCAGAGCTCCGCCAGCCGGGTGAACGCCTCGGCGGCCTCGGCCCCGGGGGCCAGGTCGGGGTGGAGCAGCCGGGCCAGGGTGCGGTAGACCCGGTGCGGGGACGGCCCGTCGAACAGGTCGCCGGGCGTGCGGGCGGCGGTCACCAGCGCGATCGCCTCGGCCGTGGTGGTCATCTGATCGTCTCCTCCCTGGCGGGCCGCAGCAGCGCGGGGTGCAGGAGCCGGGCGTCCCCGGCCCGGTAGAGCTTGGCCCGCGGGCCGCCCCTGGCGCCGCCGCTCTCGGTGGTCTCGCCGGTGCTCTCCACGAAGCCGGGCACCGACAGGATCTTGCGGTGGAAGTTGCCCGCGTGCAGCGGCACGCCCCAGACCGTCTCGTAGACGCCGCGCAGCTCGGAGATGGTGAACGTGTCACCGGCGAAGGCGGTGGCCAGCGGGGTGTACTCCAGCTTCCCGCGGGCCCGTTCCAGGCCGTGGTCCAGGATCCGGCCGTGGTCGAAGGCGAGCTCGGGCACCTTGTCGACGGGGTGCCAGGCGGCGTCGGAGGCGTCCGTACCGGCCCGGGGGTCGGGCAGGTCCGGAGCGAAGGCGAGGTAGGAGATCGACACGACCCTCATCCGTGGGTCCCGGCCGGGCGCGCCGTAGCTGGCGAGCTGCTCGATGTGCACCCGGTCGGACAGTCCGGTCTCCTCGGCCAGCTCCCGCGCCGCGGCCTGGGGCAGGTCCTCGTCCGGCCGGATGAAGCCCCCGGGCAGCGACCACCGTCCCGCGTGGGGCTGCTCGCCCCGCCGGACCAGCAGGACGCGCAGCCCGCCCCCGCGGATGGTGAGCGCCACCACGTCGACCGTCACGGCCACCGCGGGGTAGTCCCGCGGGTCGTAGCCGGCCAGGAACTCGGATTCGTTCATCGCACGTCCTTCTCAAGTTGAGACAATCTCAGTATGAGAATAACCGAGGGCGATGTCAACGCCCGAGCCCTGTCGGGTTTCCGGGAGAACGCTCCGGGGGCCGTACGGGTGAGAAGAAGAACGAGGGGCCGGTCCCGTCGGAACGGGACCGGCCCCTCGTCACGCACACCACGGCCGCGGGGACCGGCCTGTGCCGACCTGTGCCGTCAGGGACGGTCCGAGGGTCGGCCGGTCGGTGCGGTCGGTGCGGTCGGTGCGGTCGGCGTCTGCCGTCGGCGGCCGGTGTCGTGGCCGGTGACGGCCGGGGTCAGAAGGCCTCTTCGGGCAGCTCCATCAGGCTCTGGTCGGTGGCCTCCAGCGTGCGGCGCTCGGCCGCGATGCGGGGCAGGACGCTCTGGGCGAAGAAGGAGGCCGCGGCGACCTTGCCCGTGTAGAAGGCGACGTCACCCCGTCCACCGGCCGAACCCGGCGCCTCGGCGGAGGACCCCAGGGCGGTCAGCGCCACCTCGGCCTGGCGCAGCAGCAGCCAGGCGATCACCACGTCGCCCAGGGCGAGCAGGAACCGGGTGGTGTTGAGCCCGACCTTGTAGACCTCGGTGGGCACCTCCAGTGAGCCCAGCGCCCAGCCGGCCATGGTGTCGGCCATCGCCTTGACCTCGTTCGCGGCCTCGGCCAGCAGTGCGCGCTCGGCCTTGAGGCGCCCGTTGCCCGCCTCGGAGGCGGCGAAGGCCGTGATGTCCGCGTGCAGCGAGCCGAGGGCGGCCCCCTGGTTGCGCAGGACCTTGCGGAAGAACAGGTCCAGGCCCTGGATCGCGGTGGTGCCCTCGTACAGGGAGTCGATCTTGGCGTCCCTGATGTACTGCTCGATCGGGTAGTCCTGCAGGTAGCCCGAGCCGCCCAGGGTCTGCAGCGACCGCGACAGCATCTCGTACGAGCGCTCCGAGCCCACGCCCTTGACCAGCGGGAGCAGCAGGTCGTTCATGGCCTCGGCGTGCGGGTCCCTGCGGCCCTCGTGCTCGGCGATCAGCACGTCGTCCTGGTAGGTGGCGGTGAGCATGACCAGGGCCCGCATGCCCTCGGCGTAGGACTTCTGGAGCATCAGCTCCCGGCGTACGTCCGGGTGGTGGGTGATCGTCACCCGCGGCGCGGCCTTGTCGGCCATCTGGGTGAGGTCGGCGCCCTGCACCCGCTCCTTGGCGTAGGCCAGCGCGTTGAGGTAGCCGGTGGAGAGGGTGGCGATCGCCTTGGAGCCGACCATCATCCGGGCGTGCTCGATGATCATGAACATCTGCTTGATGCCCTCGTGCACCTCGCCGACCAGCGTGCCCACAGCCGGGTGCTCGCCGCCGAAGGTGAGCTCGCAGGTCGTGGAGACCTTCAGGCCCATCTTCTTCTCGACGTTGGTGACGTAGACGCCGTTGCGCTCGCCGAGCTCGCCGGTCTCCAGGTCCACGTGGTACTTCGAGACCAGGAACATCGACAGCCCCTTGGTGCCGACGCCGTGCCCCTCGGGGCGGGCCAGCACCAGGTGGAAGATGTTGTCGGAAAGGTCGTGCTCGGCGCTGGTGATGAAGCGCTTGACGCCCTCGATGTGCCAGGTGCCGTCGTCCTGCCGCACGGCCTTGGCGCGCCCGGCGCCCACGTCGGAGCCGGCGTCAGGCTCGGTGAGCACCATGGTGGCGCCCCACTGGTTCTCGATGGCCAGCTCGGCGTAGCGCCTCTGCTCCTCGGTGCCGATGGTGTGCAGCACGTGGGCGAAGGCGGGGCCGCTGGAGTACATCCACACGGCGGGGTTGGCGCCGAGGACCAGCTCGGCCAGGGCCCAGTTCACGCTGCTGGGCAGTCCGGGGCCGCCCAGCTCGGCGGGGAGCCCGAGGTTGGTCCAACCGGCGTCGCGGTAGGCGGCGAAGGACTTCTTGAAGCCCTCCGGCATCGTCACCGTCGCGGTCTTGGGGTCGAACACCGGGGGCGTGCGGTCACCCTCCTCGAAGGAGTCGGCGAGCACCCCGGTGGCGAGGCGGTCGACCTCCTTCAGGATGCTCCGCACCACGTCCTCGTCCAGGTCGGCGAAAAGGCCGGTGCCCAGAACGTCCCGGCGCCCGAAGACCTCGAAGAGGTTGAACTCCAGGTCACGGACATTGCTCTTGTAGTGGCCCATGGGGTCTTCTCCTTGAAACCGGGGGAACCGGAACTCACGTACTCACCGGTAACGTTACCGGTAATGCTACCCGCGAGTAACCCCTAGAAAACAGTCCAAGGTAGGACGTGCATCACGTCATTTCCCGAGAACGTCAGCTGCGGCCCGGGCGGGGCCGCGAGCCCCGCCGCGTTCTCGTAGGCTCCCCGCATGGACGAGCGGTGGCGGGCCGACCTGGAGCGGTGGAGCATCCCCGAGGAGATCGCGGCCAGGGCGCCGGCCGACCCCTGGGGGCACTCGGCGGCCCGGTTCGCCGGGCGCACCGACCGTGCCCTCGCGGCTCCCGGGGGGCCGACCCTGGCCAGGGCGGGCGAGGCGCTGCCGCCGGGCGGGAGCGTGCTGGACGTGGGCGCCGGGACCGGCGCGGCCTCACTGCCGCTCGCCCCCGCGCTGGGAGAGCTGATCGCGGTCGACGTCTCCGGCGAGATGCTCGCCGACCTGGCCTCCCGGGCCGCCGCGCTGGGCGTCCCGGCGCGGACCGTACGGGGCCGCTGGCCCGACGTCGCGGACCGGACCCCGGTGGCGGACGTCGCCGTCGCCGCCCACGTCGTCTACAACGTGCCGGACCTGGCCGCCTTCCTGGCGGCGCTCACCGGTCACGCCCGCCGCCGGGTGGTGCTGGAGCTCACCGAACGGCACCCGATGAGCTGGCTCAACCCCCTGTGGCGGCGTTTCCACGGCATCACCCGCCCGCTGCGGCCCACCGCCCACGACGTGATCGCCGTCGCCGAAGGGCTGGGCCACCGGGTCCGCCACGAGTCGCGCCCGGCCCCGCTGCCCCGCTTCGACCGGCTGGAGGATCTCGCCGAGAGCGCCTGCCGGAGGCTGTGTCTCGGCCGCGAGCGCGCCGACGAGGTCATCGCCGCGGTCGTCGAGCTGGACATGTGGCCGGTTCCCCGCGACCGGTGGTTCACCCTCTGGTGGGAGCCTGCGTCCGGGCCGGATCGGGAGCCTGTGTCCGGGCCGGACCCCCGGTAGAGCAGGCGAAAACCTGCTTGACGGCTTTGGTGGTGACGGCTTGGGTGGGCCCATGATTGAGGTTCACTATGTGACATTCGACTGCGCCCGGCCCTACGAGGTGGCGACCTTCTGGCGCGACGCCCTCGGCCTGCGGTTCCACCCCGAGACGGACAAGGACGAGGACGACGAGTTCCTCCTCCAGGGCGACACGCTGAATCTTCTGTTCATGACGGTTCCCGAGGGCAAGACGGTCAAGAACCGCCTTCACCTGGACGTCACGGCCTCGCCGGACAGCACCCGGGAGAAGGAGGTCGAGCGCCTGCTCGGACTCGGCGCCACGATCTTCGACGACCTGCGCAAGCCCGACGGCAGCGGCTGGGTGACGATGCTCGACCCCGAGGGCAACGAGTTCTGCGTCTGCCGCGCCGAACACGAGAGGAGATAGCGCCGGGCACCACGGCGACCGGCGGACCACAAAGGACCCGTACCGGGCACCGAGCGGGGTCCACGACCGGTCGCGCCGCGGGACCCCGCGGGCCCCGAGGGGCCGCGCGGGTCACCGTCGAGGCCGCGGCCGTACGGTTCAGCGACCGTCCGGCAGCGACCGCCGGCCACGTCCCTTGAGGGCGACGGCCAGGATCGCCGTGATCAGGTAGACCGCCAGGCCGCCCTGGAGGGCGTCCAGCGCCGCGCCGAACACGCCCTCGCCGTCGAGGATGAGCTGCACCGGGTACAGGAGCGTCGCGGCGCCGAGCGCGGGGTAGAGCGAGAATCTCCAGGGGTGGCGCAGCGCCCACAGGCGGGCCTGCCGGGTCACCCGGTCCCCGACCGCGGGCTTGCTGATCGCGCCGATGGCCGCGATGAGCGAGAACAGGCCGATGCCGACCGCCAGGGACCAGGCCAGGCTGTCCCCTCCGCCCAGTACGCTCACCCCGAAGCTGGTGACCGCCAGCGCGCCACCGGCCACCGCGGCGGTCTTCCAGGGAGCGCCGCGCAGCGCCGCTCCGGCGAGGGACATCTCGTCACGTCGAGTCAGTTCGTCGTTCATGCCATCAGAGTGCCTGTCGTGTCCCTGTGTTCACATCGGGGAGCGACCCTGGTTGTTCCCGGGGTCACCGGGTCGGGGACGCCGCCCGTACCGATGACGCGACCGGGACCTCCGCGAAGGGCGATGACGCGACCGGGGCGTCCGCGCGGGAGGCGATGACGCGACCGGGATGCCCGCGCGGGAGCCGGGGACGTGGTCCGGGCGCCGTACGGGAGGCTCCGCGGCTCCGGATAGATTGATCGTCATGCCGGTGGAATTCCGTATCGCCCGTGCCGAGGACGTCCCGATCATCGTGGCCATGCTCGCCGACGACGTCGTCGCGGCCGGCCGTCAGGGCGCCTTCGGCGACGAGCACCGCGCCGCCTTCGAGCTGATCGACGCCGACCCCGGCAACGAGCTGATCGTCGCCGAGCTGGACGGCGAGGTCGTGGGCACCATGCAGCTCACCTACATCCCCGGCATCTCCCGTCGCGGCGCGCTCCGGATGCAGATCGAGGCGGTCAGGATCGCCTCCGGCCTGCGGGGACGGGGACTGGGCCGCACGATGATGGAATGGGCCCTCGACCGCGCTCGCGCCCGTGGCTGCGCCCTGGTCCAGCTCACCACCGACAAGAGCCGCACCGACGCCCATCGGTTCTACGACTCCCTCGGCTTCGTGGCCTCCCACGAGGGGTACAAGCTCTCCCTGAGCTGACCTCGGGGACGCCCCGGCCCGTCCCCTGACGACCGTGCCCCCCACGCTCGCGGCCGCGCCTTGAAGGACGTGCCCCCCTGCTCGCGGCCGTGCCTTGACGGTCGTGCCCCCCACGCCCGAGGCCTGCGGAGATCACGCACACCCCTGCCGGGACGCGGTGCCGTCACCCCGCGTCGCAGGGCCGATCTCGACGAGGTTGTCGTGGTAGACGGCGCCGCGTCCCATGTCGGCGTCGCGCGCGCCCACCACGGCGTTCGCCGTGGCACCCCCCGGGCTCAGCTTGCGCCAGTGCCCCTTGGTGGACGCGACCACGCCGGGCCGTACCCTCTCGCTGATCTCGACGACCGCCTCGAACGCGCCCTCGTCGTTGAAGACCCGGGCCCGCTGCCCGTCGCTCAGCCCCCGCCGCGAGGCGTCCTCGGGGTTGACCAGGACCCGCGGGCCCTTCGAGCGCCGCAGCAGCTCGGGGTTGTTGCCGAACGTGGAGTTGAGGAAGGTGTGCGAGGCGGGCGTGACGAGCGCCAGCGGATACGGCCCGGGCGCGGCCGAGGCCGTCCGCGGGGGGACGTAGGCCGGTCCAGGGGCGAACCGCATCCGGCCCGAGGGCGTCGGGAAACCGTCGGCGAACGGCATGAAGGGCCGGGGCACGTTCAGCCGGACCCAGCCCTCCTTGCGCAGCCGGTCGACCGTGATCCCGTCCAGCGACGGGTGGCCCGAGGAGAGCAGCTGCTCGGCCAGCTCCAGGTCGGAGTCGTACAGGGACGGCTCGGTGAGCCCCATGTGCCGCGCCAGGCGGCGGAACGTCTCGGTGGTGGACAGGCACTCGCCGGGCGGCGCGACCGCGGGCTCGTTCCACGCCAGGTACATGTGGCCGTAGCCCGCGTGCAGGTCGGCGTGCTCGATCTGCATGGTGGCCGGGAGCACGATGTCGGCGTGGTCGACGGTGTCGGTCGGGAACTGCTCCATCACCACCGTGAACAGGTCCTCGCGCAGCAGCCTCTCGCGGATCCGGTTCTGGTCGGAGGAGGAGGACATCGGGTTGGCCGCGTACACCCACAGGCACTTCACCGACTCGTCCAGCTCGTCGGCCAGCCGGGTCATGGTGAGCGTGCGGACCGGCCGGGCCAGCAGGTCCTCGCGGGTGTCGATGTTCAGGTGCAGGTGCCCGCTGGTGGAGTACGCGATCCCGCCGCCCGGACGGCGCCAGTCGCCGGTCACGCCGGGGATGGAGGCGATCGTGCGCACGGCCGTGCCGCCGCCCGCGTGCCGCTGTATCCCCATGGTGGCCCGGATGCCGGTGGGCCGGGTGTGGGCCAGCCGCCGGCCCAGGGCCAGGATGTCGGCCTCGTCCAGCCCGGTGATCTCCGCCACCCGCGCCGGGGGGTGGCGGAGGATCTCCGCGCGGAAGTCCTCCCAGCCGCTGGTGTGGTTCTCCAGGAAGTCGCGGTCCTCGGCGCCCTCGGCCAGGACCACGTTCAGCAGTCCCAGGGCGAGGGCGGCGTCGGTGCCGGGCCGGATCGGCAGGTGCTCGTCGGCCTGCTCCGCGGTACGGGTGCGGATCGGGTCGATCGCCACCACGTACGCCCCGGCCGCGCGGCCGTCCTGGATGAACTTCCACAGGTGGTGCCCGCTGGTCAGCGTGTTCGTGCCCCACAGCAGGATCAGCCGGGAGTCGGCGAACGTCTCCGGGTCCATGCCGCCGGGCGTGCCGTAGACCTGCTCCAGCCCGGTGTTGCCGGCCGAGGAGCAGATGTTCAGGTAGTGCCTGGAGGCCCCCAGCACGTTCCACAGGCGCCGGCCCGCGATCCCCTCCGTCCCCTGGAGGTAGCCCAGCGTGCCGGTGCCCGCGTAGGGCCAGATGGCCTCGCCGCCGTGGCGCTCGATGATGTCGCGCAGCCGTACGGAGATCTCCTCCAGGGCCTCGTCCCAGCCGATCCGCTCGAACCTGCCGGAGCCCTTGGGGCCGGTCCGCCGCATCGGGTACAGGATGCGGTCGGACGCCGCGGCGTGCTCCAGGTAGCGGTTCACCTTCACGCAGAGCGCGCCGCGGGTGTAGGGGTGCTCGGCGTTGCCGCGCAACGTGACGGCCCGGCCGTCCCGGACGGTCACCACCCAGGAACAGGTGTCGGGGCAGTCCAGCGGGCACGCCCCCAGCACTCGCAATTCGCCTGACGACATGTCCCGACTGTAACGCCGCCGCCCGGAACGGCACACGTCACCCCAGAACGCCGGCGTGACCGTGGGCGTGGGCGTCATGGGCGTGGTCGTGGCCGCCCCTCAGCCCGCCACCGCCCGTCCTCGGCGAGCCCTGCTGCCGGCCGCCCCACCACCACTCGCCGATCCTGTCGCCACCGGCTCTGCCGGCACCGACCCTCGGCCCGTCCGTCCCGGGCGCGCCGGTCCTCGGCCCGCTCGTCCTCGGCCCGCCGGTCCCGAAGGAGCCGGCGGTGTCCCCGCCGGGCAGGTCGCGGGCGTAGGCGTAGCTGAACGCCGCGGCCGCGATCGCCCCGGTGTTCACCACCAGCGCCAGGTCGCCGATGTTGGCGATGGTGTCGCACGCCTGGTGGTAGCACTTGTCGTAGGCCGTGCCCGCGACGCCGCCGAACTTCACCGCCTCCTCGGGAGACTTGATGCCCTCGGCCCCGGTGAAGAGCCCGCCCGACGGGATGCCGACCGCGATGAACGGCCCGTAGTCGGACCGGCCGGTGAACTCGGAGTCCTGGTAGGGCTGCCCGACCGCCTTGAAGTACGCCTCGAAGAGCTGCTCGATCTGGGCCGACCCCGCGGGCGGCCTCGACTCGCTGTCCGGATCCGAGGAGTCCCCGTCGTAGATCCCGAAGACGTGGTTCGGTGAGGCGATCATGTCGAAGTTCAGGTAGAGCCTGATCTTCGGCCTCTCCGCGGGCGGGAGGGCGGCCACGTAGTGCTTCGACCCCAGCAGCCCCAGCTCCTCGGCCCCCCAGAAGGCGAAGCGCAGCCGGTTCCGCGTCCGCAGCGGGGCCGCCGCCAGCGCCGTCTCCAGCACGGCCGCGCTGCCGGAGCCGTTGTCGTTGATGCCCGGGCCCGCCGCGACGCTGTCCAGGTGCGCGCCGAGCATGACCACCCTGTCCGGGTCACCGTGACGGGACTCGGCGATGACGTTGTGGGTCCTGCGGTCGGGGGCGCTCTCGGCGTCCACCGAGAGCGACACGGTCGTGCCGCGCGCCGCCAGCGCCGCGCCCGTGGCGAAGTCGGCACCGAGCGCCGGGATGGTCACCGACGAGGCGTTGAGCGAGCCGTTGATCAGCGGCCTGCGGTCGGCGGTGCCCTCGCCGATCTGGCCCTCGTTGAAGATGATCACCGCGGAGGCGCCGGCCGCCTGGGCCAGCTCCGCCTTGACCTGGAAGCTGCAGGTGCCGCGCTGCATCAGCGCGATGTGACCCCGGACGAACCCGGCGAAGTCACTCGCCTCACACCCGGAGGTCGAGCTCGGTGTCCTGCTCGGCGGCAGGGTCAGGTCGACTCCCCGCACCGGCGCGGTCACCTTCCCCGAACCGGAGTACGTCATGGTCCTGAACTGGACACCGGGCTCGTACGTCGCGGTGGTGGGCGAGACCCGGCGCAGCACGGGCGTCGTCCGCTCCTGGAAGAAGGAGATCTTGAACTCCTGCGTGGTCACCCGGTAACCGGCGGCGCGCAACCTGTCCGCGACGTAGTCGGCCGAGGCGTCGTACCCGGGCGTGGCCGCGGCCCGGACACCACCGGCGGCGTCGGCGATGCTCTGGAACCTCTCCAGGTGCCGCCGGACGGACGCGATCTTGATCGATTTCCCGAACGTCTCCGCGCCCGGCGGCAGGGGCGTCGCGGCGGGTGCCGGGACGGCGGGCGCCGCGGCGGCGGGTACGGCGGAGACGGTGGACAGGGCCATGACCGCGGCCGCGAGGATCGCGACCGGCATCCCCCCGGGGGCACGTGCGCTCATGCGGGACTCCTCTGCGTGGAACGAGCGGCCGCCCTTCTCCCGGCCCGGCGGGGCGGAGTCACGACGGGAGCCTCGCTCCACGGACGAGGGGGGACACGGCCGCGAAGGGGAGTTCCCGTTCCTTGGACACGCCCGCACGGGCCGTCGGCGGGCGACGGAACAGACCGTCAGCCTTTCAGGCCGTCACCCGTTAAATCCAGCGTTTCCGCAGCTAGGAGGGTCAATTCTCCATCTGTGACAGGTACGCTGTGTTCGTCTGATCTTCCTGCCCCGAGCCCCGAGCCCCGAGCCCCGAGCCCCGAGCCCCGAGCGCTGGGCCCCGAGCCCCGAGCCCCGAGCGCTGGGCCCCGAGCCCCGAGCCCCGAGCGCTGGGCCCCGAGCCCCGAGCCGCGAGCCCTGGGCCGCCGGCCCGGGACCAGAGCCCGGGGCCGGGAACGTGGAGCTGACGGTCCGGGGCTCAGGATCCGGGGCTCGGGCTTTCGTGAACCGGACGGCCGGCCCTGCCACTGGACGGGCGGGGGACAACCGTAGACAGATCTCCGGCACGCCGACGGCGTTCCCTGGCCTTCCCTGATGTTCTGGCGGCCTTCCCGGGGGTTCCCTGGTGCCCCGCTGGCCTCGCGCGGGGATTCCCTGGTGTTCCGGTGGCGTTCCGGCGCTTCCCGGACGCCGCGGCCGCACCGGGTGCCGCCCGCGCACCCGGCCCGGTCGGCCACCGCTTCGCCGGCACGACGCCACCGTTTCGTCGTTCATCGCGCCGTCGTCCACTGTTCCCTCGTTCGCCGTGACCGGCGTCTCAGCGGCGCGCGACCCTTGCTCCACGGTCCCCGGGGCCGCCTTCCCGTCGTCCGCCCGGCCGGCCCAGCCCGGCCCTGCCCGGTCGCCGGCCGGGACGACGACCGGCGTCGCGGCACGACGCGTTTCCCGATCCGGGGGCCCAGGATGGAGGCGGAGGCGTTCACGGCCGTCGCGGGCCCTCGGAGGCCACTGCGACGCGCAAGGCCACGATTGTGGACACTGAAGGAGTAGATCGGTGACGCACCTGTGATGCGGACCATGCAGAATCGCTGGCGGTGACGGAAATCAAGGAGCTGGACGAGACGACGTCCACCGGCGGGACACCGCCGGTGCCGGACGGCGATACCGTCGTGCGCGTGGTCGAGCCGCTGCTCCCACAGCGGATCCGGCGGCCCTCGGACCTGCTGCGCTTCCTGGCGACCCTGCTCGCGCTCGTCGCGGTGATCCTGCTCGCCCTGGTCGCCAAGAAGACCCTGAACGGGCTGGAGGGTGACGTCGCCGACGGCACCAACCGGGCGCCCTTCCTGCTCAGCGGCCTGGCCGGGGTGCTGAGCGCCTCGGCGATGCTGGGCGTTCCCGTGGCCTTCGCCATCGAACGGGTGTTCCACCGTGACGGGCTCCGGGTGGCCGAGGGCCTCTTCGCCGCCATCGCCGCCATGGTGCTCTCGTACGTGCTCGGCGAGTGGATCGTCAACGCCGGCCCCGAGGACCTGCGGCTGCTGCTGACCGGCAACCGGGAGGGCGTGGAGCCGGTCGACACGCTGCTGACCCCGATCATCGCCTACGTCACCGCGGTGCGCATCTCCCGCCGCCCCACCTGGCGCGCGGCCCTGTGGAGCGCGGTCGCGCTCAACGCCGTCGCCCTGTTCGCCGGGCTCGCCGCGACCATCCTGGGCATCGTCGTCTCCATTCTGGTCGGCCTGGCCGTCGGCTACGCCACCCTGTACGGCGTGGGCAGCCCCAACACCCGCCCCCCGGGCAGCGCGGTCGTCTCCGCGCTCCGCAAGCTGGGCTTCTCCCCGGTCAGGGCCCACCGGCTCGACGACGACCACCAGAGCAGCCGCCGCTACGCCGTCGAGCTGAAGAACGGCAGCCGCCTCGACGTCACCGTCCTGGACCGGGACCGCCAGGTCGCCGGGGTCCTCTACCGCCTCTGGCGGCGCATCCGCCTCAACTCCGAGACCCGCCGCAAGGCCATCCGCTCGCTCCGCGCCGAGCTGGAGCGCGAGGCCCTCATGGCGTACGCGGCGCAGGCCGCCGGGGCGAGCACCCCCCGGCTGCTGGGCACCAGCGAGATCGGCAGCGAGGCCGCGCTGCTCGCCTACGAGCACACCCCTACCCGCGCGCTCGACGACATCCCCGACGACGAGATCGACGACAACCTGCTGGCCCAGATCTGGGAGCAGGTCCTGCTGCTCCAGGTCCAGCGGCTCGCCCACCGCCGACTGACCGGCGACAGCATCCACGTCGACGCCGAGGGCCGGGTCGTCCTGATGGACGCCCGCAGCGGTGAGATCGCCGCGGGTGACCTGCTGCTCCGTCTCGACATCGCCCAGCTGCTCACCTACCTCAGCCTCCGCGTCGGAGCCCGCAGGGCCGTCGAGGCCGCAGCGGCCGGGGCCGGTCCCGGCGTGCTCGCCGACGCCCTCCCGCTGCTTCAGCGGATCGCGCTGACCCGCGAGACCAGGACCGCGCTCAACAAGAACAGGGGGCTGCTCACCGAGATCCGCGAGCAGATCGTGGAACTCAGGCCGAGAGCCGAGGCCGACGAGGTCCGCCTGGAGCGCTTCCGCCCCCGGACGCTGATCACCATCATCGCCACCGCGTTCGCCGCGTACTTCCTGGTCTACTACCTGACGCAGATCAACCTCAACATGATCACGTCGGCCAAGTGGAGCTGGACCGGGGTGGCGCTGGTCGCCGCGATGCTGAGCTACGTCGCCGCCGCCCTGATGCTCAAGGGCTTCGTCCCGGAGAAGCTGCCCCTCGGCCGTACCGTGCTGGTCCAGTTCGCCGGGTCGTTCGTCAAGCTCGTCGCGCCCGCCGCGGTGAGCGGTGTCGCGATCAACAGCCGCTACCTGCAGAAACGCGGCATCCCGCTCGGGCAGGCGGTGGCCAGTGTGGGCGCCTCCCAGCTCATCGGGCTGGTCTTCCACATCATGCTGCTCCTGCTGTTCGCCTACATCACCGGTTCCAACACGGCCTCGTCGTTCACCCCGTCGCGCACGCTCGTGATCGCGTTGCTCGCGGTGGCCGTGCTGGTGGTGGCCGTGGTGAGCGTGCCGCGTCTGCGCCGCATGATCACCTCGCGGCTCCGCTCGCTGTTCTCCGGCGTCATCCCGCGGCTGCTGGACGTCCTGCAGTCACCCGCGAAGATCGCCGAGGGCTTCGGCGGCACCCTGCTGCTCACCGTGTTCTTCGTGATCTGCCTGGACGCCTCGGTACGCGCCTTCGGCGGCTCCCTCAACATCGCCGCCGTCGCCATCGTCTTCCTGGCCGGGAACGCCATCGGCTCGGCCGCCCCCACCCCGGGCGGTCTCGGCGCCGTCGAGTTCTCCCTCTCGGTCGGCCTGACCCTCTCCGGCCTGCCCGCCGAGGTCGCCACCCCGGCCGTGCTGCTGTTCCGGCTGCTGACCTTCTGGCTGCCGGTGCTGCCGGGCTGGGCCTCCTTCACCTACCTGCAACGGCACGGGGCCCTGTGACCCCGCCCCGCTGACCTCAGGCGACCCGCACGGATCCGACGGGCCGCACGGATCCCGGGCCCATGCGGACCCCGGATCCATGTGGACCGCGGACCCACCCGGCACCCCGGTGGCCCGTACGGACCGCCGGGGTGCCGGGTGGATCAGGCCTCGCTGGACCTGGCCCAGAGGTTGACGCCCGCCTCGACCGCGTCCTTGTCGATGGCCGCCAGCTCGTCGGCCTCGAACGAGAGGTTCTCCACCGCCGCCAGGCTGTCCTCCAGCTGGGAGACACTGCTCGCGCCGATCAGCACCGACGTGACGCGCCGGTCGCGCAGCGCCCACGCCAGCGCCATCTGCGCCAGCGACTGGCCGCGCCCGCTCGCGATCCCGTTCAGGGTGCGGACGTGCCGCATCGTCTCCTCGGTGAGCATCTCCGGGGTGAGGAAACGTCCCTGCGAGGCCCGCGACCCCTCGGGGACGCCGTTCAGGTAACGATCGGTCAGCATGCCCTGCGCCAGCGGGGAGAACGCGATGCAACCCACGCCCTCCTCCTCCAGCACGTCGAGCAGCCCGCCCTCGATCCAGCGGTTCAGCATCGAGTACGACGGCTGGTGGATCAGCAGCGGCGTGCCCATCTCCCGCAGCAGCCGCGCCGCCTCGGCGGTGTGCTCGGGCGAGTACGACGAGATGCCCGCGTACAGCGCCTTGCCGGACCGGACCGCGTGGTCCAGCGCGCCCATCGTCTCCTCCAGCGGCGTGTCCGGGTCGAACCGGTGGCTGTAGAAGATGTCGACGTACTCCAGCCCCATCCGCTGCAGCGACCGGTCCAGGCTGGAGAGCAGGTATTTGCGCGACCCCCACTCGCCGTACGGGCCGGGCCACATGTCGTAGCCCGCCTTGGTGGAGATGACCAGCTCGTCCCGGTACGGCGCGAAGTCCTCGCGCAGGTGCCGGCCGAAGTTGGTCTCGGCCGACCCGGGGGGCGGGCCGTAGTTGTTGGCCAAATCGAAGTGGGTCACCCCCAGGTCGAAGGCCCTGCGCAAGATGGCCCGCTGGGTCTCGAAGGGCTTGTCGTCGCCGAAGTTGTGCCAGAGCCCCAGGGAGACGGCCGGGAGCCTGAGCCCGCTCTTGCCGACCCTGTTGTACGGCTGCCGGTCGTCGTACCTGTCGTTCGCCGCGATGTACGTCATCGGTCCGCCTTGGCCGTGTCGAGGATCCAGGAGAGGGTGAACGCCTCTTCGCGCCAGGCGTCGTACCTGCCGCTCCGGCCGCCGTGCCCGGCGCCCATCTCCGTCTTGAGCAGGAAAGGCCCGCCGCGCGCGACATCGCGGAGCTTCGCGATCCACTTGGCGGGCTCGTGGTAGAACACCCGGGTGTCGTTGAGGCTGGTGATCGCCAGGATGGGCGGGTAGACCCGGTCGTCGACGTTCTCGTACGGCGTGTACGACCTCATGTACGCGTACACCTCGGGATCGTGCAGCGGGTCGCCCCACTCGTCCCACTCGATCACGGTCAGCGGCAGCGACGGGTCCAGGATCGTGTTCAGCGCGTCCACGAACGGCACCTCCGCCACCACACCGGCGAACGTCTCCGGCGCCAGGTTGGCGACCGCGCCCATCAGCAGCCCACCCGCCGACCCGCCCCTGGCGACCACGGGCCCGGACCAGCCCGCGGCCTTGAGGTGCTCGGCGGCGGCGACGAAGTCGGTGAAGGTGTTCTTCTTCTTGGTGAACTTGCCGTTCTCGTACCAGTGACGGCCCATCTCGCCGCCGCCCCTGACGTGCGCGACGGCGAAGACGAGGCCCCGGTCGAGCAGGCTGAGCCGGGCGATCGAGAACGAGGGGTCGATCGAGATCTCGTAGCTGCCGTAGCCGTAGAGCACGGTAGGGGCCGGGCGCTCGGTGCCCTTCCTGAGGACGATCGAGATGGGCACCTGGGTGCCGTCCGGAGCGGTCGCCCACTCGCGGAACTGCTCGTAGTCGTCGGGGTCGTACCCGCCGAGCACCGTCTTGCGCTTCAGCAGGACCAGCTCGCCCGCGCCGAGGTCGTAGTCGTAGACCGACGGCGGGGTGATCATGCTGGTGTAGCCGAGCCGCAGCCGCCCGGTGACGAACTCCGCGTTGCCCGACGGGGCCACGTCGTAGATCGGCTCGGGGAAGGGGATCTCGTACGGCTCCCCGGAGCGGGGCAGGATCCGGATGCCGGTCTGGCCGCTGCGGCGGAAGTGCACGACGGTGTGGCCCTCGAAGGCGTCCACGTCGAGCAGCCGGGTGTCGGTCCGGTGCGGGATCAGCGGCGTCCAGTCGCCGGGGGCGTCGAGCGGCGCGGTGGCCAGCTCGAAGTTCTCCGCCTCCCGGTTGTGCAGGACCAGGAAGTGGTCGCCCGCGTGATCGACGCCGTACTCCACGCCGGTCTCCCGGGGACGCACGACGCGGAACTCCCCGGCGGGGTCATCGGCCTCCAGCAGGCGCACCTCACTGGTGATCTTGCTTCCGGCGGAGAGGATCAGGTAGCGCTCGCTGCGGCTGAGCCCGATGCCGACCCAGAACCGCTCGTCGGTCTCCTCGTGGACGAGGACGTCGTCGGCGGCGGGGCTCCCGATCGCGTGCCGGTGGACCTGGTTGGGCCGCCACGCGTCGTCGACCGTCGTGTAGAAGAAGCTCGTGCCGTCGGCCGACCAGGCTCCGCCGTAGAAGATGCCGGGGATCTCGTCGGGCAGCGTCTCACCGGTGAGGAGGTTCTTCACCCTGAGGGTGAAGCGCTCGTCGCCGGTGAAGTTGGTGGAGTACGCCATCAGGGTGCCGTCGGGGCTGACCGAGCTGGTCCCGATCGAGAAGAAGTCGGAGTCGCCGGCGAGCTCGTTGCCGTCGAGCAGGATCTCCTCGCCCGGGAGGGGTTCGTCCGCCTTGAGCTCCGGAGGGGTCTCACCGTCCGCCGCCACCCGGCACTGGATGCCGTACTGCTTGCCCTCCTCGGTGCGGGAGTAGTACCACCAGCCGCCCTTGCGGGTGGGGACCGAGAGGTCCGTCTCCAGGGTGCGCCCCTTGATCTCCTGGAAGAGCGTCTCCTGAAGGGGCTTGAGGTGGGCGGTCGCCTCCTGCGTGTAGGCGTTCTCCGCCTCCAGGTAGGCCACCACATCCGGGTCGTCCTTGACCGTCAGCCACGCGTAGTCGTCGACCACGGTGTCTCCGTGGTGCACGCGCTCGCTGGGAACCTTTTTCGCCGTCGGCGGCATCTGGCTGCTCACCCGGCCGAGTCTATGTTTCCGCCGGTGCCTGTTCGGGTCCGTCCGTCCAGCCGGGTCCGTCCTGCCCGGTGGATCGATCGTGCGGTACGTCCGCCGACTCGGTGTGAGGACCCGGGGCAGGGAGGGGCGAGGGGCGGTGTCCCCGGGGTGCTCGGGATCCTCGGGATCCTCGGGGGTGCTCGGGATCCTCGTCTGAAGGGCCCAGGGCCGCCGTCCCCGTCAGGGGAATACGGTCGTGGGGTCGGCCGTTGCACCTGGAGCGGCCGGTGGAGGCTGGCGGGTGCGAACCCGGTCCGGTCCTCCGTTCGAGGAGGAATACGGTCGCGAGGCCGGTGGTTGTACCGGGAGCGGTTGGCGGAAGCTGCGGATGTGACCGAGCCGGGTCATCCGTCCGGGGAATACGGTCGCGAGGTTCGGCGTTACGTCTCGAGCGGTCCGTGAGGGCTGCTAATCTTTTGATGTCGGCGGGGTCCGGCGCAAACCACTCAAATCACTTCGGTGACCTCCGTATGGCTTGTGTCGTGTCCACCGTCCCTCCCTTTGAAACCCATGGTTCCAGAGCCGGTTCGCAGAGCCGCTCAGAGGCTGGTAAGTTCAAGGGGTGGCTCCGGAAACGGAGCGGCCGGAATTCCAGAAGCACCGTGAGATCGAATCGACCGACTTGAAACAGGCCGGTTTGACACGAAAAAGCGGGGCTGAAAGAATAAAGGCACAACGAAAAAGCAAAAAGAATACGAAATGGAACGCCCCTGGTGGTCGGCCGGTTGTTCGGTCGAGGATCGGGTGTACGCGTCCGTTTCTTGAGAACTCAACAGTGTGTTAAAAGCCAGTGCATGAAGCACAACCCTGTCCTAACCACCCTCGCGGGTGGGGGACGGATTCCTTTGGTTGAACATCCATCGCGTTCCCGGACCTGTTCGGGGATGGTGGTGGGCTTTCAGCCGGGTAGGACTGTTCAGACATTGTTTGGAGAGTTTGATCCTGGCTCAGGACGAACGCTGGCGGCGTGCTTAACACATGCAAGTCGAGCGGAAAGGCCCTT
>NZ_JBVJIA010000007.1:224674-309000 GCF_055586505.1 Streptosporangium sp. NPDC050148 | reverse complement strand
CGCCCGCGGGCCGGAACGTCCCCGTTCCGGCCCGCGGCAGGCCCGTCCCCGTCCGGCCCGTCCCCCGTCCGGGCCGCGGCGGGCTCACCCCCGAGCCCGTCCCCGGCGGGCTCGCGCCGGTCCGCGGCGACCCGCCGCTGCCCGCCGTGGCTCAGAGCAGGCGCCTGATGTCGCCGTACGCGCGGTAGAAACCGCCCCGCTCGGAGAAGCGGACGCCCTCGACGAGGTAGCGGGCCCCGGCCTCGCGCACCCCCTTGGGGAACTGCACGTTGCGCCGCGCGTCGTAACCCTCGCTGACCACCCGCACCCGCAGCCGCTCGCCCTCGCGGAAGCACTCGACCACCACGCCGTCACCGCCGTCGGGAACGGCGTCGAAGGTCACGGTCTCCAGCGTCGTGGCAGGCTCCACCACGGCCAGTCCCGCGGCGGCCTTGACGTCGACCGGCGTGGGGACGGTGCCGGCCTGTGCCGCCCTGATCGCCTCCTCGCTCGCGTCGACGCAGGCCAGCGTGCCGTCGGTGGTCACGATGTAGAGGCGCTCGTCGAGGTACTGCATGGAGAAGGCCGACCCGCAGCCGGTGGCCAGCTTCCACAGCCGCTCGCCGCCCTCGTCGAAGCAGTAGATCGAGGAGTGGTCGTCGGCGGCGAAGACGTACCGGCCGCCGGGGGCGGTGGCGCAGGAGAAGACGGTGGCGTCGCAGCGGTAGACCGCCTGGGAGACGCCGTCTGACTTGCGCAGGCGGTGCACGGCACCGCGCGCGGTGCCCGCGTACACCGCGTCGGCCTCCTGCCAGCCGAACAGCACCGCGCCGTTGACGGGCGTCTCCCAGACGGGCGTGCCGTCGGCGGCGTCGTAGCGGGCCACCCCGGTGGAGTGGCCGTGGTAGACGGCCTCGTCGTCGCAGCGCACCATCCAGCCCGCGTCACCCCTGCCCTTGCGGGCCCACTGGAACTCGTCCTCGTGGTCGATGGTGGTGATCCGGCCCGCCCGGTCGGAGACGCCCAGCACGCCCTCGTGGATGTCGAGCCAGTAGATGTCGACGTCCTCGGCGATCTCGTACGCGACCCGCGGGACCTTGCCGCCGAGGTCGTAGACCTTGCCGTCGTCGGCGCCCGCGTAGATCCAGAAGTCGTCGGCGACGATGCACTTGACCCCGTCCGGCAGCCGGAAGCGGCCGGTGACGGTGCCGTCGTGGGTGACGGTGTAGACGTCGCCGCGCTGGTTGCCGACCCAGCAGCGCTCGGCGTCGACGAAGATGCCGAACGCGGCCGCGCCGCTGGCGAAGCGCCACAGCACCGGCGCCTGGGTGGCGGTGGAACGGCTGCTCTGCACGCTGCGCCGGGTGACCGCGCGGCGCTGGCGCACCCCCTGCACGGCCGGGGCGTACCCCCGGCGGACCTTCTCCCCGATCTTCTTCGCGGCGGCGGCCGCGGCCTTCTCCGCGCTGGCGAAGGCCGACGCCTTGGTCTGGCCGGGCTCGCCGATGCGGCCGTACCTGATCGTCACCTCGGTCCCGTCGAGCACGACCTCGTAGAACTTGTGCGAGCTCCCGTCCTCCTCCGAGAGCTCCAGGTACGTGCTGCGTGCGGTCATGCTCCACCCCTCGCGTCGATCGGTTCCCCGGAGCGTACGGGAGGCGTATGACAAACGACGAAATGTCAGGAGAAGTAGCGTCGGGGGTTGTCGACGAGCATCCGGTCGATCTGCCCGTCGGTCACCCCGGCCTCGCGCAGGGCCGGGAGCACGTCGTCGTGGACGTGGTCGAACCGCCAGTTCGGCGCGACCAGCGGGATGCCCTCGTCCCAGGCCCCGCCGAAGTAGTCCATGAAGCACGCGGTGTCGTGGCTGAGCACCATCCGGTCGGCGTACCCGCGCTCGCACAGTGCCGCGATCGTGGCGACCCGGGACGGCGTGGGGTTGTACGCGTCCAGCCCGAAGCGGTCCATGCCGAGCGTCGCCCCGGTGTCGGCCAGCCGCATCAGGTGGTCCAGGTCGTTGGTGTCGCCCGAGTGCCCGAGCACGACCTTCGCCGGGTCGACCCCCTCCCGGCGGAACAGCTCCAGGGCGAGCAGGCCGGTCCCGGCCGAGGGGTTGGTGTGCACGGTGATCGGCACGCCGGTCTCCAGGTGGGTCCTGGCGACCGCCCTGCAGATCCGCTCGACGCCGGGGGTGAGGCCCTTGCCCTCGACCACGCACTTGAGGAACGCGGCCCGGACGCCGGTGTCGGCGATGCCGTCGGCGATGTCGCGGGTGAAGTCCTCGACCATCGGCTCGGGCACGTCCATCATCAGGCCGGGCCCGCGGTGCAGGTAGTGGAACGGGACCTCGTCGTAGGAGTAGATGCCGGTGGCGACGACGATGTTCAGCTCCGGCACCTGCTCGGCGACCCGCTGGACGCGCGGGATGTAGCGGCCCAGCCCCCACACGGTCGGGTCGACGATGGTCCGCACCCCCTTGGCCGCCACCGCCCTGAGCTTGGCGACCGCGTCGGCCACCCGGAACTCCTCGTCCCACCAGGCTCCCCTGCCGTGGTTGTCGACGTGCTCGGGGGAGATCACGAAGACGTGCTCGTGCATCAGGGTCTGCCCCAGGTCGGCGACGTCGACGGGACCTCGGACGGTGTTCACGACCGGCATGCGCGTCCTTCCGGATCGGCCCGACCGGCGGTCACCCACCGAGCGGTCGCTTCCTGCGAAGGTAGGGCGGGCGCACCGGGCCGTCAACCGGGCACGCGACACCGGGAGCGGCCGGTCCGCATCGGGATCCTCAATACTTTGCCCTTGCGCTAAGTGTTTCGATGAACGACACTTAGCCGAATGGCACAGTATCCGGCAGAGCGCACGGGGCCCGCGGAGTCCGCGGAGCTCGACGGCGTGCTCGTCGCTCTCGCCGACCCGACCCGACGCGGTGTCATCCGGCGCCTCGGACGCGGTCCGGCGAGCGTGGGCGATCTCGCCCGCGAATTCCCGATGACCCTTCCCTCCTTCATGAAGCACGTGCGGACGCTGGAGGCGAACGGCCTCATCCGCACGGTCAAGTCGGGCCGGGTGCGCACCTGCGTGCTCGACCGCGACCGCCTGGCACTCGTCGACGGCTGGCTCGCCGAGCAGCGCCGGATCTGGGAAGAGCGCACCGACCGGCTCGAACGCCTCGTCACCGATCCGAAAGAGGAACGTCTTTGAACCCCGATCTCGACCTGTCCCTGCGACGGGTCATCCGCGCCCCCCGCGCAGCGGTGTGGAGCGCGTGGACCGACCCCTCCCGCTTCGAGAAGTGGTGGGTCCCGGCGCCGGCCGTGTGCCGCGTCGACCGCCTGGACGCCCGGCCCGGCGGCGCGCTGGTGACACGGATGAGCGAAGACGGGGTGGACTTCGTCCCGCACGTCGACGCGAGCTTCCTGGTCGTCGACGAGCTCGAACGGATCGTGTTCACGAACGCGATCGACAGCGCCTGGCGCCCCGCGAGCCCCGCGCCGGTGCTCATGACGGCTGAGATCACGATGGGCGACCATCCGGACGGCACCGACTACCGGACCGTCGTCCGGCACGGCGATCCGGCCGCCCGCGCCCACCACGAGACACTGGGCTTCTTCGAGGGCTGGGGCTCGGTCATCGGGCAGCTCGCCGCGTTCGCGGAGAGCCGGGCCGTCCGATGAGGATCGCTCTCATGCAGTTCGTCACCCTCGACGGGGTCAGCCAGGGCCCCGGCTCGCCGACCGAGGACACGAGCGACGGCTTCACCCGGGGCGGCTGGCTCGTGCCCCACCTGGACGAGCTCTTCGTCCGGCGCACCTCCGAGTGGCTGGACCTCGCCGACGGCCTGCTGCTCGGGCGGCGGACCTACGAGGCGTTCGCCCGGGACTGGCCGCGGGTCACCGACCCGGGCGACCCGTTCGCCGCGCGGATGAACTCGCTACCGAAGTACGTGGTGACCGGCACCCTCACCGAGGGGAACTGGAACCCCACGACCGTGCTCCGCGGCGACCCGTTCCGGACCGTCGGGGAGCTCAGGGCACGTCCGGGGAGGGAACTCCAGATCCACGGGAGTGCGCGGCTCGGCAACGCCCTGCTGGCGGCGGGCCTCGTCGACACACTCCGGCTCGTCGTCGCACCGGTCGTGACCGGTTCCGGGCGGCGGCTGTTCGACCACCCGGGCAGGCCCACCGGCCTTCGGCTCGTCCACCACGAGGTGACGGCGAGCGGCCTGGTGCTGCTCCGGTACGAGACCACCGGCGTCGCCTCGTCGGGGGAGTACGAGGGCGTCACGGCCTTCGTCCAGGGTGGCGATCAGGACCCGGCGACCCGCTAGGAGACCCCGGCCATCCGCCGGGAGGTCGCGACGACCCGCTGGGAGGTCACGGCCACCCGCCGAGGGGTCGCGGCCACCCGCCGGGTGGTTCCGGCGACCAGGCCCAGCAGGGTCAGCACGGCGACCTCCAGGCCCACCACCAGCCGCTGGGTCACCCCCGCGGGGATGTCGTCGTTGGTCACCTCCATGCCGAACGTCCGCAGCACGTACGGGAGGATCACCAGGACCAGCACCCCCAGCGAGGCCAGGCTGAGCAGGCGGACCGCGCGGGCGTACCGGCCGGACGCGAGCCGCCGCGCCATGATCAGCCCGGCGACCGGCATGGTGAGGAAGGCCACGAACGCGGCGTAGCGGTGGATGCCACCGGACATCGACAGCGGCAGGCCGGGCTCGTCGGTGGGGAAGGCGCCGATCAGCAGCATGCACAGGCCCCAGGTACCGACCAGCAGCGCGGCCCCGCGGTTCCCGGAGTCCCTGCCGAGCATGGCCGCGATGACCGTCGCGGCGGCCGCGAAGAGGGTGAGGGAGAGCGGCAGCAGCCACCCGTCCGCCTCGAACGCGTACTCGCTGATCACGGTGTGCACCGGGTCGAGACCGGTGACCACGTGCAGCCCGAGCATCGTGGTGGCCCCGGCGCCGATCGCCGCGTGACCGCCGAGGATGACCATGGATCCCGTGAACGCCTGACTTCCCATGGCCTCAACGATGGCGGCGGGCGGGGTCGCCGGACATCGGAGACAGCCCCCGGCCGCCCCTGAGCGACCCCGGAGACACCCCGGGAGCACCGAGGACCGGCCACCCCGGGACGCCGGTCAGGTCATGTCCCTGACCTGGGCGGAAGCGGACGGGGGTAGGGCCTGCCCCCTCAGGGTCGCCCCGGTCGGGGGCCGGTCCGGGGGGTGCCCTGGGGCGGGGTCCGGCCTCAGGGGGCCCCGTTTGACTTCGAGCGCGCTCGAAGGAGCACAGTTGTCCCATGGGGATCACCATCCAGGAGGCCTCGCGCACCTCGGGGCTGAGCGCGCACACGCTGCGTTACTACGAGCGCATCGGGCTCATCCACCAGGTGGACCGGAGCGTGAGCGGGCACCGCGTCTACACCGAGCCCGACCTCGACTGGCTCGTCTTCCTCACCAGGTTGCGCTCGACGGGCATGCCGATCGCCGACATGTGCCACTACGCCGAGCTGCGCAGGCGGGGGCCGGAGACCTCCGCCGAGCGGCGGAGGATCCTGGCGGCCCATCGCGAGCGGGTGAGGGAGCGGATCGCGCGCCTGACCGAGGACCTGGGGGTCCTCGACATGAAGATCGAGATGTACGACACCAAGGAGCATCCATGAACAAGCGTCATCTCGGCCGGGGCGGCCCGGAGGTCTCGGCCATCGGGCTCGGCTGCATGGGCATGTCGGAGTTCTACGGCACGACCGACGAGAGCGAGTCGATCGCGGTCCTGCACCGCGCCCTCGACCTGGGGGTGAACTTCCTCGACACGGCCGACATGTACGGCAACGGGCACAACGAGGAGCTGGTGGGACGGGCGATCTCCGGCCGCAGGGACGAGGTGTTCCTGGCCACCAAGTTCGGCATCGTCCGGGGCGAGAACCCGGCCGACCGGCGTATCGACGGCAGCCCCGAGTACGTGCGCAGGGCCGCCGACGCCTCGCTCAGGCGGCTGGGCACCGACCACATCGACCTGTACTACCTGCACCGCCGCGACACCGGGGTGCCCATCGAGGAGACCGTCGGCGCGATGGCCGAGCTGGTCGAGGCGGGCAAGGTCGGCCGACTGGGGCTGTCGGAGGTGAACGCCGAGACGCTGCGCAGGGCGCACGCCACGCACCCGATCTCCGCCCTGCAGAACGAGTACTCGCTGTTCACCCGCGACCCGGAGGAGATCCTGCCGGTGACCCGGGAGCTGGGCGTCACCCTGGTGGCCTACTCACCGATCAGCCGGGGACTGCTGGGCGGCACGCTGGAGCCGGCCGAGAAGCTGTCGGACGACGACTTCCGCAAGCACCACCCCCGCTTCACCGGGGAGGCCGGGGCGGCCAACGAGGCGCTCGTCGCGAGGATCCGCGACATCGCCGCCGAGGTGGGCTGCACCCCGGCCCAGCTCTCCCTGGCCTGGCTGCTGTCCCGGGGCGAGGACGTCATCCCCATCCCGGGCACCAAGCGGCTGCGCTACCTGGAGGAGAACACCGCCGCGGCCGGCATCACGCTGACCCCGGCCCAGCTCGACGCGCTGGAGGCGGCCGTGCCCGCGGGCGCGGTCAGGGGCGAGCGGTACGCGGACATGTCGTCGATCGGGAAGTGACCGTCCGGCGGCTCCGGAAGTACCCGGAAGGGTTCAGAAGGCGAAGAACACGGTCTCGTCCTCACCCTGGAGCCGGACGTCGAACCGGTAGGAGCGCTCCCCCTCCTTCCGGGCGACGAGCGTGCCGCGCCGCGCCGGGTCCACCTCGGCGAGGAACGGCGCGTCCCCGCTGAGGTAGACCCGGGTCCAGACCGGCTTGAGCAGGCCGCGCCCGAAGACCAGCAGGGGGATGTAGCCGTCCGTCCGGGCCGTGCGGAAGCGGTAGGAGCCGTCGGCACCGGTCTCGCACCGGCCGAACAGGCCGGGCTGGCAGATCTCCAGCAGCGCGTCGGGCACCGGCTCCCCGGCGCCGTCGGTCACCCGGCCGTGCAGCTCGATCGCGTCCGGGTGGTCCTCGGGCACCACGAGGGGCCCCTCGGCGTACGGCAGGGCGTGGGCGAAGAACGGGCCCACGGTCTGCGACGGGGTCGGGACCATCACGGTCTGCGAGGGGGTCGGGACCATCACTCCTCCTCGAAAGGGGTCGTGCCCAGGACGACGTCCCAGCGGTAGCCGAGCGCCCACTCCGGCTCGGTGACGTCCAGGTCGAAGGCGCTGACCAGCCGCTCGCGGTCCCTGGGGTCCGGAACGGACTGCAGGATCGGGTCGTGGGGGAACAGCGGGTCCCCGGGGAAGTACATCTGGGTGATCAGCCGCTGGGTGAAGGCGGTGCCGAACACCGAGAAGTGGATGTGCGCGGGCCGCCAGGCGTTGGGGTGGTTGCGCCAGGGGTAGGCGCCCGGCTTGATCGTGACGAACCGGTAGCGGCCCTCGGCGTCGGTCAGGCAGCGGCCGAACCCGGTGAAGTTGGGGTCCAGCGGGGCCGGGTGCCGGTCCAGCGGGTGGGCGTACCTGCCGGTGGCGGCCGCCTGCCACACCTCCACCAGCGTGTTCGGTACGGGCCTGCCCCGGCCGTCGAGGATCCGGCCGGTGACGATGATGCGCTCGCCGATCGGCTCGCCCGCGTGCTGCCGGGTCAGGTCGTGGTCCAGCTCCCCGACCGGCCGGTGGCCGTAGACCGGGTCGAGCAGCTCCGCGGCCTCGGGGTCGAGGGCGGGCCGCAGCGGCGGGTGCGAGGGGGCCCGCAGCACGGTGCTGCGGTACCCGGGGCTGAGGTGGGGCGGGTGCGGGTCGGCGGGACGCGCGGAGGACGCGGACGGGGACGGGGACGCGGACGGGCCGGCGGGGCCCGTCGGGGAAGGGCGGTCGGTGGCGGTCACGGGCTGGCTCCGAAGTCGAAGGGCAGGCCGACGTAGTTCTCCGCGAGCGTGGTCGCGGCGGCCTCGGACGAGGTGACGTAGTCGAGGTGGGACAGCTGCAGGCGCCGCCCGTAGGGGTCGTCGTCGAAGGTGTGCAGCAGGGTGGTCATCCACCAGGAGAAGTGCTGCGCGCGCCAGACCCGCTTCAGGCAGCTGCCGGAGTAGGCGTCCAGCAGGGCGGTCGAGCCCGTCGCGTAGAACTCGGCCAGCGCGGCGGTCAGCAGCCGGACGTCCGCGACGGCCAGGTTGAGCCCCTTGGCGCCGGTGGGCGGCACGATGTGGGCGGCGTCACCGGCCAGGTAGAGGGTGCCGTACCGCATGGGCTCGGCGACGAACGAGCGCATCGCCGACACGTCCCTGGAGATGATCGGCCCCTCGGCCAGGGTGAATCCCGGGACCGTCTCCAGGCGGGCCCGCAGCTCGGCCCAGATCCGCTCGTCCGGCCAGTCCTCCAGGGAGGTATCCGGGGGGACCTGGAGGTAGAAGCGGCTGATCTCCGGCGAGCGCATGCTGTGCAGCGCGAACCCCCGGTCGCTGTGGGCGTAGATCAGCTCCTCGGCCGAGGGCGGGACCTCGGCGAGGACGCCGAGCCAGGCGAACGGGTACTCCCGCCGGAAGACCGTCAGGACCCCCTCGGGGATCGACGGCCGCGAGACGCCGTGGAAGCCGTCGCACCCGGCGATGACGTCGCAGTCCAGGCGCTCGCCCGAGAAGGTGATGTACGGGTCCTTCTCCAGCGAGTGCAGGGCGACGTCCGGCACGTCGAAGAGGATCGTCCCGCCGTCGGCCAGCCGCCTGGCGATGAGGTCCTTGACGACCTCCTGCTGGCCGTAGACGGTGATGGCCCGGCCGGGGACGAGCCGCTCGAACGGGACGCGGTGCCCGCCGCCGCCGTAGCGCAGCTCGATGCCGTGGTGCGGCAGCCCCTCGGCGCGCATCCGCTCCCCCACACCCGCCTCGTCGAGCACGTCCACGGTGCCCTGCTCCAGCACGCCCGCCCGCACCCGCTGCTCGACGTACCGCCTGCTCCGCGACTCCAGGACCACCGAGTCGATGCCCCGCAGGTGGAGCAGGTGGGACAGCAGCAGCCCGGCGGGTCCGGCGCCGACGATCCCTACCTGAGTTCGCATTCCCCGAGCATCGCGCACGGTCCGGCCGCGCACGCCCGGCACTTCCGCTCAGCGGAAACACCGTCGTCCACCGGCACGGCCCGCGGGGGCCGCAGGGGGCGCCGGGACCGTGGGGGCGCGGGGGCGTGGGGGCCGCAGGGCGCGGCCCCGGGCGTCTCACCGGCCCGAGGCTGCCAGGTCGCGGGAGAGGTCGCGGGCCGCGGCCTGCACGGCGGGCACCAGCCTGCGCAGGTCGGCGTTGTGCCGCCAGGCCACCAGCGACAGCGCCGCCACCACCGTGCCGTCCGCTCCCCGTACCGGGACCGCGACCGAGCAGGTGCCCACCGACATCTCCTCCTGCGTGCAGGCGACCCCGGTGCGGCGGACCTCCTCCAGCTCGGCCCGCAGCCGTACCGGGTCGACCACGGTGTTCGGCGTGTGCGAGGTGAGCTCCCCGGCCAGCACCCGCTCCACCGTCTCGGGGGCGGCGAAGGCCAGCAGGACCTTGCCGACACCGGTCGCGTGCAGCGGCAGGTCCCCGGCCACCCGCGAGACGATCGGCACCGAGGTGCGCCCGCGCAGCCGTTCGACGTACAGCGCCCGGTCGTCGTGCAGCACCGCGAGCTGCACGTTCTCGCGGGTGGTGGCGTAGAGGTCCTCCATGTACGGCAGGGCCAGCTCGCGCAGCTCCCTCGGCCCGCCGGCCTGGGCGCCGATCTGCCACAGCAGCATCCCGACCCGGTAGGAGCCGTCCGGGAGCCGCTCGACGAACCCGCCCTCCACCAGCTCCTTGACCAGGCGGTGGCCGGTGGCGGGGGGCAGCTCGGCCCGGCGGCAGATCTCGGTGAGCGTCAGCCGCACGTCTCCGGGCAGGAACGCGGCCAGGATCGCCATGACCTTCCCGGTGACCGTGGGAGCCCTCACACGTCCACCCTAGGCCAGCGGGCGGCCCGCGGCCCGGAGGGCACCCGCCGCCCGCCCGGGAGCGTCCCCGTTCAGGACCGCGCGGGGAGTCCCTATGGAGAGGCCGTGACGGGCTCGGCCATGTACCAGCGGGCGTTGTGCTCGCCCCGGGTGAGGGAGTCGAGCCTGCGGGGCAGCTCACGCCGGGAGAAGGGGTCGGCGGAGGCGTTGCGGATGTGGATGCCCACCGCGTAGACGTCCCGGACCTCCATCAGCGTGGAGTAGCCCGGCCAGGAACGCAGGTCGCTGCCGTAGGCGTCGGCGAAGGCGTCCACGTCGGCGGCGGTCAGGCCGAAGCGGCGCTGGCCGTGGTAGGTGTGCACCAGGTCCCACTCGCGGGGGCCGACCGCGACGCCGTCCCAGTCGCAGAGCACCACGTGGCCGTCCGCGCAGCGCAGCAGGTTGTCGATCCAGGCGTCGCCGTGCAGCAGCACCGGCGCGTCGTCCATCTCCAGGTCCGACCAGCGCTCGGTCAGCTCGGCGATGCGGTCGCTCAGCCAGGCGCGCTGGCAGCCGGTGAGCTCCTCGGAGCGGTCCACGGCGCGGCGTACCTCGCAGAGCGGGTCGGCGAACCGCCGCAGCGCCACCGGCGGCACCGGCAGCAGGTGCAGGCTGCGCAGGATCCCGCCCAGCTCGGTGGTGGTGGGCCGCCCGCTGGCCGGTACGTAGTGCCAGAACGTGACGACCCTGCCGTCGTGCACCACGGGCTGCCGGGAGATCTCGTCGGCCGGGCGCACCGCGGGGAAGCCCTGCTCGGCGAGCCAGCGGGCCACCGCGAGCACCAGCGGCAGCCGGGTCAGCGCGTTGGGCGCGGTGGCGATCCTGACCACGATCTCGCCGCGCAGCTTGAAGACGGCGTTGCTGCGCACCCGCAGCAGCTCCGCGTCCCGGTGGTCGATGCCGAGGTCCTCGCAGACCTCGCGCAGGACGGTGAACGCCTCCTCGGCGAGCGAGCCCATCAGCTGACCGGCGCCGTGGCGGCGACGAGATCGGCCAGGCGGCGTACGGCCGCCGCCCGGTGCCGGGTCTGCGGCACCTCCGACAACAGCGCCCGGGCGCGGTTGACCACGATCGAGGTGCGGTGCTCGGGCGGGACCTGCAGCAGGGCCTTCTCGGCCAGCTCGCAGGCGTCGTCGGCCCTTCCCTGGCGCAGGACGTGCGCGGCCTGGTCGAGCAGGATGAGCACCGGGTCGATGGCGTACGGCCCCGGAGGCCCGGAGAGCCCGGTGGGTCCCGGTTTCCAGTCCACGTCCTCGCCCAGCTCGATCAGGGTGCCGATGCGGTAGAACTGCAGCCGCCGTTCGGAGAAGCGGAAGGCCAGGTGGTCGTGGCCCTCGGGGGGCATCCTGGCGAAGATCCGCTCCGCCTCGGCGAGGGCGACCCTGGCGGCCTTGTGCTCGCCCATCCTGGCCAGTGCCCGCGCCTCGGCCGCCGCGCCGAGCGCGGCCGGGGAGCTGGGCGCGTTGCCCGCGAGCATCCGGGCCTCCCGCGCCAGCCGCACGGTCTCGGCCAGGTCGCCGTAGTAGTACGGCAGCATCGCCTGCTGTGCCCTGACCAGGGCGCGCAGCCGCACGTCGCCCATGTCGTCGGCGGCGTTGCGCGCGGTGCCGTACCAGGCGTGGGCCTGGCGGGTGTCGCCGAGCTTCATCAGCGCGTCGGCCGAGAGCAGCGCCAGCATGACGGTCGCGTTGAGCAGGCGGCGCTGGGTCATCGCTGGCTGGCGGGCCAGCGAGAGCGTCCGCACGTCCGACAGCTCCAGCATCAGCCGGTAGAGCATCGGCAGCGGGGCGCTGCTGATGTACTCGCGCCGGTAGCTCAGCACCTGCTCGTCCAGCCGGTCGAGCTGCTCCTCGGAGACGGTGGTGACCGCGAGCGTGCGGTCCAGGTCCTGGCGGGTGCGCTCGACCTCGGCCAGCAGGCGGCCGGTCATCACCGACCCGGGCCCGAGCAGCGCGTGGTGGAACAGCGCGCGCCGCTCCATGTCCTCCTCGGACCGTTCCCGCTCCTCGGCCCGGTACGGCGAGCGGGCCTCCCCGCCGGAGACGACCACCACCTTGGCGCCGCCCTCGCCGTCGTCGCAGTAGTCGCCGGCCAGGCCGAGCCTGACGGCGTTGGCCCGGTAGAGTCGGGCCAGCAGGTCGATGGTCTGCGGGCGCGGCCTGGCCCGGTTGTTCTCCCAGGCGTTGAGCAGGTCGATGCTGGCCCGTGCCTCACCCAGGCTCTGGCGCTCGCACAGCTCCTCCAGCTCCTGGACGGACTGCCTGGCCGACCACCCCCTGGCCAGGCGGTGGGCCTTGAGGAGGCTGACCCCGCAGCATCCGTGGATGGCCTGCGCGGTCTGCCAGTGGGTCCACTGCCGCGACGCGGCCTGTTCGCGCCAGCGGCGCGCGCACGCGGGCGAATGCTCACCTCGGGCCACGGCGCTCCTCCCGGGACTGTTCACGCAACATTAACAAGAGCGCACCATGCTCTTAGCGCACCTGTGCATTGCATTCCCTTTATTCGTGGTTTCCCCACGGAACAGCGGCCGGTTTCTGCTCTATTCCACTGATCCGGGGAGATGCCGCGAAAGGACCGATTGCCTCAGATGCCACAAAACCGCACGCTGCAGAGAAGCAACCATCGGCGTCCGCGGGAGTGATCCGGATGAGGGCAGAGAGCGGCGAGGCCGTCGACCACCTGCGGCGGCTGGCCGCACAGCTGGAGGCGCACGCCTTCCAGGTACGCCTGAGGTCGCCCACCGGGCTCTATCCCAGGCTGCACGTGATCAACCCGATGATGCCCGCCAGGACCGAGGACGTGCTCGCGGCCCACGAGGAGGACGGCGAGTGGTGGTTCTGGCTGTCCTGGGCGGGCCGCATCGGGCACGCCGAGGACGTGGCGACGGCAGCGGAGCGTGTGGCCAGTGTTCTTCATGTGATACGGAGATAGGTGATTCCTTGCCGCCGCATGGGTACCACTTGGTGATCAAGACGAGCACGGAGGCGGAGCAGTGAAAAAGATCCAGGTCGTGCAACGTCCGCGCCCTCCCCGGGAGGTCACCCCCCTCGACCTGCGCACTCCGTCGGGACGTATACTCCCTTTTTGACGGTCCATAAAGCGACCTTCTCACTGTCCAAAAGGAGAGGTCATGCTTCAGGACCGTTCGTCTGCGTCAGGCTTGCAAGAGGTTGGCAAGTGGCCTGCAGGCGCCCCGGTGCATCGTTCGACCATGAACAGTGCCCCTTTCGCCTTCAGTGTCAGTGTGGTCGTCCCCGCCATGAACGAGGCGGAGAACCTGCCTCACGTCTTCGCGACCCTGCCGTCCTGGATCGATGAGGTGATCCTCGTCGACGGGAACTCGGTCGACGACACGGTGGCCGTCGCCAGATCCCTCCGTCCCGGCCTCCGCGTCGTCCGGCAGACCGGCAAGGGCAAGGGCAACGCCCTCACCGAGGGGTTCGCCGCCGCGACCGGCGACATCATCGTCATGATCGACGCCGACGGGTCCACCGACGGCCGGGAGATCCACTCCTTCGTGACCGCGCTGGTCGAGGGAGCCGACTTCGCCAAGGGGTCCCGCTGCGCCCCCGGAGGCGGGTCCGACGACATCAGCCCGATCCGCTCGATGGGCAACACCGCCCTCACCAAGATCACCAATTGGCTGTACGGCACCTCGTACACCGACCTGTGCTACGGCTACAACGCCTTCTGGGCCCGCCACCTCGACGCGCTCGACCTCGACTGCGACGGCTTCGAGATCGAGACCCTGATGAACATCCGCGCCGCCCAGGCCGGCCTCGTCATCCGCGAGGTGCCCAGCCACGAGCGCAGCCGCATCCACGGCGCCAGCAACCTGCACGCCGTCCGCGACGGCCTGCGGGTGCTCCGCACCATCCTGCGCGAGCGTGACGGCCGCGTCGCCGCCCCGGCCCGGCTCCGCCAGGAGCACGCCACCGCCGCCTGACCCTCGTCCGAAAACCACCGAACACAAGCCGGAACCCGTCCGGAACCCCAGTCATCAACCCGGCCGTGCCCTCCCCGGCCGGGGACGCCTCAGGCGGCCTCCAGCGCGTCGGCCACCGAGGGGAACACCTCGAACACCGGCAGCAGCCCGGCCAGGGTGAGCCGCCGGGCCAGATTCCCCTGGATGCCGGTGAGGATCACCCGCACGCCCTCGGTCAGGCCGTGGTGACGCACCTGGAGCAGCTCGCCGATCCCCGAGGAGTCGCAGAAGGTCAGGGCGGACAGGTCCAGGATGAGGATCGGCGAACGCAGGGTGTTCCAGGCCCTGGACATCTCCTCCCGCAGCACCGGGGTCCGGTAGTGGTCCAGCTCCCCGCTCGCCCTGATCACGAGCGTCGTACCGTGCAGCCCGGACGTGGCGGTGAACACCGGCTCCGGCTCATTTCCCGCGAACATGACCAACCCTCTGAACGATCCTGCGCAAGAACACAACTGTCTCATACGGCGCGGATCGGACCGGTACGACGGAGCCTTCACTCCCGTCACCGGCACGGGCTCACGTCGCCTCGGGAAACGTCTCCACGGCCTCCTCGACGGTACGGCGGGTCTCGAACAGCTCGGCCACCCCGAGGCGGTTCAGTCGGTTCCGCATCACGGCGGACGTGCCGACCAGCACGAGCGAGCCGGCGAGCCGACGGACCCGGGTGAGGGCGTACATCAGCACGCCGTACCCGGTGGAGTCGCAGAAGGTGACCTCGCTGAGGTCGATCACCAGCCGGGGACGGTCCATGGCGCCCAGGGCGGCGTCGGCCTCCCGCTTCAGCAGCGGGGAGGAGGCGTAGTCCAGCGCGCCCACCGCGTGCAGGGCGGTGAAACGGCCGTGCCTGTCGGCCCGGACGCGAAACCTCACAGCCTCTTCTTCGGCCCTTGACATCGGTATCCTCTCCGCCTACGTCCCAGGTGCCCCGGCCAGGAGGTTCTAATCCTGGCGGGCACGGCCCGGGGACGGGCGCATGGGCGAGAATGAGGACATGCCGAATCCGCGCCCGGTGGCGGCCCTGGTCGCCGGAACGCTCCTGCTGGCCGCCTGCGGCGCGGGCCGCACGACGCCCGCCCCCACCGCCGCCCCGGCACCGGGCACCGCCACGCCCCGGCCCGCGACCCCCCGGGACGGCACCCCGCCCGTGCCCTCGCCGGGCGGGACCGGGTCGTCCGCTCCCGTCACGGACCCCTCGGCCACCGCGGCCCCCTCCGCCACCGGGCAGGTCGCCGCCTCCTCCGCCTGGACGGGCGTCGAGGGAGCGGACCTGCCGGGGAGCACGGCGCTGCTCGACGTGGCCGCGACCGGGCCCCGCGACGCCTGGGCCGTGGGGTACCAGGACGGCGCCGAGGACCGGGAGGGCACCCCCGCCGTGCTGCGCTGGAACGGGAGCCGCTGGCGCGAGGTGGCCGTGGGGGACGACACCGGCGCCCATCACCTGGAGGGGGTCAGCGCGGGCGGGCCGCGTGACGTGTGGGTGGTGGGCAACGGCCCGAGCGCGTTCGCCGCGCACTGGGACGGGCGGGACTGGACCCCGTACCGGCCCTTCGGGGTGGCCGAGGACTACCGGCTGGCCGACGTCGCCACGAGCGACGGCGGCGCCTGGTTCGCCGCGAACGGCCCCTCGGGCGCGGTCGTGCTGGAGGGCGGGGACGGCGGGTTCCGCAACGCGCTGAGCACCGAGGGCACCCTGCGCGGGATCACCTCCCGTCAGGGTCACGTCTGGGCGGTGGGGACGAGCGCCGCCCGCACCCCGCTGGTCTGGCACGGCACGGCCGGGTCGTGGGAGAGCCCCGGGACGCCCCCGGTTCCCGGCGGCGTCCTCAACCGGGTCTGGCAGGTCTCACCGACGGAGGTCTGGGCGGTCGGGCAGGTCTCCGCCTCCGCACGGGCCCGGCCCCCGGCCGAGGACGCCCGCCCCCTGGTCATGCGCTGGGACGGGAGCCGCTGGGCCCGGGTCGAGGTGCCGGTCGCCCGCGGGGCGCTGCACGGCGTCACCGCCACCGGCCCCGGCGACGTGTGGATCAGCGGCGTCGACGCCGACCACGCCGGGCAGGTGCTCGTCCTGCACTTCGACGGGACCTCCTGGTCCCGCGAGTACGGCCCGCTGCTGCGCGCCCACGCCTCCGGCCAGCAGTACGAGGGGACCGACGACATCGCCGCCACCGGCCTCACCCGGGTGCCGGGCACCGGCACGCTCTGGGCGGTGGGCTCGGTCGGGGTGGGCGACGACGAGAAGGCGTTCGTCCTCCGCCGCTGAGACCCCCCGCTGAGACCTCCGCCGCTGAGACCTCCCCCGCGAGACCTTCGCCACCGAGAGCTCCGTCGCCGAGGCCACCGGCTCCGGGATCGCCGAAACCGCCGGGATCTCCGGCCCCTGAGACCCCGGGCTCCGAGACCACCGTCGAGACCGCCGGCCGCGCCGCGGGCGGCCCCCGCCGGGCCTCACACCGTCTCCGACCTCGGGCTCCTCCCGGCCCGTCCCGGCGGGGCCCGGAACGTACCCGGCAAAAAATCACAGAAAAAGTCGGTCAACTGACGTAGTCTCTCTCAAACTCCAACAAAGAGGGAGTCGACATGAAAAAGGTCCTGATTCTCACCAAGCCTCGCCCGCCCCGGAAACCCGTGCCCCTCGACCTGCGCACCCCCTCAGGACGCGCCCTTCCGTTCTGACACGAACAACCGGTTGACGAACCACAGGAGTGCCCCGATCGCGAGCAGGACCCCCGCTCGCAGATAGACGTCCGCCGCCCTGCCGACGATGGGCAGGACCAGCACGAGACAGACCAGCGCCCCCAGGACGGGCATCCAGCTCGGTGCCCGGAAGTGATCGTGGTCCACCCGGTCCCTGCGCAGGACCAGCACGGCCACGTTGACCATCGCGAACACGCACAACAGCAGGAGCACGGTGGTGTCCGCGAGGTTCTTCACGTCCCCGGTGGCGACCAGCACCGCGGCCACGCACACCGTGAAGACGATGGAGACCCACGGGGTCGCCCTCGACGCGTGCACGGTCGCGAAGACCCGCGGCACGATCCCCTCCCGCGCCATGCCGTAGACCAGGCGCGAGGCCATCAGCATGTTGATCAGCGCGGTGTTGCCCACCGCGAGCAGCGCGATCAGGGCGAACAGCTTGGGCGGGAACGCCAGCCCGGCCACCTTGACGACCTCCAGCAGCGGGCCGGAGGAGTCCACCAGCGTCTTGGTGTCGACCAGCATGGTGGCGGTGAACGCCACCGCCAGGTAGACGACCCCCGCGACGGCCAGGCCACCGAAGAGCGCGCGCGGGAAGTCGCGCTGCGGCTCCTTGGCCTCCTCCGCGAGGTTGACCGAGTCCTCGAAGCCCAGCAGCGCGTAGAAGGCCAGGGCCGTTCCGCCCAGGACGCCGAGGAAGGCACCGTTGGCCGGGTGGAACTCCAGGGCCCGGGACGGCTCGCCGTCACCGGCGATCAGGGCGTAGATCCCGATCGCGATGATCACCAGCAGCCCGAAGATCTCGATGATCGTCAGCACCACGTTCACCTTGACGGACTCGGAGATGCCCGCGAGGTTCACCAGCGTGATCAGGCCGAGGAAGAGGAACGCGCCCACGATGACCGGGATCGAGACGAACTCCGCCAGGTAGTCGCCGCCGAACGCGCGGGCCGCGGCGCTCGCCGAGGTGATCCCGCTCATCAGCACCGCGAACGCCACGATGAACGTGACGAACGGGATGTTGAACGCCTTGTTCGTGTAGAGCGCCGCCCCCGCGGCCTGCGGGTACTTCCCGACGAGCTCGGCGTAGGCGGTCGCCGTCAGGGCGGCCAGCACGAAGGCGATCAGGAAGGGCACCCAGAGCGCCCCGCCGACGTTCCCGGCGACCTTGCCGACCAGGGCGTAGATGCCCGCGCCCAGGATGTCGCCCACCACGAACAGCAGCAGCACCTTGCGGCCGATGACCCGCTTGAGCGAGTGCTGACCGGAGCCCGGATGGACGTTCGCCTCAGCCATTCCCGTCTCTTACCCAGAGCCCGGATGGAATCACGTCAGGTCACAGGAGTCACTTCTGTAAGCAAGGTGAAAGTGGCCCGCAAGGCCACCCTTCTAGGGTCTCCATCGTCACGAACTGCAATGAAGGGTACAAATTGTTCCGCGCACTCTCCTCCCGCCGTATCGCCGTCGCCGTCGCGGGAGCCGCCCTCTTCACGATGACCGCCGCCTGTGGCAGCGCCGCCAACGACGAGGTCTGCACCGGTACCGCCTTGACGAAGTCCTTCAACGACTTCACCACCGCCGCCACCGGTAGCGCGGGTGACCCGGCGAAGTTCAACGCCGCGACCGCCAAGCTCGGCACCGACCTCAAGGCCCAGGCGGCGAACGCCGACGGTGACGTGGCCGCCGCCCTGAACGACATGGCGACCTCGTTCGAGGCGGTCAAGATCGACGCCAACGACCCGGCCGCCGCGGCCGCCGCCATGGGGCCGCTGACGTCGAAGATGCAGGAGGCCAGCTCCAAGCTCGCCGCCGCCTGCTCCTGACGGCCCTCCCGCCGGTGCCCGTGCCTCCTGACGACGGGGGGACACCCGGGCCCGGCCGGGACGGCAACGGTACGGCCGCCGCTCCGCCTGCGGGGGGCAGTGCGGCGCGGCGGCCGTACCGGACACCCGAAGACCCCCGCCATCGCACGGCGGGGGTCTTCGGGTTTTCCCGGCCCTTCACGACCGGCCGCCCTTCCCGGCCGGCCACCCCTCGCGACCGGCCACCCCTCGCGATCGGCCGCCTTTCAGGGTCGGTCGCCCTTCGCGGCGCTCCCGTCAGGTCCGGATGGAACGGGCCTGCTCGTAGCAGCGTTCGAAACCCTCCAGCACGGCCGGCCAGGAACTGCGGACCGGCTCGGTCTCCCGGTTGTGCGCCGCGATCGACTCGCGCAGCTCGCGGTCCCGCACCAGCCTGGCCACCGACGTGACCAGGTCGTCGAAACTCCGCCCGAGCAACCCCTCCTTGCCCGGCCGGACGAAGTCGGCCACCCCGCTCTGCGCGCGGGCCACCACCGGCACCCCGGCCGCCCTGGCCTCCAGTGCGGCCAGCCCGAAGGACTCGCGCGGCGCGGGCGCGACGAACACGTCCGTCGAGGCGAGCAGCTCGCGGATCCGCTCCCGGCTGTAGCGGCCCGGGAGGGAGACCCAGCCGGTCATCCCGTTGACCCTCAGGTAGCGCTCCATCCGGGACCGGGCCGGGCCGTCCCCGACGACGGTGGCCCGCATCGGTATCTCCGCCGGCACCTGGGCGCGGGCCTGGCGCAGCAGCCGCAGCAACCGCAGCGGCTGCTTGCGGGGCGCCAGCCGTCCCACCGCCACCACGTGCACGGGCGCGGGCCCCCCGCCCGGTCCCGTCCGTACGGGATCGTCCCCCGGACCAGAGGACGGCCCGGTGCCGGGATCGAGGCCCGGACCGGCCCCTCCTCCGGGCAGCGCCGTAGCGGGGTCGTCGGCCGGTGCGCCGAAGGGGGCGGAGCGCCAGCCGGAGACGTCCAGGCCGTTGGAGACCACGTGCACCGGCACGCGGGGTCCGGCCACCGCGCGGATCGGCAGGGCCGCGGCCTCGCTCACCGCGGTGCCGACCAGGCCCCAGCGGTGCCAGCCCGACAGCAGCCGCAGCCCCCGGTACACGGCCCGGGTGACCGGGTCCCACATGCTGTGCACGGTGACGACCACGGGCAGCCCGGCCCGCGCCGCCGCCCGCACGCCCATCCAGGCGAACGGCGAGACCGCCCCGGCGTGCACGTGCACCACGTCGGGGCGCCGCGCCCTCATCAGGCGGAGCAGGTACCCCGTCCCCAGCGGGTGGACCGGCAGGTCGAAGGGGAGACGCGCGACGATCCTGTGCACTCCGGCCAGGGGTTCACCCGGGGTGGCCGTGGCCACCTCGACCTGGTGACCCGCCTGCCGCTGCATCCGGATCAGATCGGCGACCTGCACCTCGATCCCGCCCAGGCGCGGCAGGTAACAGTCACTGATGTGGAGGATCCTCACCGTGCCAGCGTAGACCCGCGTGAGATCATGCCTGCGTGCCCATCAGGGCGCATCCGAGCCGCGAACGGAGTGAACCCGATCAGCACCGCCAGGACAGCAGTGTTCTTCCATGCCCACCCCGACGACGAGGCCCTGCTGACCGCGGGCACCATGGCGATGCTCGCCGCCGAGGGGCACCGGGTGGTGCTCGTCGTGGCGACCTCGGGTGAACGCGGCCAGGCCGACGTCGAACCCGGCGAGGCGCTGGGCGCCACCAGGATGGCCGAGCTGTACGCCTCGGCGGCGGCGCTCGGCTGCGCCCGGGTGGTGAACCTCGGCTACGCCGACTCCGGGCTCGCCCCCGGCGGCGGAGTCGCCGACGACCGCCCGGACGGCGCCTTCATCGACGCCGACGTCGAGGAGGCCGCGGGCCGGCTGGCCGCCGTCCTCACCGAGGAGAAGGCCGACCTGCTCACCACCTACGACCCCGCGGGCGGCTACGGTCACCCCGACCACGTCCAGGTGCACCGGGTCGGCGGCCGGGCCGCCGAGATCGCCGGGACCCCGATCGTGCTGGAGGCCACGGTCAATCGCGACCCCCTGCTGCGCGGGCTGAGGCTGGCCCGGCGGTTCTACCCGCAGCTCGACATCCGGGCCTTCGAGCGGGCCTACTCCCCCGGCGACGTGATCACCCACCGGGTCGCCGTGCGGCGCTTCGCCCGGCAGAAGCGGGCGAGCATGGCCGCCCACGCCTCCCAGGCCACCGGCGCCGACACCCGCACGCTCGGGGTGATGCTCAAGATCCCTCAGCCGCTCTACCGCCTGATCTTCGGCACCGAGTGGTACGTCCGCCGGGACGCCCCCCTGGGCTCCCGGCTGAGGCACCCCTTCGAAGTTCCTCCCAAAGGATGAGGACGGGACCGGCAGACTTGGTCGGGGTCGTCCCATGACGAGGGGGTGTGGCAGATGAGGAACAGGTGGGTGCAGGTCGGGCTGTCGGTCGCGTCGCTGGCGCTGGCCGTCACGCTCGTGGTCTTCATGCCCCAAGTGGTGGGCGCCCTGACCGGCAAGCAGGTCTCCTGGCCGCAGATCGGCGCCCAGTTCGCCGCGCTGGGGCCCGGGGAGATCGCGCTGATGGCCGCGGTCTGGCTGCTCAGCCTACTGTCCTACACGTTCGTGCTGACCGCCTCCCTGCCCGGCCTGAACCACCTGCAGGCCCTGACGCTGAACGCGGGCGGCAGCGCGGTGAGCAACCTGCTGCCCTTCGGCGGCGCGGCCGGGGTCGCGGTGACGTTCGCGATGACCAAGGGGTGGGGTTTCCCGGCCAGGGCGGTGGTGGTCTCCACCCTGACCACCGGCATCTGGAACACGCTGTTCCGCTTCCTGCTGCCCGCGGCGGGCATCGTGGCCCTGCTCCTCAGCGGGCAGGCCCTCAGCCCGGCGGTGACCCGCGCGGGCTGGGCGGGCGCGCTCTCCATCCTCGTCCTGGTCGCGGTGGTGGCCGCCGCGCTCTACTGGGACCGCGCCGCCGCCCTGCTGGGCCGGGGCCTGGACGTGCTGGCCCGGCTGCTGCCGCGCCGCGTCCGGCCCGGTGAGCACGCCGCCTCCGAGGCGCTGGGCAGGCTGCGGGCCGACACCTCCGAGGTCGTACGGCACCGCTGGGCCGGGCTGACCCTGGGCATGGCCTTCTTCCTGGGGTTCCAGTGGCTGATCCTGGTCGTCTGCCTGCAGGCCACCGGCGCGTACCCGGGGCTGGCCCAGTCGATCGCCGCGTTCGCCCTCTCCCGGGTCCTCACCACGGCCCTGGTCACCCCGAGCGGTACGGGGATAATGGAGGCCGGGACCATCGGCGCCCTGGTCTTCTTCGGCGCCCCGCTGGACTCGGCCACCGCCGCCGCACTGCTTTTCGGCTTCTGGACCTACACTGTCGAAATCCCCTTCGGCGGGCTGGCGCTCGGCGCGTGGACGTTCCTGCGCCGGCGTGAGAACGCCGCACCGGCCCCTGAAAAGGAGTCGATCAGCCGCTAGATTGGGAAATACCTTGTGCGCGATCCGAAGGCCCGCATAGCGTGACGGCTGACATGGTGGCGTTCCGAGTTCTCGGCCCGGTCGAGGCGTACTCCGGCGAGGACGAGCTCGACCTGGGCGGGCTGCGTCAGCGTGCGGTCCTGGCCCGCCTGCTCGTGGCACGCGGTCAGGTGGTGCCCGTCGACTCGCTGCTGTACGACCTCTGGGACGACGACGCGGCCAAGGGCGCGCAGTCCGGCCTGCAGGTGTACATCTCCCGGCTGCGGAGGGTGCTGGAGCCCGGCCGCCCGCGGGGCGGGCCCAACCGGCTCCTGGTGACCGTCGCCTCGGGGTACGCGCTGCGCGCCGCCCCCGACCAGGTCGACGCGTTGCGCTTCGAGACGCTGGTCCGCAGCGCCGGTGAGCGGCTGGAGGCCGACGAGCCGGCCCCGGCGAGGGCCCGCCTGGAGAAGGCCCTGGGCCTGTGGCGCGGCACGCCGTACTCCGACTTCGCCGACCAGCCGTGGGCCGAGGCCGAGGTCAACCGGCTCACCGAGCTGCGCCTGGTGGCCCGCGAGCGGCACGCCGACAGCGGCCTGAGGATGGGCCTGCCCGCCGAGTCCGTGCCCGACCTGGAGGCGCTGACCACCGAGCACCCGCTCCGCGAGGAGGGCTGGCGGCTGCTCGCCCTGGGCCTTTACCGGTGCGGGCGCCAGGGCGACGCGCTGGCCGCGCTGCGCAGGGCGCGCACGATCCTCTCCGACGAGCTGGGCATCGACCCCGGCCCCGCGCTGCGCAAGCTGGAGTCCGACATCCTGTCGCAGGACCCGGGCCTGCAGCTCGCCGTGTCACCGCAGGCCAGGCAGCGCCCGCAGGCGGTGTCCGCCGACACCTGGCCGCCCAGGCCGACGATCGCCCAGGTGGAGCTCCCGCCGCTGGAGCCCGAGCCGTTCGTCGGCCGCGACGCCGAGCTGGGCAGGCTCACCACCGCGGCCGCCAGGACCGGCCGCTTCACCGTCGCGATCATCAGCGGGGACGCCGGGGCGGGCAAGACCACCCTGGTCCGCCAGCTCATCAGGCGGCTGTCGCAGGACGGCTGGGGCATCTCCTCGGGCGCCTGCCCCGACAGCAGCGCCACGCCCCCGGGCTGGGCCTGGGTGGAGATCCTGCGCACCCTGGTGAACGCGGCCGGTCCTGGCGAGTACGCCTCGCTGCTGGCCCCGCTCCTGGACGACGCGGCCCCCGAGCCCGACGACGACCAGGCCTCGGGAGGCTTCCGGCTGCACCGGGCGGTGGGCGGCTACCTCGCCGCGGTCGCCAAGGAGACGCCGATCCTGCTGACCCTGGAGGACCTGCACTGGGCCGACGACCAGACGCTGGCGCTGCTGCGCGCGCTGCCCAGCCTGCTGGCCACCAGCCGGGTGCTGCTCGTGGTGACCTGCCGCGACAGCGAGCTGACCGACCAGCAGGCCGACGTGCTGGCCGCGCTGGCCAGGCTCGGCCCGGTCCGGGTCGGCCTGACCGGCCTGGACACCAAGGCGGTGGCCGAGCTGGTGCGGGCCACCTGCGTGCGCGAGGTCGACGAGGACGCGGTGAACAGCATCGTCGAGCGCACCGGCGGCAACCCGTTCTTCGTCCGCGAGACGGTCCGCCTGCTCGACGCCGAGGCGGTCAGCGACCGCGCCACGGCCGCCGAGGTGATCTCCGGTGTGCCCTCGGGCGTCCGCGACGTGCTGCGGCGGCGGATCTCCCGCCTGCCGCAGTCCGCCCAGCAGATCCTGCTGCAGGCCGCGGTGATCGGCCGCGACGTGGACGTGGACGTGCTGGTCGACGTGGCCGGTGACGAGGAGGCCGTGGTCGACGCGGTGGAGGCGGCGCTGCTGGCCGGGCTGGTCACCGAGCCGGGGCCGGGCATGCTCCGCTTCGACCACGACCTGGTGCGCGACACCCTGTACTCCGACGCCTCCCGGCTGCGCCGCTCCCGGCTGCACGCGGCGGTGGCCGCGGTGATCGAGCGCAGGAACCCCGGGGACGTGGCCGCGCTGGCCCACCACTACGCCTCCGCGGGGACCAGCGAGACCGCCATCAAGACGGTGCACTACGCCGGGCTCGCCGCCGAGCAGGCCGAGCGCCGCTTCGCCCACCGCGAGGCCGCGACCCTGTGGGAGCAGGCCATCGACGCCTTCGACCGGTCGGGCATCACCCACACCCCCGAGAGCACCCGCGACCGCCTGCTGCTCACCCTGCGGCTGATCAAGGCCCTGGCGCTCTGCGGTGACATGGCCGCGGCCCGCAGACGGCGGCGCGAGGCGATGGACGCGGCGCTGCCGCTGGGCAACCTCGAACTCACCGCCCGGGTGGCCGCCTCGCTGGCCGTGCCGCACAAGGGCATGGCCCGCGACTTCACCCGTACCGCCTGGGAGATCGTCGACGTCGCCGAGCAGGCGCTGGTCGAGCTGCCCGCGGGCGAGCAGTCGCTGCGGGCGAGCCTGCTGGCCACGCTCGCCCTGGAGCTGGAGGGCTCGGCCACCCCGCGCGGCGAGCAGGCCTCGCTGGAGGCCGAGGAGCTGGCCCGGCGCTCGGGCGACCCGGCCCTGCTGGCGACCGCGCTGAGCGGGCGGCTGCGCCAGTCGTACGCCATCACCCCGGTGGGCGAGCGCGAGGTCATCGGCAGGGAGCTGCTGGAGGTCGGCAGGGCGAGCGGGCAGGTCTCGGTGCAGGCCCTGGCGCACCTGGTGCTGATGGAGTGCGCGGCCGCCTCGGGCGCGTTCGCCGAGGCCGACGCGCACGTGGCCACCGCCGAGCGGCTGGCCAGGCAGTACGGCCTGTCCGCGCCCGCCGCCGTGGTCGCCTGGTACGCCGGGCAGCGCCTGATGATCGCCGGTGACTTCGCCGGGGCGACGCGCGCCTACCGCGACGCCGCCCGGCTGACCGCCAAGGCCGGGATGCTGGAGGGCCGCCAGGACCTGCCGCTGATCACCACCTTCTGCCTGCACCTGGTCAACGGGCGGGCCGCCGAGATGGTCGAGCCGCTGGCCGAGGCGCACCAGCGCGGGGCCAAGTGGACGCTGGACGCCTACGCGGTGGCGCTCGCCTCGGCCGGTCACCACCGCGACGCCAGGGCCGTCATCGCGGTGAAGACGCCCGTCCGGCCGGACTTCCTCTACGAGCTGGCGATGGTCTGGCGGGCCCTGGCCGGGATGCTGCTGGAGGACCGCGAGCGGATGGTCGAGGCGTACGACACGCTGAAGCCGTTCGCCGACCGGATCGCGGGCGCGGGCACCGGCGTGGTGGCGCTCTGGCCGGTCGCCCTGACCCTGGGCGACCTGGCGCTGCGGCTGGGCTTCACCGACGCGGTCAGGCCGCACTACGAGAACGCCCTCGCGGTGGCCCAGCGGGTCGGCGTGAGCCGCTGGGTGGAGGCGGCACAGCGTTCCCTGGGCGGCTGAGCCGTCCGGCGCCCGGCGCGTTCGCGGCCGGTCAGCAGGTGACGAGGAACCGCTCGCTGCGCAGCGGGCGCTCGTCCTCGACCGAGAGCACGACGCGGTACCAGCCGGGGTTGTCGACGATCCGGGGGCGCCACTCGACGACCTGGTCCTCGCCGGTGAAGCCGGCCCCGGCGTTGAGGTAGGTGTGCCAGCGGTGGGTGGCCGCGCTCCACCGCTCCAGGCGCCAGGCGTAGGAGACGACGGCCCGCGGGTCCTCGTTGCCGACGACCGTCCGGGCCAGGTACGGGCTGTCGCAGGGGCCGAGCGCGCCGCCCTCGCCGACGGAGATCCTGCCCGCCACCGTGACCCGCCCGACGGCGGCCGGGTCCTTCGCGGCCGGGGTGTTCGGGGTCTTCGGGGCCGCGTCCGTGCCGGCGTTCGTCCTGGCGGCCCGTGTCCTGGCGGCCGGGTCGTTCACGGCCGGGGTCTTCGCGGACGGGGTCGCGTCGGCCGGGGTCGCGTCGGCCGGGGTCGATCGTGAGGCGAGCAGCACCGTGCGTACCGCCCCCCGGTCCGTCACCTCGGCCGAGGCCGACACCGGAGCCTGGGCCGGGACGCCGGGCGTGCCCCACACGCCCAGGTAGACACCGGCGAAGGCGAGGGTGGCGACGAGCAGTCTGACGACGCTCGCGACCCCACCGGTCAGTACCGGGACCACACTGCCACGCGGACTCATGACGGACACCTTTCTTCGCTACCTCCAGGTGTACGCCCCCGTCCTTGCCCGGGAGTTGACGTCCGCTTGCAGCGGGTGAACATCCGAGGGCCGCCCACCCTCGCTCAGGGCCGCCCGGGGGGCACCGATCCACCGACGCGCCGGTGAATCCCGAGGGCCGCCGGATCGCCGGATCGCAGGGCCGCCGCCCGCGTCCGCGCACATGACTTTCCAAATGCGCAAGTCATAGATAGAGTTGCCGACATGGAAAACGACTTCCACCCCGACGGCGGCGAGGGCCCCCTCACCTCGTCCCAGGCACGCGACACCCTGGACCGTCTCGGCCTGGACGGTGCCAGGCTCGCCGAGCGGGTGGTCACGCCATGGTGGTACCACCCCGTCCTCGGTCTGATCGTGGGGGTGCTCACCGGCGCCCAGGCACTGCCGGGGGTGGCGTCCTTCATCGTCATGGCCCTCGGCATCGTCGCGATCCCCCTGCTCATCACCACCTACAACCGGCGCTACGGGATCTCCATCACCCAGTCGGCGGGTCCCCGCGGCAGGCGCCTGTCGCACACGATGCTCGGAGTGCTCGTCCTCGCCATGCTCGCCGCTCTGGTCGTCAAGTTCACCGGTACCGCGCCATGGTGGGGGCTGTTGCCGGCGGCCTTCGCCTTCGGTGTGATCGTCGTGTTCGGCCGACGCTATGACGACGTCCTCCGCGATGAGCTCGCCCATGGCGCCGGCGGGCGCGCATGAGCGCCCCGCCCACCCCCGCGTTCAACGAGGTCATCCACTCACCGGTGCGCCTGCGTATCTGCGGGCTGCTGCGGCGCATGTCGGAACTCGAGTTCGCCCTCATCAGGGACACCCTCGGACTGAACGACGCGAACCTGTCCAAGAACCTCAGGGTGCTCGTCGAGGCCGGCTTCGTCACGGTACGCAAGGAGAGCTCACCTGTCCGAGCGGATGCCCGCCGGCTCACCTGGGTGGCACTCACCGCCGAGGGGAGAAGCGCCCTGGAGGACCACCTGGCCGCGCTCGCCCGGATCGCCGAGGGCAGCCCCGACGTCGCGGGCTGAACCGGAGGAGGACCTCCCCGGCGGGGCCACGAGGCCGATCCTCGCCCACGTGGCCGTGGCGCGTGGCGTGGCGGATGATGCGGCGTGATGGAGCCGGGCGTTCGGGGGGCTCCGCCCGGCCGTTCCAGGTAAGCCTGGCCTAATATCGGTACAGGCAGGTGAGACGACCCTGGTGGTGATGTTCGGAGTGCGACCTGTTGTGGCGGGCATCCCCGACCCGACGTCCGCGTCCTTCCTGGGCATGCCCCTGTGGCTCTGGGTGGTCGTCGGCGGCGTGGCCCTGTTCGGCGCGTTCCAGGCGTACTACTGGATCGGCCACGTGCTGGGCTCCCGGCTCTACGCCTCGCGGCTGGGTCTCAGGATCGGCCAGGAGAACATCACCCGGGTCGAGAACGTGGTGCGGAAGTGGGGCGCGCTCGCCGTCTACGCCTGCTTCTGGGTGCCCGGCCTGCGCCACACCCTGCCCTGGGTGGCCGGGGTGCTGCGGATCTCCTACCCCTGGTACGTCGTGGCCAGCGCGCTCGGCTGCCTGACCTGGGTGCCGGTGACGTCCTTCGGCCTGTACTCGGTGATCTGGGGCTGGCTGGGGCTGGCCGCGCGGTCGCCGCTGCTCGCCGCGCTGGCCGCGCTGGCGGTGGTCGCGGTGATCGTCGTCCTCGTCCGGCGGCGCCGGCGCCTGCGGGCCGCCCGTCGCGAGGCCGACGCCGAGGCGGAGCGGATCACCGCCGCCTGATGTGACACCGATACCGATTTTCGATGGTAAATGGCTGACTTTCGAACATGACAGGTCGTCTCTGTCACCATGTCCTCATGCATAACGGGGGAATCCGGCTCATCGCCCATGCCGCGCTGGCCACCGCGACCGTCCTGGCCACGGCCTCTCCGGCCGGCGCCCTGACCCCGGCGACCGGGACGTCCGCCCCGGCCCACCTGGCCCCGGCGCATCCCGCGGCAGGGGGCCGGGGCGCACCCGCGCCGATCACCGCTCCGGCGGCGCTCGCGGCGTTCTCGGCGCCCGCCGCCTCCGCCCCGGCCGCCGCCGGGGAGCGGCGCGGCGAGGCGCCGGCCGTTCCCGGACGGGCCGCGTACCTGTTCGACCCCGTCGCGGGAACGGTCCATCTGAGCAGGCAGGCCGCGAAACGGATGCCGGTGGCCAGCCTGACGAAGATCATGACGACGTACGTCATGCTGAGGACGGCGCGGCTGGACGACGTCGTCACGATCCGGGCCGAGGACGTGCGGTACGCGGCGGTGAACGGCGCGACGCACGCCTCGCTGCGCGCCGGGGAGCGGCTGACCGTCAGGGACCTGCTGTACGCGGTGATGCTCCCCTCTGGAGCGGACGCCTCCCACGCGCTGGCCCGCGTCTACGGGCCGGGGACCAGGAGGTTCGTGGCGAGGATGAACGCCACGGCCCGCTCCATGGGACTGGCCGACACCGTCTACACCAACCCCGACGGCCTTCCGAAGCCGGCTCCCGGCCACTCCACCGCGCTGGACCAGGCGAAGCTCGCCGACATCGCGCTGCGCGACCCGGTGATGCGGACGATCGCCTCCACCGGCAGGCACGTGGTGTCCAGGACGAAGGTGCACCGGGCGCACACCTGGATCAACTCCAACAAGCTGCTCGGCAGGACGCCCGGGGTCATCGGGCTCAAGACCGGTTACACGCGGGCCGCCGGGTACTGCCTGTCGTTCGCCGCCGACGCCGACGGACGCCGGCTCGTCGGCGTCATCCTCGGCGAGACCAACGGCGACCGGCGCTTCAGGAGCGCGGAGCGGCTGCTGGAGTGGGCGGGCGAACCGGCACCGCCGCAGCCGTGGGAGTCCGACGCGAAGTGACCGGCCGACCGTCCCGGCCGGCCCTTCGCTCCGGGACGGTCAGCCGTGGTCCGGGGACGTCCGCGCGGCCCGCATCAGTCCGTGGCAGGCGATGGCGGCGGCGGCCACCACGTTGAGGGAGTCGACGCCCAGCCCCATCGCGTCCGGGCTCATCGGGATGCAGACCGCCTCGTCGGCCTCGCGCAGCCAGCGGGAGGAGAGCCCGTCCCCCTCGGAGCCGAGCAGCAGCGCCACCCGGTCGGCCATGGCGACCCGGTCCAGGGGCACGGCGGACTGGTCGGGGGTGAGCGCCAGTGTCCGGAAGCCCGCCTCGCGCAGCTCGGCCAGGCCCGCGTACCAGTCGGTCATCCGGGCGTACGGGATCGCGAAGACCGCGCCCATGGAGACCTTCACCGAGCGCCGGTAGAGGGGGTCGGCGCAGCGGGGGGACAGGACCACCGCCTGCACGCCCAGCGCGGCGGCGCAGCGGAAGATGGCGCCGACGTTGCCGTGGTCGACGAGGTCCTCCAGGACCAGGATGCGGCGGGGCGGCACCGGGACGCCTCCCGGGGCGGCCCGGCCGGACAGCACGTCCCGCACCTCGGGCATGGGGAGCCGTTCCATCGCGGCCAGTGCCCCCCGGTGGACCTGGAAACCGGCGACGCCCTCCATGGTGGCGTCGTCGACGACGTGCACCCGGTCGCCGAGGGGGGCCAGCAGGTCCGCCAGGGGCTCGGCCCAGCGCGGGGTGAGCAGCACGGATCGCACCGGGTGACCCGCCGCGACCGCGCGGCGGATGACCTTCTCCCCCTCGGCGATGAAGAGGCCGTGCTCGGCCTCCAGGCTCTTGCGCAGCTCGACGTCGCGCAGGCCGGCGTAGTCGGCCAGGTGACCGGCCGGATCGGCGGGCCGTCCGGACGGATCGGCGGATCGGCCGGCCGGACGGGCGACCCGGTCGGAGGGCCGGTCGGCGGTGCGGTCGGAGGGCCGGTCGGCCGGATCGGCGGCGGGCCGGGGGCGGGTGGGCTCAGGCACCCTCGAATACTGCCATGGCGCGCCTGAGCTGCCATATCAGCGCGTACACGAGCAGCATGGCCGAGCAGCCGACGACCACTCCCGCACCCACCCGCGTCATGAGCTCGGCCTTGGTCCCGGAGGGGAAGGCGGTCGTCCAGGCGACCGCGCCCAGCACGATCGACACGGCGGTGGCCACCAGGACGGCCGCGCGCTCCCCCGCGGGCAGGACCAGCCGTTCGGGCACCGGCCTCGGCTCCATGGCGGTCAGCCCGCGCCAGGCCCACCAGACCACCACCGCCAGGCCGACCACGGTGGAGGTGTACTGCAGCAGGCGGAAGACGGAGATCACGTCCCCGACCCGGCCGTCCAGCCAGCTCCAGCCCCACAGCGCCGCGCTGTAGGAGTGGGTGAAGGAGTCCCAGACCTTGTGGGTGAGGGCTCCCACGACGCCTCCGGCGACCACGGCGGGCAGCCTGCGCCACCCGTACATGCCGGGTGTCAGCGCGGCGGCGCGGCCGGCCAGTGCGGGGGGCAGCAGCGCGGTCAGCGGGTCGCGGAGCAGCAGGTGGAAGACGGCGAGCAGCACGACCACGGCGAACGGGTCGATGGTCACGACACCCCTGAGGGAGTGCCAGATCATGTAGTCCGGCAGGAACGGGAAGAAGATCGGCAGGTCGGGCACCATGGCCCCCAGCGCGAGGGCCCAGGGGTCGAGCAGGCGGCGGGCCCGTTCCGAGGAGATCAGCGGCAGCACCGCGGCGACGTGACTGGGCGTGAACGGCACGGACTTCCCCCCGACGGTTCTGCTGGCGGCCTCCGATCCCGTGGCGCGGCGGCCTGACGAGGATACGGCGCCGCCGCGGCGGGAACCCCGCCTCCCGGCGTCACCCCGTCGCGCGACGTATACATTACCCATCGTCACCGAACGTCACCCAGCGCCACCGATCGGATTCCCGGTCGGGCACCCGGAGGCCGCCTTGACCGAGCAGACCGCGCCGGCGCCGCCCGGCGCCGAGTGGCTGCGCGACGCCCGCAGGGCCCGCGCCCTGTCCCTGGCCACCCTGGTGTGGCTGGGCGCCGAGAGCGTGCTCGGCATCGCCGCGGGGCTGGGCGCGCACTCGGTCGCCCTGATCGGCTGGGGCGCGACGGCCCTGGTGGAGGCGGCGGCCAGCCTGATCGTGGTCTGGCGCTTCACCGGTACGAGGACCTCCTCCGCGCACGCCGAGGAGCGGGCCCGCAAGGCCGTCGCGGTCAGCTTCTGGCTGCTGGCGCCGTACCTGGTGCTGCACGTGGCGCACGACCTGGACGCGGGCCACCGCGCCGTGCCGAGCACGCTGGGGATCGTGGTGACGGCGGCCAGCGTGGTCGGCATGCCGCTGCTGGGCACGGCCAAGCGGCGGCTGGGCGCCCGGCTGGGGTCGGCGGCGACGGCGGGCGAGGGCACCCAGAACCTGATGTGCGCCGCGCTCGCGGCGGGGGTGCTCGCCGGGCTCGCGCTGAACGCCGCCGGATGGTGGTGGATCGATCCCGCCATGGCGGTGCTGCTGGCGGCGGTGGCGGCGCGGGAGGGGGCCCGGGCGTGGCGCGGGGACCCATGTTGCCACTGAGCTGGGGCTGGACGATCGGGACGCACGGTGCCCGGATCGGCACACGTGGTGATAGCACCAGCAAAATGCGTGTTTTGCCACAGTAACCGTTCCAAGTACAGTTCCGTGAATATTGCGGAGAACCTCCCGGTAGGGTGGCGCGCTCCGGCTCCATGACATCGACAGCTAAGAGGGCATCGTGGGCGGACGTCACCGGACGGATGAGCTCGAGGACGGCTACACCCCCTACAACGAGCCCCAGCAACGACGCCGTCGCACCGGGCGCGGCGGGGTCCTGGTCCCGCTGGCCGGTTCCGTCGCCCTGGCGGTACTGCTCGGCGTGGCCGCGTTCGTGATCATCAACCGCGACCGCGGGTGCGCGGGCGACGCCCTGCCGCTGCGGGTCACCGCGGCCCCGGACATCCAGCCCGCCGTCTCCCGGATCGCCGAGCGGTTCACCCGGGCGGCCCACGAGATCGACGGCCGGTGCGCCACGGTCACGGTGACCAAGGGCCTCCCCTCGGCCGTGGCCTCGGCGCTGGGCGGGGCCGGCGGCAAGGCCCCCGCGATGGACCTGTGGATCCCGGACTCGGGGCTGTGGGTGACGAACCTGCGGGCCAGGAACCCCGACGTGCCCGAGGCGAGTGCGTCCGTGGCCCGCTCCCCCATCGTCATGGTGGCCTCGGGGTCGGTGGTGCCCGTCCTGCGCAAGAGCTTCGGCAAGGCGAGCTGGGGCGGCATGATCGACGCCGCCAACGTGGCCAACGTGGACGGCCCCGGCCGCAAGGTCCGGGTGCTGGTGCCGGACCCCTCGCTCAACGCGGCCGGGCTCGGCGCGCTGCTGGCCGCCGCCGGGGTCGCCACGGCCTCGGGAGTGGGCGAGGAGCAGCTCGTCGGCGCGCTCAAGAACCTGTCGGGCTCGACCTCGACGGTCCGCGACCAGGGCGCGCTGCTGTCCAGCCTGGGAGTCAAGGGCAGCAAGGCCCCCCTGGGCATCGCCTCGGAACAGAGCGTGTGGACGTTCAACAGGACCAGGAAGCCCGAGGTCCCGGCGGTGCCGCTGTACCCGGCCGAGGGGACCGTCGACCTGGACTACCCGGTGGTGATCACCACCGGGGACGCCACGGTCCGCAAGGCGGCCGAGGCGTTCCGGAAGGAGCTGGGCGGCGAGCAGGCCCGTAGGACCTTCCAGGAGCTGGGTTTCCGTACCCCCGACGGCAAGGGGGCCAAGGCCGTCACCGGCTCCGGGGGCTTCCAGGCCGCGGCCCCGAAGGCGATCGCGGTGCCCGACGCCAGGACCGTCGCGAGGATGTCCCAGACCTGGTCGCGGATCAAGCTCGGCACCAGGCTCCTGACCCTGCTGGACGTCTCGGGGACCATGGCCCTGCCGGTGCCCGGCACCGGCCTGACCCGGATGCAGGCGATCACGAGGATCGCCGTCGAGGGCATGAGGCTCTTCCCGGTCAAGAGCGAGCTGGGCCTGTGGGAGTTCTCCACCCACCTGGACGGCAGGGGGGTGGACTACCGCAAGACGGTCCCGGTCGGCCCGCTCACCGAGGAGCTGGACGGGGGCCTGCGCAGGGACGTGATCAACCAGAGGCTGGTGTCCACCCGGGCCCGCTCGACCGGCGACACCGGGCTCAACGACACCCTGGCCGCCGCCTACGAGCAGATGACGAAGGAGTACCAGAGCGACAAGATCAACACGGTGCTGATCCTCACCGACGGGGCCGGCAACGACGACCCGGACGGCGGGATCAGCAACCAGCAGATCCTGAAGCGGCTGAAGGAGCAGTTCGACCCGGAGAAGCCGGTCAGCGTGCTGATCATCGCCTTCGGGCCGGACGCCCCCAAGGGCAAGCGCCAGATGGACGCCCTGGCCAAGGCGACCGCCGGTGACGCGTACATCGCCAAGGACATCCTGGAGGTCAGGAAGTTCTTCCTGGAGGGCATGAAGCGGCGGCTCTGCTCGCCCAACTGCTGACCCTCGCGCACCACGATCATCCGGTACGACAACCGTCACATCTGTCCCTTTCGTAGGCAGTTTTACCAGGTCATACCGGGTGGGCATACATTCCACCCATCCGGTCAACCGGTTGCGGGGAGGTGGCGTCCTACGCGTGTGGGGCCTGGACCGGGCAGGGGTGATGCCCGGGAACGAGCCCGTCCCGCGGGGAGGAATGTCCGTGCCCGGATGGCCGACCGTCGGCCGAACCGACGATCAGAATCTCGTTGAGGCGCTGCGGCGTGCCGACACAACGGCGCCCGCGAGCCTCTACGACTCCTACTCCGAACGTCTCGGTGACTACGCCCACTCGCTGCTGGGCGACCGCGAGGCCGCCGCGGAGGCCGTGCACGACGCGCTGGTGACGGCCCAGGGCAGGGTGGACCGCCTGCGCGAGCCCGGCCGCCTGCGCGCCTGGCTGTACGCGCTCGTCCGGGTCCGGTGCGCGGCCGGCGCGCGGGGACCGCGGACGACGACGGTCCCGCCCGACGTGCACGACGACCCGAACGAGAGGGAGCTGGCCGCGCTGGTGCACGAGGCGATGGCCGAGCTGAGCGTGCAGGAGCGCGAGGTGCTGGAGCTCTCGCTCCGGCACGACCTCGGCACCGGCGAGGTCGGCGCGGTGCTCGGGCTGAGCTCGCGGCAGGTCGCGGCGCGGCTCGGCCGGGCCAGGGACCACCTGGAGAACGCCGCCGCCGCCGTGGTGCTCGCCAAGGTCGGCCGGGCGCACTGCCCGGACCTGTCGGCGATGGTGGACTGCTGGGAGGGGCCGCTCACCACGATGCTGCGCAGGCGGCTCTCGGCCCACATCGGCCGCTGCGAGGTCTGCGTGGAGCGCAGGGACCGGCACGTCTCGGCGGGGCGGCTGCTGGACCTGGTGCCGCTCGCCTACCCGCCGCTCTCGCTGCGCCGCCGGGTGATCGAGACCTGCGTGGACCCGCGGCTGCGCGAGGCGCGCGCCGCCGTCCTCGCCGAGAACGACCACTTCGACCGGGCCGGTTTCCCGGTGGCCGCTCCCCGGCGGTCCGGGGGCCGCCGCTGGACGGGGCGCAGGGAAAGCACGGACGTCCCCGGCTCCACGGGTTCCCGGGGTTCTCGCGGCTCCCGTGGCTCCCACGGCTCCCGTGGCCCGGACGACGGGCGGGCCCGCGACGAGGGAGCCCACCGGCCGGGCGCGGCCACGCCCGCCTCGGGTATCCCGGGCTCGGGCACCCCGGCCACGGGCACACCCGCCACCGGCACCCCGGCCGTGGGCGCCCTGGTCACGGAAGGGCGCTTCCGGCACGCAGCCCCGGCCGAGCAGGACGCGCGACCGTGGCCCGTGGAGCCGAGCGGGCGGGCCTGGCCCGCCGAGCAGGCCGAGAGCGTCCGGCCCGCGGAGCCGGCCGGGCGGGCCCGGCCCGCCGGTCAGGGCCAGGACCAGGACCCGGGCCCGGACCTCGAGGCATGGCCCTCGGAGCAGAGCATCGGGGCCTGGCTCGCGGAAGGGGACGGTGTCACACCGGCCACGGAGATCTGGCACGCCTCCGCCGGTACCGGACAGGGGCGGGCCGGCGGGACGTACGAGCCGGGCGACGCCTGGGAGGACACCCCTGCCGGAGGCACCGCGGCCCGTCGTACGCCGGGTTCGGGAAGTCCGGCGGGTTCGGCGGGCGCGGCGGTCTCGTCGGGCGAGGGCCGGCACGCAGGGACGCAGGCCCAGCGGCGCAGGCGCAGGCCACGGCGCGGTCCCCTGCTGCTGGCCGCGGTCTGCCTGCTGGCGGCCACCGGAGCGGTGGTCGTGGTGGGCGGGCAGGAGCTGACCGGCGGGGCTCCGGAGAACCCACAGGCCGCGCCGTCGACGCGACCCGCCCTGATCACGACGGAGCCCGGGCCGGAGCCGACGCCCGAGCCGTCACCGGAGACCACCGGGGAGGATCCGCAGGAGTCGCAGGAGCCGGACGAGGCCGGGCCGACCCCCACCGAGGGCCCGGACACCGCCGCGCCCGCCCCCTCGGCCACGCGGACGGCACCGGCGCGCAGGAGCACGGCCGCGCGCCCCCGTCCCACCCGCGCCGCCCCCCGGCGTCCCGTGACCGGACGGCTGGTCGTCTCCTGCCCGTCCGACATCGGCCAGGGTGCCGGGCAGATCCGGCTCGCGGCCCGCGGCGCCGCGCTCTCCTGGTCGGCCACCACCTCCGGCGGCCTGAGCGTGCAGCCGTCACGGGGAAGGCTGGGGGCGGGGTCCTCGGGCGTGATTTGGGTCACCGCCTCCGACCCCTCGGAGAGCGGGTCCGGCCGGGTGGCGTTCAGGTCCGCCGGGGGCAACACGGCCTGCTCCATCTCGTGGGAAAGCCCTGCTCCAGAGGCCTCGGACCCTCCCGAGGACCCCGGCCCCGAGCCGACGCCGACCGCCTCGGCGGGTACGGAGTCCGAGGTGGAGACGGACTGATCCCTTCCCCTCGTTTTACCCAACGCCGAGACTTCTTCCAGGGATCCGGTAAACCATGGGCTGGTGCCGAGCGTCGGCATTGACGTCCATGCGAAGTGATTGGTCACATGAGGACGCGATCAGTCACTTCATCACCAACCTGGAGTTCGGAAGATGTCGATCAACCGCAGGGTGCTCACCTGGGCACTCGTCCTGGCATGCGTCACGGGAGCCGTGATCGCCTTAGCGGGCATCGACACGCCTTTACGCCTGGTTCTCACCCCCCTGTTCCTGTTGGTGGTTCCGGGCGCCGCGGTGGTGGGACTGTTGCGTGATCGTGACCCTCTTGAGGCACTATCAGTGGGGGCAGCCGCGAGCCTGGTGGTCAACGTTCTCCTGGCCGCTGCCATGCTTACCTTTGACGCATGGTCGCCCCGTGCCGGAGTGGCGACGATCGCGGTGCTCGGCGGCTTCATCTACGTACTACGCGTGTTGTATCGGGGGAGCGGGAGCTTGCAGACCGAACAGGGGGTCAGGTGACGGTGAACATCGTCGTCGTTCGCCCGGGAGACCTCGGAGCGTCGGAGATCTCCCGGTGGCGCGAGCTGCAGGTCGCCGACCCCTCCCTGGACAACCCCTTCCTCTCCGTCGAGTTCGCCCTGGCCATGGGGCGCCTGCGCGACTACGTCCGCGTCGCGGTCGTCCAGGACGGTGGCAAGATCGTGGGGTTCTTCCCCTACGAGCGCCACAGTTTCGGGATCGGCAAGCCGCTGGGCGGTTTCCTCACCACCTGCCACGGGCTGATCTCCGTGCCGGGGCTGCAGCTGGACGTCCGGACCCTGCTGCGCGCCTGCAAGCTCTCCGTCTTCGACTTCGACCACCTGGTGCCCGGCCAGCCGACGTTCGCCCCGTACGAGTCCGACGTGCGGCCCGCGCCGGTGATGGACCTCAGCGTGGGGTTCGAGACCTACATCGAGCGGGTCAGGGCCAACTCGCCGAAGAACCTCAAGACCGTCCGCTACAAGGAGCGCAAGCTCGGCCGCGAGCAGGGCGAGATCCGGTTCGAGTGGTACTCGACCGACGCGGGCACGCTCCGCACGCTCACCAACTGGAAGTCCGACCAGTACCGCAGGACCGGACGGGTCGACCGGTTCGCCCAGCCGTGGATCGTCCAGCTTCTCGACGAGATGCACGCCGAGAGGTCGGAGAGCTTCGCGGGCGTCCTGACCATGGTCTACGCGGGGGACAGGCCCGTGGCCGGGCACTTCGGGCTGCGGACGGCCACCACCCTGGTGGGCTGGTTCCCCGCCTACGACACCGAGTTCGCCAAGTACTCGCCCGGTATCGTCCACCACCTGCACATGGCCGAGCACGCCGCCGCCTCCGGGCTCCGGCAGGTCGACATGGGCAAGGGCGGACGGGAGTACAAGAGCTGGCTGAAGAGCGGCGACCTGTTCGTCGCGGAGGGCCGCGTCTCGCGCCCCTCCCCCGCCGCCGCGGTCCACTGGCTGGGCCGTACCCCGGTCAACAAGGCACGAACGATCGTCACCGATCGCCCGCAGTTGTACAGACTTGCCGACCGCGTGCTGAAGGGTTTCGGCCGCATGCGCACCCCCTCGCAGAACCAATCCGGTACGCCGGTCGTCAAGGAACCATGGGGAGTGGGTTAAGCCGCTCCCGTCACGTCCCACCACCCGCCAGGACCCTCGCATGCATCCCTCACCGCATTCGCCATTCCCCCCGGTCGTCCCGATCGGTCATGGCCACGGGTCCGTCCGCCAGTCATCTCTGACGACCGACCGCGAAGGACACTCGTCATCATGAGTCCCGAGATCACCAAGCACTACAACGGCAAGCCACCGCTCAGGGCGGTGCCTCCCATCGAACGGTTCACCCCCATCACCCCGCACATGGCGATCTCCCCCACCGTCAGCGTCGTCGTACCGGCCATGAACGAGGCGGAGAACCTTCCGCACGTGTTCGCGACGCTGCCGCAGTGGATCGACGAGATCGTCCTGGTGGACGGCAACTCCAAGGACGACACCGTCGCCGTGGCCAGGAAGCTGCGTCCCAACGTCCGCGTGGTCCACCAGACCGGCAAGGGCAAGGGGGACGCGCTCTCGGCCGGTTTCGCCGCCTGCACCGGCGACATCATCGTGATGATCGACGCCGACGGCTCCACCGACGGCCGGGAGATCATCCAGTTCGTGGGCGCGCTGGTCACCGGCGCCGACTTCGTCAAGGGCTCGCGGTACGCGGCCGGGGGCGGCAGCGACGACCTGACCTTCACCCGCACGTTCGGCAACAAGGCGCTGACCGCGCTGGTCAACAAGATGTACGGCACCAGCTACAGTGACCTGTGCTATGGCTACAACGCGTTCTGGGCCCGTCACCTGGACGTCCTCAACCTCGACTGTGACGGCTTCGAGATCGAGACCCTGATGAACATCCGGGCCTTCAAGGCCGGCCTCAAGGTGCACGAGGTCCCCAGCCACGAGCGCTGCCGCATCCACGGCGAGAGCAACCTGCACGCCGTCCGCGACGGCATCCGGGTGCTCAAGACCATCATCCGTGAGTGGCGGAGCACCCCGGCCCCGGTCGTGCACGAGCCGGCCGCCGCCGCCCGGGCCGCCGACCAGGGCGCTGCGTAGCCATGAGAAGCAGTGTCGTCATCTGCGTCTACACCGAGGATCGCTGGGAGGACATCCGGCAGGCCGTCGAGTCGGTCGAGAACCAGACCCGAAGGCCGCACGAGATCATCCTGGTCGTCGACTACAACCCGGAGCTCCATCTTCGGCTGAAGAAGGAGTACCCCGGCGCGATCGTGGTGGAGAACGCTCAGGAGAAGGGCCTGTCCGGTGGCAAGAACACCGGCGCGCAGATCGCCTCCGGCGACATCGTGGCCTACCTGGACGACGACGCCATAGCGGAACCCGGCTGGCTGGAAGCGCTGGAGGAGGGCTTCCAGGACCCGACCATCGTGGGGGTGGGCGGGCTGACCAGGCCGCTGTGGGGCACCGGGCACCGGCCCGGCTGGTATCCGTACGAGTTCGACTGGACCGTGGGCTGCAGCTACCGGGGCATGCCCACGGAGCGGGCGCGGATCCGCAACGTGATGGGCGGGAACGCGGCCTTCCGCAGGGAGCCGATCGGCGCGGTCGGCGGCTTCCACACCGGTATCGGGCGCAGCGTGCAGGGGCGCAAGCCCCGCCCGCTGGGCTGTGAGGAGACCGAGTTCTGCATCCGGCTCTCGCAGCGGATGCCGGGCTCGGGCATGCTGTTCGAGCCCGCCGCGGTGATCGGCCACAAGGTGCCCGCCGCTCGGGCCACGTTCCGCTACTTCCGCTCGCGCTGCTACGCCGAGGGCCTGTCCAAGGCGCTGGTCACGCAGAGCGTGGGGGCGGGAGACGGGCTGGCGAGCGAGCGGGCGCACGCGCTGAAGGCGCTGCCTCTGGGCGCGCTGCGCGGTGTCGGCGAGGCCCTCCGGGGCGACGTGTCCGGCCTGGGCAGGGCCGGCGCGATCGTCGTCGGTCTCGCCTGGACCACCTGGGGTTACGTTGTCGGGTCCCTTCGGCTGAAGAAGAAGCGAGGGCGTGCATGATCCGTGTACCGATCCTGATGTACCACTCGATCTCCGACCGGCCCAACGCCGAGACGAAGCCGCTGTCGGTACGGCCCTCGGTCTTCGCCGACCAGCTGGCCTACCTCAAGGAGAAGCGGTTCACCCCGCTGACCGTGGCCGACCTGGTCGCCTCGCTGCACAAGAACAACGGCCGCGCCCTGCCGGAGCGGCCGGTCGTGGTGACCTTCGACGACGGGTACGCCGACTTCCACAGCGAGGCGCTGCCCCTGCTCGAACGGTACGACTTCCCCGCCACGGTCTTCCTGACCAGCGGGTGGGTCCGTGACGCGGGCAAGGACGCGGCGGGCAGGCCGCTGGACACCATGCTGTCCTGGAGCCAGGCCCGCGAGGCCGCCTCCTGCGGGGTGGAGATCGGCGGGCACAGCCACAGCCACCCCCAGCTCGACCAGCTGCCCGAGGACGAGCTCCGCCAGGAGCTGCGGCGCAACAAGGCCCTGCTGGAGGACAAGATCGGTTCTCTGGTCTCGACGATGGCCTACCCGTACGGCTACTCCAACGTGCGGGTGCGGCGTGAGGTCAGGCGGGCCGGGTACTGGGCCGCCTGCGCGGTGAGCAACGCCATCGCCGCCGACCGGCACGACGTGCTCGCGCTGCCACGCCTGACCGTGGCCGAGGGCACGTCGATGCGGATGTTCAGCCGTGCGGTCGAGGGCAACCAGGTCCCCCTGATCTACATGCGGGAACGGGTCCTGACGAAGGGGTACGCCGTCGTCAGGCGTACCCGGTACGGCCTGCGCCGGGTACGCGGCCAGGTGTGAGACCGGTCGTCCCGGGGACGCGTGATCTCCGGGACGGTCGGCGGAACCGGTGTCCGCCCGGGGGTGTCCCGGGACGGTCGCCGCCGATGTCGGCACCCTCTCCGCGGGGTGCGGACGGCGGGACGGGTGCCGTCGGGTGGGAATCCTGGTCGTGGTTTTGCCGTTCAAGGATCTACGCAAAACACCCAAACATGACGAAACTTCTCGCTTGTTCGTCGCACCTCGGTCCGCGTAGCCGCCATGATGTTAGACGTGAGGCAACGGGCAGGTAATGACGTGACGACGCCGAAGGCGGCGGAGGCCGCCGAGACCGGGAGGACCGGTCTCACCCCTCCCGCGCCTTCCGACGGAACGCCTGCCGTGGCCGGCGGCGAGCCCGGCGGCGCGCCCCCCCCCGAGGACCGCGACGGCGTTCCCGGGGCTCCCGAGGCTCCCGATGTCGTCGCCGACGGCACTCCCGGCAGCGATTCCGACGGTGATCCCGACGGTGGTCCCGGTGGCGGCACCGATCGTGGTCACGAGGACGGGCCCGAGGACGACGCGGAGACCGGCACGGAGACCCGTGACGGGCGTGACGAGGAGAGGCCCGGGACGCGGGACGACGAGATCACCGGTGAGCCCTCCGGCCGGATCTTCGCCGCCCCCGTCGCGGACGCCCCCGAGGACGACCACCGGGACACCGCCCACGACGACGCTCACGACGCCCGGGACGGGACCCGGAACGAATCGCAGGACGAGAACCGGGACGAACCCCAGGTTGGGAACCGGGGCGAGATCCAGGACGACCTCGGGGACGAGGCCCACGACGAGAACCGGGGCGACAGGGCTCGGGACGGTCTTCAGGACGAGCCCGAGGACGAACCCGACTACGACCCCGACGTCACCGCCGTCATCCGGCTCCCCCTGCGCCCCCTCCCCCCGCCCCGGACCGACGACGCCCCCGGAGCGGGCGCCCCCGAAGACGACACCCCCGGCCATGTCGCAGACGGTGCCACGGACGACGCCGCGGACGACGCCCTGGAGAAGGACGCCCCCGCGGGCGCCGCACCCGCGGACGAGGACGCCTCCTGGAACGACGAGGACGACGAGGACGCCAGGGGCGCCAGGGACGGCGAGAACGCCGACGCCGAGGACACGAGCGACACCACCGCGGAGATCCGCCTCCCCTCGGCCCCGCCCCGTCCGGGCCCGGCCGGACGCCTCGCACCCCGGGCCCCGGACGCGAAGCCCGGCTCCACGGACGAGGACACCGGCTTCCCGGACGAGGACGACGCCCTCCCGGGTGAGGGCACCGATCCCCCGGACGAGGACGACGACCCCTCGGACAAGGACCCTAGGTCCCCGGCCCCCTCGGCGTCGCCCTGGAAGGCGTCGCCCTGGGAGAGCGAGGAGGAGCCGGAGACCTCCGGCCTCCCGGAGACCGTCCCCGCCGTACGCCCCCCGGCGGTCGCGTACGCACCGGCCGGTCACCCGGCGGCCGGTCACGCGCAGGACCGGAGCGGGGCGACGCCCGCCGGCGCCGGAGACCCGGCCCCCGCGGCCGCCCCCTCCCGGATGGCGTCCCTGGTGCGCACGGCCATGGTGTGGCTGCCGCCCCTCCTGACCGTCGAGGGCCTGATCATGTACGTGCTGGCCCTGCGCGTGCCGCCGGGTCCGCTCTGGGGCGTCGACCTGAACAAGATCGACGGTGTGGGCCTGATCTCGGCCATGCCGCCGACCGCGTTCGCGGCGATCCTGCTGATGCTCGTGGCGTTCTTCGTCACGATCGCGCAGAACACCGACCGGAAGTTCCTGCTGCTCTTCCAGATCGCGGCGATCACCTTCGCCCTGCACGGGGGCGCGGCCCTGATCGAGGACGAGGCCAGGTTCCACACGGCCTACGTGCACGCCGGGTTCGTCGAGTACATCAACCGCACGGGCGAGGCGTCGGCCATCCTCGACGCCCGCCTGGCCTGGCCTGGGTTCTTCGCGCTGGTGGGGTTCGTCACCAAGGCCGCCGGGGTCACCGACCTGACGACGATCATGCGGTGGACCCCGCTGCTGTCGAACCTGCTCTACCTGCTGCCGTTCGTGCTGATCCTGCGCCAGGTGGTCGCCACCACCAGGGCCCGCTGGTTCGCCGCGCTGCTGTTCGTCATCGTCCAGTGGATCGGCCAGGACTACTTCTCCTCCCAGGGCTTCACGTACGCGATCTACCTGGCCTTCGTGGCGATCGTGCTGCGCTGGTTCGGCAAGGTCGAGCCGCGGACCAGGCCGATGCCGGTCAAGGGGCCCGTCCGGCGGCTGCTGGCCCGGCTGGACGGCCTGACGCCCGGGGAGCTGCCCCACTCGACCGGCGTCTACGACCGGACGATCATGCTGATCGTGCTGATCGGCCTGTTCGCCACGGCGACCGCCTCGCACCAGATCACGCCGTTCATGATGCTCGGCGCGCTGACCGGCCTGATCCTGCTCCGGCGCTCCTCGCTGAGCTGGGGGTTCCCGTTCTTCCTGGGCCTGATGGTGCTGGCCTGGATCAGCTACCAGACGGTCACCTTCTGGAGCGGCCACATCGACCAGCTCTTCGGCGGTCTGGGCCGGATCCTGGAGAACCTGCAGCGCAACACCGGCGACCGGATCGACGGCAGCGACCCCAAGCACGCGCTCGTCCTGATGGCCCGCCTCGGCATCTGCGGCGTGATCCTGACCCTGGCCGCGGCCGGCCTGTTCCGGCGGCTGCGGCGCGGCGTGGGCGACCGCGCGGCGTTGCTGCTGCTGTGCATCCCGGTGCTGGCCCTGGGCCTGCAGAACTACGGCGGCGAGATCGGCCTGCGGATCTACCTGTTCGCGCTTCCCGGCGCCTGCATCCTGGCCGCGTACGCCTTCTTCCCGAACCTCCCGGCGGGCACCGAGGACGCGCCGGAGGAGACGGTGCCGATCCGCAAGCGCAACATCCGGTTCAACCCGGAGCTGACGCGCCGGATCTCGCTGCTGCTGGCCGCGGGGTGCGCGATGGCGCTGGCCATGGTCTTCCTGGTGGCGCGCTACGGCAACGAGCAGTTCGAGCGGGTCTCGGCCAGCGAGGTCGCGGCGATGCACTACGTCTACGAGCACGACGAGCCCAGCGCCCGCGTCCTGTACCTGGTCCCGCTGCTCGGCGAGGAGGTCACGCCGAGCATCCCGTGGGGCGAGCGCGACTTCGACAGGATCGCCTACGAGCAGGTGCTGGTGGACAAGAATCCGGCCGAGCTCACCTCGGTGATCGCCAAACTTCGCGCGTCGCCGCCGAACACCTACCTGGTGGCCACCCGCGGCCAGGCCGGTTACCTGCAGCTCAACCACGGCTTCCCGACGGACTGGGCACCGCGCTTCCGTGCCGCGCTGGACGCCAGCAAGGAGCTCAAGCGGGTCTTCAACGGCGAGGACGCGGCCGTGTACACGCTGCGGTCCTTCCCCAAGGGCACCACGATCCCCGAGCGCGCGGCGCCGGTCGGCGGCAACGACCCGACCTCGCCGTTGACGCCGGTCGGTCTGGCCGCGCTGGGGGTGACGTGGATCGCGCTCTTCGTCTACGAGGTGTTCCTGCTGCGCGGCCGCGGACGGTCGAACAGGACCCGCAGGCGCATCCTGTTCGTCGCGATACCCGCGTTCGTGCTGGCGGTGGGCGTGATCGCCGAACGCTTCGTGGTCATCGGCTACCAACTCCAATAAAGGACAAGGTCCTCCGGCGTACGGCCGTCCCGGGCCATACTGGGCACCGTTTCGCAGGGAGGACTCGCGTCCCGGAACGCACGAAGGACGAATCGGATGCTCGCAGGGGAACCCCGTGGCGGCGGGGCGGGGGCCCCGGCGAGGGTCTCGGGACGCCGGATCGAGGCGGTCGACGCGCTCCGCGGCTTCGCGCTGTTCGGCATCGTGGTGGTCAACATGACCTACCTGGCCTCGGGGTACCGGATGGCGGGGCTGGCCGCGCCGATGTTCTCCACCCCGCTGGACTGGGGGACGCGCTGGTTCGTCTCGGTGCTCTTCGAGAACAAGTTCTATCTGCTCTTCGCGTTCCTGTTCGGCTACAGCTTCACCCTCCAGGTCGACTCGGCGGCCCGGGCCGGGACGCCGTTCGTACCCCGGTTCCTGCGCCGCCTGGGCGGGCTCCTGCTGCTCGGCGTCGCCCACGGCGTCCTGCTGTTCCCCGGTGACATCCTGGCCACGTACGCGCTGGTGGGGCTGGTCCTGCTGGTGGTGCGGCGGATCACCCCGCGCGCCGCGGTGATCGCGGCGGTGGCGCTGACGGTCGCGCTCGCCGCGGGCGTGCTGCTGCTGGCCGGGCTGGCGATGCTGGGCGCGGACGCCTCCGGGACGGTCTCCGGGAACGCCACCGAGGCGGCCCTGTCCGACCGCGCACTGCACGGCTCCGCATCCATGATCATCGATGAGCACCTGCACCGGCTCGCCAAGATCCTGCTGCTGCGGGTCTTCCTCCAGGGGCCCACGGTGCTCGCCGCCTGCCTGGTCGGGATGGCCCTGGGCAAGCTGAGGCTGCTCTCCGACCTGTCGGGGTACACGACCGCGCTGCGACGGCTGCAGTGGGCGGGGTTCACCGCAGGGCTCGCCGGGGCCCTGGTGTACGCGCACTCCACCTGGTCGGGCGGGGGGCAGGCGTACCACATGGTCGGGCAGTCGGTGAACCTGGTCACCGCGCCGCTGCTGGCCGCCGCCTACGCCGCCACCCTGCTGCGGCTGCTCCCGCACAGGCCGCGCCTGAACGGTCTGCTCGCGCCCCCGGGCAGGCTGGCGCTGACGAACTACCTGGGGCAGTCGCTGGTCGGCTCACTGATCTTCACCGGGTACGGGCTGAGCCTGGTGGACCGGCTCGGCCCGTTACCGGCGGTGTCGATCGGCGTCGCGGTCTTCGCCGTCCAGGCCGCATGGAGCCGGTGGTGGCTGCGACGGCACCGGTACGGGCCGATGGAGTGGTTGCTGCGCTGGTTCACCAACTGGCGCCGGCCCGGCCGCCCACCGGTCTCCCCCGCCCTCGGATCGTCCTCCGCACCGGACGACGGCCGGGGAACCGGGTGAGGGCTCAGGCGGGGCCGAGCAGGTCCCAGCGGTTCCCGGCGATGTCGGTGAAGACCGCGATCCGGCCGTAGGGCTCGGTGCGCGGCACGGTCACGAACTCGACCCCGGCCGCCGTCATCCGCGCGTGGGCCGCGTCGAAGTCGTCCACCCGCAGGAAGAAGCCCACCCGGCCGGCGATCTGGTTCCCGACGACGGCGGCCTGGTGCGCACCGTCCGCACGGGCCAGCAGGATGCCGGTCTCCCCGCCGGGCGGGCGCACGACGACCCAGCGCTTCGGGCGGCCGTCGTTCGTCAGCGAGGGCGAGTCGTCGACGAGGTCGAACCCCAGGGCCTCGACGAAGAACGCGATGGCCGGGTCGTAGTCGTCCACGACGATCGTGACCAGGTCGACTCTCATCCTGGTGATCGTAGTGTCCCCCGGCGGCCGGACGGCCGTACCCGCGGGGCCGGGCGGCGTCCCGGGAGAACCGGACGGCCGTACCGGGGAGGCCGGGCGGGGCCCCGGAAAGAGCCCCTAGGCCACGGCGCGCTCGCTCCACCTGACCTCGTACGGCCTCAGCTGCACCTGTCTGCCGTCCACGACGGTGCTCACGGCCACGTTCGCGGTGTTGACCATCACGAGCTGGCGCTCCTGGGCCAGGACGCGCACCCTGGGGTCGGAGGAGGCGACCGTCTGCAGCGTGACCCCGAGCGGGAACCACTTGGCGAAGCCGCTCAGGACGCCCGCCATGGGCAGCTCGGCGCCGGTGTCGGGATCCCAGAGGCAGCCCCGGCAGGGCTCGTCGTCACCGGCGGACTTGAGCTGGGGGTTCCAGTAGAGCGAGGTGGTGACGCCGCTGGTGGCGAACTCCATCATCGCGGCCGTCTGGACGGCGATCCGGCGTTCCTCGGTCCAGTCCCTGCTGGCGGGCTCGACGTACCACTCGGCCCACCAGACCGGCAGGCCGCCGCTCTTCTGCCGCAGCCAGGTGCTGAGGGCGCCGAACTTGCCGAGAGCGGTGAACTCGTCGGGGTAGGCCCCGGCCTCCTTGGTGACCGAGGCGCCGTCCACCACGATGAAGTCGGCGCCCTTCTTGTTCTGGATCCAGTACTGGATCGCCTCCAGGTCGCGCTGGTCGATGCTGCCCCAGGGGCCCTGCAGCTCCGCTCCTGCGGGGCGGGTGCTGCTGCTGCCCACCGACACGTACGGGCCGCCGACCTGGATGTCCTCGTCGACGGCCTTGAGCGCCGTGTAGACCTTGTTGTAGAAGTCGGTGTAGCCCTCGATGTCCCATCGGTTCTGGGCCGGGTTCCAGAAACCCTTCAGCTCGTTCCACACCATGAAGTGCTTGACCGTGGGGTAGCGCCTGGCCACGGTCGCGGCGAGCTCGGCGTAGTCGTCGAAGTGCTCGCGCAGCGGCGCGGTCTCCAGCTGCGACCAGTCGGTCCGGCCGGTGGTGCCGCCCTTCATCCAGTCGGGCGAGCAGCAGAGCGTGATGATCGGAAGGGCCTTGGAGTCGGCCATGAACATGATGCGGCGGTCCAGGTCGCGGAAGTCGTTCTTGCCCGGCGCGGGTTCGGGGTTCCCTGCGCCCCAGCCCATGATGTGCTGGTTCTGCAGGAACGGCACCCGGCTGAGGACGTGCGAGGCCGCCTCGGCGACCTTGCGGCTCGCGTTGTCGGCGCTGAACTGCGTATGGGTGATGCCCCAGCGCGGCCACCGCTCGACGGTGGGGGGCTGCTCCAGCGTCGGGGCCGCCTGCGACGGGGGGATGGTCATCTTCTGCCCGCGGGGGACGTCGGGCCTGGCCGCCAGGGTGATGATGCTCACCACGAGCACCACCGTCACGACCAACGCCCCCAGTGCGACCGGCCAGGCCGGGCGCCGTCGCTGGTGCCGTCCGCTAGTCGGTATCACCGGTTCCTCGATCCTCGCAGGTCAACGAATGTAGCGTTCCACGGTGGCGGCGGTCGTGACGGCCCCCGGGACCGGTTCACAGGTAAGCGTTACCGACCGCCTCACCAGCGTATCCAGAGCCGCTTGCGCGACGCTTGAAACTTCTACCGTAGGTGCCCGCCGACCCTGGATTCGCCGGTCGGCGCCGTACCGGTGATCGAACGGGCGCCGGGCGCGCGGGTCAGCCCTCCAGGACCCGCAGGGCCCGGTCGAGGAGGGTGGGGACGGCGGCGCCGATGTTCTCGAAGCCCTCGCCGACGGTCTTGCCCTGCCTGAACCTGGCGTGGATGCCCTCCACGATGACGGCGAGCTTGTAGTTGCCGAAGGCGACGTAGAAGTCCAGGTCGGTCAGGTCGGCCCCGGAGACCCGGGCGTAGTGGGCGGCGAACTCGCGGGCGGTGAGGAAGCCCGGGGCCACGGTGACGTCCCCGGCGACCGGGATCGAGGCCCGTTCCTCGTCACCGGGGTCGTGCCAGTAGGTCAGGGTGAGGCCGAGATCGGCCAGCGGGTCGCCGAGGGTGGACATCTCCCAGTCGACGACGGCGAGGATCTCCGGATCCGGCGAGAGCCGTACGAGCGTGTTGTCGAGCCGGTAGTCGCCGTGCACCAGCGTCGAGGCCGAGCGCGCGGGCAGCCGCTCGCGCAGCCGGGCCACCAGGCGGTCGTACGCGGGCGACTCGGCGGTCCTCGACCGCTCCCACTGCTGCCCCCAGCGCTCCAGCTGGCGGGCCATGTACCCCTCTGGCCGGCCGAAGTCGGCCAGGCCGGCCCGCTCGTGGTCGACCGCGTGGATCGCGGCGAGCACCTCGGCCAGCCGCTCCGACAGCCTCCGGGTCTGCCCGGGACCGAGGTGCCGGACGTCCTGGCGGCTCCGTACGGCCGCGCCGTCCACGTACGCCATCAGGTAGAACGGCGCGCCGATCACGTCGGGGTCGGCGCAGAAGGCGACCGGCTCGGGCACCGGGACACCGGTCGGCGCGAGCGCCGAGATCACCCGCCACTCCCGCCTCATGTCGTGGGCGGTCGGCAGCACGTGTCCCAGCGGGGGGCGGCGGAGCACCAGGCGTCGGGCGGGGGTCTCGACGACGTACGTCAGGTTCGACCTGCCCCCGGCGATCAGGGAGATCCCGGCCGGCTCCCCGACGTCGGGGAGGTTGGCCGCCATCCACCCGACGAGACGGGACCGGTCGATGCCAGGGGTGCTCATGGCCACCAATTAGAACGCCACTCGGGCGAGCCGCGCCAGCCGGGCCCGCACAATGAGATCCCGAACCGTTGCCTTCCCCCGGGTCTTCACCATGCGGCGCGTCCTTTATCGTTACATTACGCGCCTACCCGCATGCTTGGGCTTGCGGCATCCTTCTCAGGATGACGTAGGGGAACCCGCACACCCCAGTAGGAGCTCATGCGCGTTTCAATCGTTCAGCCCCGTGATCTCGGACCGGCCGACATCGACCGGTGGCGGACTCTGCAGGGGGCCGACCCGGCCTTCGACAGCCCGTTCCTGTCGCCCGAGTTCACCGTCACCGTCGGCGCCCTGCAGGAGCGCGTCCGGGTGGCGATCCTGCACGACGGGCCGGACACGGTGGGGTTCTTCCCCTTCGAACGTCATCCGCTGGGCATCGGCATGCCGGTGGCCGCGGGCCTGACCGACGCACAAGGGCTGATCCACTCCAAGGACGTGGAGATCGACCCGCAGATGCTGATCAAGGCGTGCGGCCTGGCCGTCTTCGAGTTCGACCATCTGATCGCCGGTCAGCCGCTGCTGCTGCCCGGACACGAGCGGCACCCCTCGCCCATCATCGACCTGCGCGACGGCTTCGAGGCGTACGTCGAGACGATCAAGGTGCGCTCCGGCAAGACGTACCGCTCGACGGCCTACAAGAGCCGCAAGCTCCAGCGCGACGTCGGCCCGCTCCGGCACGACTACGCCGTCACCGACCTGGCGCCGCTGCGCACCCTGCTCGGCTGGAAGACCGAGCAGTACCGCCGCACCGGCCGCAGCGACCGGTTCGCCAAGCCCTGGATCGTGGAGCTGGTCGAGCGGCTGCTCGCCACCGACACCGAGCACTTCGGCGGGGTCCTGGACATGCTGTACGTGGACGGGAAGCCGGTCGCCGGGCACTTCGGGCTGCGCACCGCCACCACGCTCGCCGGCTGGTTCCCCGCCTACGACACCGCGTTCGCGAAGTACTCCCCCGGCCTGATCCACCACCTGGCCATGGCCGAGAAGGCGGCCGGGGCCGGTATCCGGGTCATCGACATGGGCCGCGGCGAGAAGGAGTACAAAGAAAAGCTCAAGAACGGCGAGTACGAGGTCGCCGAGGGCCGTGTCGCCCGGATGAGCGCCGGTGCCGGGGTGCACTGGATGCTCCGGGTGCCGGTGCGCAAGGCGCGCGGCACGGTCCTGGCGAACCCGCTGCTGCGCACGACCGCCGACCGCGCCCTGAAGACCTACGGCAGGCTCCGGACGTCGCTGCAGTCCTGACGACCCTCATCGCGGGGTGGGAACGTTCCCACGCGGTCCCGCGAGCTCCGCGAGCTCCGTGGGCCTCGCGGGATCGGCAAGGCCCGGCAGGCCCGGGGGCTCCGCGAGTCTCACGGGCTCCGCGTGCCCGGTGCCTCTCGCGAGCTCCGCGAGCTCCGCGACCAGCGACAGGCCCCGCCGGATCTCCGCCGGGGACTCCGCGCCGTAGCCGATGACCAGGCCGTGCCGCAGCGGCGGCCCGTGGTAGTGGCGTTCCAGCGAGTCCAGCAGCACGCCGTGGGCGGCGGCGGCCTCGACCAGGGGGGCGACCACGTGCTCCGGCAGCTCCACCAGGACGTGCAGGCCCGCGGTCTCTCCGGTCACCCCCGGTCCGAGGACGTCGACGACCGTGGCGCGGCGGCGCGCGTACTCCAGCCGCATCCGGCGCAGGTGACGGTTCAGGTCCCCCCGCTCCAGCAGGATCGTCACCGCCTGCTGGGCCGGTCCGCTGGTCCGGTCGGCCAGGTCGTCCCGGGTGACGGCGACGGCCTCGACCAGCTCCGGTGAGGCGACCAGCCAGCCGACGCCGATGTCGGGGGTCAGCGCCTTGCTCAGGCTGCCCAGCAGCACCACCCGCCCGGGGTCGAGGCCGTACAGGGCGGGCAGCGGGGCGACGTCGTAGCGGAACTCGGCGTCGTAGTCGTCCTCCACCACGATCGCGCCGGTACGGCGGGCCCAGGCCAGCAACCGCTCCCGGCGCGCGACGGGCAGGCGTCCGCCGAGCGGGTACTGGTGGGCCGGGGTGGTGTAGAGCAGGCGCAGGTCGTCCGGGAGGGCCTCCACGATGACGCCGTCGTCGTCGACCGGGCAGGGCACCACCCGCGCGCCGCGTCCGGCGAAGGCGTTCCTGGCGACGCGATAGCCGGGTTCCTCGACACCGGCGCGGTCACCGGGCCGCAGCAGGGTGGCCGCGATCAGGTCGAGCCCGTTCCCGGTGCCCCGGGTGACCATGACGCCCGACGGCCCGACCGGGATGGCCCTGGTCCTGCGGAGGTGCTCGGCCAGGGCCTCGCGTAGCCGGGGCAGGCCGCGCTGGTCGGGGTCGATCGCCGGGGGCAGGTCGGCCGCGCCGCGCCAGGCCCGGCGCCAGGCGGCCCTGTCGTAGTCGTGGACCCACGGCATGCCGGGACGCAGGTCGATCACGCGTCCCTCGCCCGTCCGGGGCGCGGCCTGCCGCCGCACGGGCCTGGCGGCGCGCCCGCTCCCGGAGGGCGGCGCCGCCTCTCCGGCACCCCGGGGGCCGCCGGGACGATCCCCCGCCGGGGCCGGGGACGGGAGCACTCCCGGGGACACCGGGGACACCGGGGACACCGGGGACACCGGCGCCGCGGGCACGATCACGTCGGCCACATAGGTGCCGGAGCCGTGCCGGCCGTCGAGCCAGCCCTCGGCGTAGAGCTGCTGGTAGGCCTCGGTGACGACGGTGCGGCTGACCCCGAGCTGACGGGCGAGGGCGCGGCTGGAGGGCAGGCGCTCCCCCGAGACGAGGGCGCCCCCGCGCATGGCGTCCCTGAGGCTGTCGCCCAGCTGGACGGCGAGCGGCCTGCCGGCCTCGCGGTCCAGGGTGACGGGCAGGTCGACGGCGGGGCGCGGCAAAGTGGTCTCCTGTAAGCGTGTGAGAGTGGACGTGTCGTCCATGTCCACTTCTTCCTAGGGTAGTGCCATGCTCTCTACGACTCCCCGCACCACCCTCGGCCGCGCCAAGGACAGGGGCCGCACCTGTCGCGAGGACCTGTACGCGGTGCTCGACGCCGGGCTGGTCTGCCACCTGGGCGTCGTGGCCGGAGGCGTCCCGATGGTCGTCCCCACCGGCTACGGCCGGATCGGCGACACCCTCTACCTGCACGGTTCGACCGGCGCCACCTCGCTGCGGGCGGAGGGGGAGGTCTGCGTGACCGTGACCCACCTGGACGGCATCGTGCTGGCCCGCTCGTCCTTCCACCACTCGATGAACTACCGCTGCGCCATGGTCTACGGCCGTCCCCGCCGGGTGAAGGACGCCGAGGAGCGGCTGGCCGCGCTGCGGGCGATCACCGAGCAGCTCGCCCCGGGCCGCTGGGACGCCACCCGCAAGCCGACCCCCAAGGAGCTCGCCGCGACCGCGGTGCTGGCCCTGTCGCTCTCCGAGGCGTCGGTCAAGGTGCGCCAGGGCCCGCCGCTGGACGACGAGGAGGACTACGCGCTGCCGGTCTGGGCCGGGGTCCTCCCGCTCCACCAGTCCTGGGGGACACCGGAACCCGACCCGGCGATGACGGCCGACCTGCCCGTCCCCGACCACGTGGCGTCCCGAACCATACCCGTTCGGTAAGGGACGACGGCCAACCGGCCCCGTGCGTCACGCGTCTCCCATCTGCGAGGGCCGCATCCGGCCCCGCGGACCATGGAGGCGTCATGACGGCCAGCGGCTGGACACCGCCCGGCTACACCGAGCTGAGCGAGCTCGGCGCCGGCGGCGGCGGGCGGGTGGTCCTCGCCCGCCACGACGAGTCGGGCACCCGGGTGGCCGTGAAGTACCTTTCCGAGCGCCTCCGGGAGGAGCCGGGCTTCCTGGCGGGCTTCCGCGAGGAGGCCAGGCTGCTGGTGGAGCTGGGCGACGAGAACGTGGCCCGGCTGTACGAGTACGTGGAGACGCCCCTCGGGGCCGCCATCGTCATGGAGGCCGTGGACGGCGCCTGCCTGCGCGCGATCCTGCGCGAGCACGGCTCGACCGGGCCCGAGGCGGCGCTGGCCGTGCTCAAGGGCTCGCTCCTGGGGCTGGCCGCGGCGCACGGGGCCGGGCTGGTGCACCGCGACTACAAGCCGGAGAACGTGCTCGTCCGGCGCGACGGGGTCAGCAAGCTCGTCGACTTCGGCATCGCGGTGCGGGCGGGGCGGGACGCCCCGGCGGCGGGCACCCCGCCGTACATGGCGCCCGAGCAGTGGACGGGCGGGCCGGCCTCCCCCGCCTCGGACGTCTACGCCGCCACGGCCGTCTTCTTCGAGTGCCTGACCGGTCACCCCCCCTACCGGGCCGGTGAGCGGGTGGTGCTGATGCACCGGCACCTGACCGCGCCGATCCCGGTGGACGAGGTGCCCGAGCAGGTCAGGGAGCTGGTCGCCAGGGGCATGGCCAAGGATCCCCGGGACCGGCCGGCCGGTGCCCGGGAGTTCGTCGCCGAGCTGGAGCGCGTCGCGACCGCCGGCTACGGCGAGGAGTGGGAGGAGCGCGGCCGGTCCCGGCTGGCCGCGCTGGCGCTGCTGTTCCCGGCGCTGCTCGGGGCGGACCCTCCGGCGCCGTCGGCCGGGACCACGCTGTTCCGTACCGTGCTGGACTCGCTCCGGCGCAGGCCCGCCGGTGCGGCGGCGGGCGCCGCCGTCCTGGCGCTGGTGGTGGGCGGCGCCGGGGTGTACGCGCTGGCCTCCGACCGTCCGGCCCGGCCCCGCCAGGCGGCCGCGCCGGCCGCGGCCCCTCCCGCGTCGTCCTCCCCGCTCGCGCGCGGCCGCCTGCTCCCGACGCCGTCCACCGCGGGGCCCTCCGGCGGGCCGGGATCACCCTCGGCCCCCGCGTCCCCGGCCACGCCCTCGGCGGGTCCCCTCGGTCCCACCGGGGCCACCACCTCGGCGGGGCCGCTCCCCTCCTCCGCGCCGCCCTCGCCCGGCGCCCCCACCGGGAAGACCGGCACCCCGGCCCCGACGGGCGGGGCGACCACCTCGCCGCCCGCCTCGGCGACCCCCTCCCCGGCTCCCTCGCGGACGCCCGCGCCGACCTCCCCCGCGCCCTCCCCGTCTGCACCGCCGACGGCCACGCCGACCCCGACGACCCCGGGGTCGTCCCGGGCTCGGGTACGCCGGGTGCAGATCCTGCGGGCGGGCGTCGACGCGCGGGGCGCGGCGTCGATCTCCGTCTCGGTACGGGCCGCGAACACCCGCGCGGTGCGGCTGCGCGTGGTCTTCCGCGCGGGCCGGGCCGTGCGGAGGACCGTCGTGCCGCTGTCCGCGGCGACGGACTACACCCCCGCCGTCGCGTTCGCCTTCCCGAGGTCGGTGTGCGGGACCGCCTGGAGCGCGGTGGCGACCGGCCTGCCCTCGGGCGTCACGAGCACCGCGAGCGGCACCGTGCCCGCCTGCGCCGGGCCGGCGCGCAGGCCGAGACCGGCCCCGGTCACCTCCCCCGCCCCCGGGCCCGTCCCGGAACCGGCGGCCGGCCGCACGACCCGTGCCGTCCCCGGGGCCGTGCTCACCCCCGCCGCGCGCCCGGCCGTGGAGTCGCGGTCCACCTCGCGGCCGCGCGCCACCGGCGACGCGAGGCCCGGCCCCGTGATCTCGGTCGTCTCCCCAGCGAGGACGGGGTCCGCGGGCTCCACCGGCTGATCGCCGGGCACCGCGGCCATGAGAGTGATTCGTGAATAAGGCGTGGAAGATGTTTATATGTGGCTAAGCTGCGGTCCGTCTGTTGTGGGTGGGGGGCCCGACGACTGAGGAGACCAGTTATGTACGGCACGCCATCGGCATGGCGAGTCCCGGGGTATACCGAGATCCGCGAGCTGGGGGCCGGTGCCACCGGGCGCGTGGTGATGGCGCGTCACGACGCCGACGGCGTCATGGTGGCCATCAAGTACCTTTCCGAGGAGCTCAGGAGCGACGTCGGTTTCGTGGCGCGCTTCCGGCACGAGGCCCGGGTGCTCAACACGCTGACCAGCCCGCACTCGGTCCGGCTCTACGACTACGTCGAGACCGGCGAGGGCGCCGCCATCGTCATGGAGCTGGTCGACGGGGTCGCCCTGCGGGCGCTGCTGCGCTCGGAGGGGCCGACCGGCCCGGAGGCGGCGCTGGTCGTCCTCAAGGGCTCGCTCCTGGGGCTGGCCGCCGCGCACTCCGCGCGGGTGGTGCACCGCGACTTCAAGCCCGAGAACGTGATGGTGGAGGCCGACGGGGCGAGCAAGCTCGTCGACTTCGGCATCGCGGTCCGCTCGGGCGACGACGACCTCCCGGCCGGGACGCCGCCGTACATGGCGCCCGAGCAGTGGATGGGCGGGCCCGCGGGGCCCGCCACCGACGTCTACGCGGCCACCGTGGTGTTCTTCGAGTGCCTCACCGGCACCCGGCCCTACCGGGCCACGAACATCGCCGCGCTGGCCCGCCAGCACCAGACCGCGCCCCCTCCGATCGAGGAGGTGCCCGCGGGCCTGCGCGGCCTGGTCGAGCGCGGCCTGGCCAAGCACCCCGCCGACCGGCCGCCGACCGCCGCCGCCTTCCTGACCGAGCTGGAGGCCGTGGCCGCCGAGTCGTACGGGCCGGACTGGCAGGAGCGCGGACGGCACCGCCTGGCCGCGATGGCCGGGCTGCTGGCGGCGCTGTTCCCGCTGGACGCGCCGCCGCCCTCGGGCGCCGACTCCTCGCTGGCCATGACCGAGCTCGGCGACCACGACCGCGACTACGACGACGCCGACCGTTCGGAGGGGTCCTCCTCGTTCCGCAGGCTGGGCGTGAAGATCCTCGTCGGGGTCGGCTGCGTGGCGGTGATCGGCGGGCTGGCCACGTTCCTGGTGCGCTCGGGCGACCCCACCGAGGTCAAGTCGCAGAGTTCCGTCACGACGCAGAGCCCGTCCCCGGCCGAGACGGTCGTTCCCGCGGAGGAGACCGAGGAGCCGGTCGAGGAGCCTCCGGCCGAGGACACGGCCGATCCGACGCCGTCCCCGAGCACCACCTCCACCGCGGCCCTGCCGCCGGTCGCCGAACCGGCCACCACCACCGGCCCGTCGGCGACGCGCACCGCCCGCCCGACCCCCCGGCCCACCACCCGCCCGACCAGGCGGGCGACCACCCGCCCGACCGCCGCGCCCGCCCCGGAGGAGGAGCCCACGCCGGAGGAGGACGCCACCCTGGGCGACCCCGGTCCGGGCACGCCGACGACCAGGCAGCCGTCCGCCACGCCGGACTCTCCGCGCCCGACGAACTCCCCGACCCGGACACAGCCCACGAGCACCCCCACCGAGACCGGCGGCTCCAGTCCCGACCCCACGACGACGACCACCCCCACCGGAGGCGTCGGGCTCACCTCCTCGCCCTCGCCGCTCGAGGCGGCGCCTGCGGCGTTCCTCGCGCTGGGCCTGGTGACGAGCGGCGCCGTACCGTTCACACTGGTGGTCGGGCGTGGCATGGCGGGACGGTACCGGAGACGCCGGTAGGCGGGAGATCGAGCAGGACCATGAGCCGAGCATGAGCACCGGACCGGGAGACCTCGGCGGCTTCCGGCTGACCGGTCGTAGCCGGGCCGACGACCTCGGGGTCTGGTCGTCGGTCGTCTCGGCCGACGGGAGGCCGGGGAGCGCGCTCAGGTTCGACCCGCGGTCGGTCGCCGACCCCGCGGCGCGTGAGCGGCTGGTCGCGGCCGTGGTCGCCGACCGCAGGCTCGCGCAGGGCGGCCCGAACGGCCTGGTCCCGGTCGCCGACCTCCTCATGGCCCGGGGCGAGGTGTGGCTGATCACGTCCCTGCCGGTCGTGCCGACACTGGGCGACCTGCTGTCCGGCGTGCCGGGGGCACCGGCCCCCGACGCGGGCAGCGCGGCCACCGTGCTGGTGGAGACGGCGCAGGCGCTGCTGGCCCTGCACGCCGCCGGTCTGGCCCACGGCGAGTTCCACCCGGGCACCGTGGTGATCGCCTCGGACGGGTCGGCGCTGCTCGCGAAGCGGGGTCTGGCCGACGCGCTGTCCGGCAGGCCGTCCCTGCCGGAACGGGACGTGGCGGCCTGGGCGTCGCTCGCCCGCGGGCTGGCCGCCGGCTGGGCCTCGGACGACCCGGAGGGGGCCCGGCTGCTGGAGCGGGTGGCGGCCAGGGCCTCCGCCCGCGGGCTCGCCCCCGCCCGCGACGCCCTGGTCGCCGGACGTGAGGTGCTGCCGCCCGGGTTCGCCACCCGCGACCGGCTCGTACAGGCCCTGCACCGCTGGTCGGCGCTGGAGGCCGGGCGCCCGGCCTCCGGGCGGGCGGATCCCGGGCATCGGTCACCGGGGCATCCGGCGACCGGCCAGCCGGTACCGGGATATCCGGCGCCCGAGTATCCGGTGTCCGTACCGGACGAGGGGGAGATCGTCACCCTGCTGCGCGTCCCGGGCGAGGCGGAGCGGCACGGCCCGCCGTCCCCGGAACGGCCGCCCGGCGCGGAGCGGAGCGAGGACGTGGTCATGCGGTTCGGCCCGGGGGTGCCCTCGGAGACCACGGCCGCCCAGCTCTGGCGGGCCGGCCGGGACCTCCAGCAGACCCAGCCCCCCGCCGAGAGGCTCAGGGCCGTCGCGGCCCCTCGCGAACGGCGGCGTCGCGGCCGTACGGTCCTCGCCTCGGTGATCCTCGCGCTGATGGTCGTGGCGGCGCTGGCGCTCTGGCTGTTCCGTGGCCCGGCGACGCCGCTGGAGGTGACGGGGGTCAGCGTCAGCGCCCCGGAGGGGACGCAGGGATGCGACGCCAAGATCCGTATCGTCGGCGTCCTGACCACCAACGGCTCGGCGGGAGAGGTCCGCTACCAGTGGAAACGCAGCGACCGCAAGAAGCCGATCGTGCAGAGCGACCGGCTCGCGGCCGGGACGACCTCGCACGAGGTGGTCCTGGACTGGACGGTCAAGGGCGAGGGGGACTTCCGGGGAACCGCCACCCTGCTGCTGCTCTCCCCCACCCCCGCGACCGGGAAGATCCAGGACAGGGCCAGTTTCACCTATGAATGTTGACGGGGGACCGCAAGGTCCACAATGCGGCACAAAGCCGTTCTTACTACTCTGGCGGCCATGACCACGCAGATCCCATCCGGCTGGTATCCCGATCCCTACGGCTCGCCGCTGCTGCGGTGGTGGGACGGTAGCCAGTGGACCGACGCCACCCATCAGGCGGACGCCTCCGCCGGGCAGGACGGTCCCCAGGGGCCGCAGACGGGCCCCTCCCCCCAGCAGCATCACACCGGCCCCGGGCGGACCGGGCCGTTCTCCGGGCAGGGAGGGCCGGGAGGCCCCGCCGGACCGGGAGCCACCGGCCCGGGATCCGCGATGCCGGGACCGGGCGGTCAGGGTCCCGGCGGTCAGGGACCCGGTGGGCCGGGCGGTCAGGGACCCGCGCTGCCGGGACAGGGCGGCACCGGACCGGGACCCGTCTGGGCGGGACCGGGCGGACCCGGTGGGCCGAACGGACCGGGTGGGCCGAGCGGGCCCGGCGGGCCGGGGGGAACCGGTCCCGGGCCGGTCTGGGCGGGACCGGGCGGACCCGGAGCGCCGGGAGCTCCGGGAGCGCCGTACGGGACGGGTCCCGCCGGGCAGGCCGGGCCCGGGGGACCGTGGGACCGGCAGCCCGTCCAGCACCAGGCGCAGGGCGGCCCCCCGGGACCGGCGTGGGGCGGCCCGCCCAACGGCACCGCGCAGATGCCCCTGCCGCCCTTCGGGACCTACCCGGCGGGGCCGCCTCCGCGCAAGCGCGGCCCGCTCCCGTGGATCCTGGGCGGTGGCGGCGTGCTGGTCCTCGTCGTCGTGCTGGTGGTCGCCGCGATGTACCTGCTCGACCCGTCCAACAGGAACGTGGCGAGCCCGTCCGTCCCCCCGTACACGCCGCCCCCCTCGGCGACGCGGGAGCCCTCCCCCGAACCCAGCCTGGAGCCGAGCCCGGACCCGTCGGCCTCGCGGGGTGCCGCGCTGCCCGAGCCCGTGGACGGGCGCGTCACGGATCCGGTGACCGGCCTGTCGTACGAGGTGCCGGAGGGTCCCTGGAAGGTGCCGCCGAACGTCGGCGGCGGGCTCGGGTTCACCTGGACCAGCGCGGTCGTGGCCGTCGCCCAGGAGAACTACAACGGCCAGGGCGGTGACTGGCTCGGCAACGTCATGACCGCCGAGCTCCCCTCGCCGTACGGCTACCAGGGGCCCGCCAGCATGCGCTCGACCGCCGCGACGCTGCTGCAGATCATCGAACCGGCCTTCTACACGCCCCCGCACACCCGGAAGATCATCGAGGACAAGGCGATCAAGGTGGACGGCAGGGACGCCTGGTTGCTGGAGTTCGACCTCGACTTCTCCGACGAGGCCGAGGCCAACGACTGGAAGTGGAAGAGCGAGCGGGCCGCGTTCGTCATCGTCGACCGGGGCCAGAACGAGCGCCCGGCGCTGGTCTACATCTCCGTACCGGACAATCTCGACACCTCGGTGGTCGACAAGGTGATCAAGTCGTTCAGGATGTCGTGAGAGTGGGGACTACCCTGAGGGCTATGAGTGACCTGCTGGTCTGGATCGACTGTGAGATGACCGGGCTCGACCTCGGCCGGGACGCGCTCGTCGAGGTGGCCTGCGTGGTCACCGACGGTGAGCTCAACCGGCTCGACGAGGGGGTGGACGTGGTCATCAAGCCGCCGCCCGAGTCCCTGGAGCAGATGTCGGACGTGGTGCGCGAGATGCACACCGCGTCCGGCCTGCTGGAGGCGCTGGGGAGCGGGGTCACGCTGGCCGAGGCCGAGTCCCTGGTGCTCGACTACATCAAGGGCCACGTCCGGGAGCCGAAGAAGGCCCCGCTGTGCGGGAACTCCATCTCCACGGACCGCTCCTTCCTGTCCCGGGACATGCCGGCGGTGGACGCGTTCCTGCACTACCGGATGATCGACGTCTCGTCGGTGAAGGAGCTGGCCCGGCGCTGGTACCCGCGGGTCTACTTCGCCTCGCCCGAGAAGCAGGGCGGCCATCGGGCGCTCGCGGACATCGTCGAGAGCATCCGGGAGTTGCGCTACTACCGCGCGGCGGTCTTCGTACCCCAGCCGGGCCCGGATTCCGCCGCCGCGCGGCGGCTGGCCGAGGACGTGTCCACCGGCGACTCCTGAGCGGTTCACGCGAAACCCGGTACGAAACGACTCCCAAAGACCGCTACACTTTTCATGTGCTGCCACGGCGGCGATGGTGGGCGTAGCTCAGTTGGCAGAGCGCTAGGTTGTGGTCCTAGATGCCGGGGGTTCAAGTCCCCTCGCTCACCCCACGAGAACGGCCGGTCCCCAGGGACCGGCCGTTCCGCATTTCCCGGCCCTCACTTACCCCCTAAAAATGGATATTACGGGTTATGCTCGCTGCTATCGCTACGCCGTAAGAACCGGGGGTTTCGGCGACCTGACCGTGTTTGCAGCCACGGAGGCCGGATGAGAGTCGACGACGCCCCGTTCGACGCAGGACCCAGCGTCGCGGCGGGTTTGAGCAGGCGTGAGGCCGAGGTCATGGAACTGATCGCGACGGGCCGCTCCAACGGGCAGATCGCGCAGCACCTGTTCCTCAGTGAGAAGACCGTGAAGAACCATGTGAACCGCATCTACGCCAAACTCGGCGCCGACTCGCGGGGGGCCGCGATCGACATGTGGCGGGAGAGGACCCCCTGCCCGGCCGACGCCCTCCGGGAGGGGGAGGCCTAGGCCGGCAGCCGGCAGCGGGAGCTCTCCAGGGTGTGGACGATGGCGGACGTGCCCTCCCCCAGCTCCTCGGAGGTGATCGAGAGCGCGGGCCGCAGCCGTACCGAACGTTCACCGCAGGGCAGCACCAGCACGCCCTCCTCGTTCCTGAGCCTGGCCACCAGCAGGTCGCGCTCGGCGGCGTCCGGCAGGTCGAAGGCGCACATCAGGCCGCGCCCGCGGGCGTTCTCCACCAGGCCGGGAAAGCGCGCCTGGATCTCCCGCAGCGTGCCGAGCAGCTCGGCGCCGAGCCTGCCCGCCCGCGGGATCAGGCCGTCGCGTTCGATGATCTCCAGGATCCTGCGGGAGCGGACCATGTCGACCAGCCCGCCGCCCCAGGTGGAGTTGATCCTGCCGCTGGTCTCGAACACGTTGCCGGGCACCGTGTCCACCCTGCGGCCCGCCATGATCCCGCCCACCTGGATCTTCTTGGCGAAGGCCACCACGTCGGGCCGCAGTCCCAGCTGCTGGTACGCCCACGGGGTGCCGGTGGTCCCGCCACCGGTCTGCACCTCGTCCAGGACGAACAGGGCGTCGTACTCGTGGCAGAGCCGTTCCATGGCCAGCAGGAACTCCGGCCGCATGTGGTTGTCGCCCCCCTCGCCCTGGACGGGTTCGGCGATGAAGCAGGCGATGTCGTGGGGATGGCGCTCGAAGGCCGCCCGCGCCGCGGCCAGCGACCTCTCCTCGGCCGCCTCGACGTCGCCGAGGTGGACGGCGGGCACCGCGATCCTGGGCCAGTCGAACGCCGGGAAGCGGTCGGTCTTGACCGGGTCGGTGTTGGTCAGCGAGAGCGTGTAGCCGCTGCGCCCGTGGAAGGCCCGGGTGAGATGGAGCACCCGGGTGCCGAGCTCCCGGCCGAGTCCCCGCGACTCGTTCAGGCGGCTCTTCCAGTCGAAGGCGCACTTCAGCGCGTTCTCCACGGCCAGGGCGCCGCCCTCCACGAAGAACAGGTGCGGCAGGTCGGGGTCGCCGAGGACGCGGGCGAAGGTGTCGGCGAAGTCCGCGAGGTGGGCGGTGTACAGGTCGGAGTTGGCGGGCTTGTTGGCCGCGACCCTGCCGAGGAGCGCCAGGAACTCCGGATCGTCGTCGAACGGGTTCACCCCGAGCGGGGCGGAGGCGAAGAAGCTGTAGAAGTCCAGATAGCTCCGGCCGGTACGGGCGTCCACGAGCCGGGCTCCCCGGCTCCGGTCCAGATCCAGCACCAGCCGGTAGCCGTCCACGAGCAGATGACGGGCCAGACGGTCGTGCACGTCCATGTCCCCTCCAGGGTCACCGGAAAGACGATCCCCCGCTTCAGTGACATGTACCCGGAAACATTACGTACTCGAACCGCATCCGGCGAAGATTCTCCCGGACCTGTCGGCGGGGCGCGCGGTGTCCGGATGGCGCCCCGGCGGCAGGCGTCCCGGCGGTGGGCATCCCGGCAGTAGGTGCCCCTACGGCAGGTGTCCCTACGGCAGGTGGCCCGACGGCAGGCGTCCCGGCGGCACGAGCTCCGGCGGTACGCCCTTCGGCGCCCGGTCGCGGGTCCGCCGGTGACCGTCCCCTTCCCGGCCCTCTTCCCCGGCGAGACCATCACTCGGCCAAATTCCGATATTTCGTATCAAGACGGACGGCCGTCGCTCGTAGGACACGCCCCCCGGGGGTCACACCGCCGCGTAGACGACCAGCGAGACGCCCGCGTACTGGACCAGGTAGGCGGCGACGGTGAAGGCGTGGAAGACCTCGTGGAAGCCGAACCAGCGCGGGGAGGGATCGGGGCGGCGCATGCCGTACACGATGCCGCCCGCCGTGTAGAGCACCCCGCCGACGAAGATCAGGGCGACCGCGACGACCCCGGCCCCCTCCAGGAGCTGGGGGAGCACGAACACGGCCGTCCAGCCGAGGCCGATGTAGAGCGCGGTCGAGAGCCAGCGGGGGGCGCCGGTCCACAGCACGCGGAAGAGCACCCCCGCGATCGCGCCCGTCCAGACCACGCCGAGCACCACCGCGGCGGCGGGACCGTCCAGGGCGAGCAGCGCGAACGGCGTGTAGGTGCCCGCGATGATCAGGTAGATGTTGGCGTGGTCGAGACGGCGCAGCACCTCCTCCAGCCGCGGGGAGAGCGTGCCCCGGTGGTAGGTCGCCGAGATGCCGAAGAGCAGCGCGGAGGTGATCGCGTAGATCGCGGCGGCGAGCCGGGCCTGCAGGGTGGGTCCCAGCGCGACGAGGACGAAGCCCGCGACGAGCGCCACGGGCAGCGCCCCGGCGTGCAGCCAGCCGCGCAGACGAGGCTTGACGGACTCGGCGGGAGCGAGCCTTTCCGTGATGGTGGCCATGAACCTACGCTAGCGTAAGTTACGTGATCGTAGGTTGTGATCCTTCCTACACCGGCTCCCGTGCCGGCAGGCCCGGCCTCACCGTCACCGTTCACTCCCGGGCGGGCATACGGTTTCCTGCGTGGCCTCCCCCGGGTTCCCCGGGAAGGGCCGGCGCACACCAGGACGAGAGGAACGGGCCGATGGCCGGACGGGAAGCGCGCGAGCCGATGCCGGGACGGTACCCGGTGACGTTCGGCGAGGTCGACCTGCTGCAGGACCTCGACCGGTCCTCCGGCTGGGTGATCTCCAAGGACGGCGTGCCGCAGTCCTACGTCGACCTGGACGACCCCGTCTACCTCGACTTCGAGTACGTCCGGCTGATGGCCCACGTGATCGACCTGCTGGACGAGGGCCCGCTGGACGTCGTGCACGTCGGCGGCTGCGCCTGCACGCTGCCCCGCTACGTCGCGGCGACCCGGCCGGGGTCCCGGCAGATCGTCGCCGAGCCCGACGCCGGGCTCGTCCAGCTCGTCCGGGACCACCTCAGGCTCAAGTCGGTGCCCCGGCTGAAGGTCAGGATCCTCGACGGCCGTACCGCCACCGCCGGTCTTGAGGACGACTTCGCCGACCTGCTCGTGCTGGACGCCTTCAGCGGTGCCACGATGCCGATCGAGCTGGCCACCTCCGAGTACATGCGGGACGTCGCCCGCGTCCTGCGCCCGGCCGGCACCGTGCTGATCAACGTCGCCGACGGCAAGGGGCTGGCCTTCACCCGCCGGGTGCTGGCCACCGTCCGCGACGCGTTCCCGCAGGTGGTGCTGCTCGCCGAGCCCGGCGTGCTGCGCGGGCGCCGCTTCGGCAACCTCATCGTCGCCGCCTCCCGCGTGCCGCTGCCCGTGTCCGGCCTGACCCGCAGGGCCGCGGGCGGCCTCACCCAGGCCCGCTGCGTGGACGGCGAGGACGTCGTCCGGTTCATCGCCGGAGCCAGGCCGCTGAACGACGGTGACGCCGTCCTCATCCCCGTCCCCCCGCCCGCGGTCTTCGGCTGACGGAACGGCCCGCCGCGGGGAACGACTCGGCCGGAGGGACACGGCCACACCCGATTTCCGGGGTACGTACGGTGAACCGGACCACGGCGACCAGCGGGCCGTTCGCCCAGGTGGTCCCCCTTCCGGCCGGGGAGGGGAACGGGCCGGGTCCAGGTGCGGCGTACGGTTTCGCGGGTTTCGCGGGGAGATCACCGGGGAGGTTGCCGCGACGCAGGAGAACGTCCGAAGGAGCACCTGATGCGGTCACCGTCCCGATCGAAGCGTCTGCCGGCCCTCGCCATCGCCGTCGCCGCCGTCGTACCGGTGACGGCCCTGCCCGCGGCCGCCGCCCCCGCCGTCGTCGCCCCCGCGACCGCCGCGTCCGCCCGAACCGCACCCGGCGCGGTCGTACCCGGCACCGTCGCGTCCGGCACCCTCTCGTCCCGCACCGTCTCGTCCAGCACCCTCTCCTCCGGCACCGTCGCGTCCCGCACCGTCGTACCGGCCGTGACGACCGGCGCCGAGCCGAAGATCCCGGACAGCCCGGCGGGACGGCAGCTGCGCTGGTTCCTCGGCGCGACGGATCGGGCGCCCGTGGCCGAGCACGAGCTGCGGGAGCACTTCAACGCCGGTTACCTCTCCTCGCTGACCCTCGACGGCGTCAACGCCTTCCTGAAGGCGGCGAAGGGGTTCCGCCTGGAGAGACTGACCAGGGTCACGCCGTCGTCGCTGGCCGGGGCCGGGAGGATCGGCGAGAAGGACTTCGTCGTCCAGCTCGGTGTGGACGGCGACGGAAGGATCAACCTGGCCGGGGTCACCCCTCCGGCCCCCTCCGTGCCCGCCGCACCGCGGACCTGGAAGCAGCTCGACGCCCGGCTCCGCAAGGTCGCCCCGCGGACCGGCCTCCTGGCCGCGGAGATCGACTCCCGGGGCAGGTGCGACGTCGCGCACGCCGTGGCGCCGGACACGGTCCGGCCACTGGGGTCGGTCTTCAAGCTGTACGTGCTGGGCGCCGTGGCCGAGAAGATCCGTGACGGCGGGCTGAGCTGGAACACCAAGATCACGATCAGGCCCGAGTGGAAGAGCCTGGGCGAGGACGGGCTGACGACCCGCCCGGACGGCAGCACCGTCACGGTCAGCGAGGCCGCCAAGCTGATGATCTCCATCAGCGACAACACCGCCACCGACGTCCTGATCCACACGGTCGGCCGCAAGGCCGTGGAGGCAACGGTACGTCGCTGGTCGGGTCACGCCGGGCGGAACACCCCCTTCCTCACCACCCGCGAGGCCTTCCTGCTCAAGGGCGTGAACCACCCCGACCAGGCCCGCACCTACCTGGCGCTGGACGCCGCGGGCCGGCGTGCCTACCTGGCGAACACGGTCGCGAAGCAGTCGCTCTCGGACATCACGCTCTGGGAGAGGCCCAGGGAGATCGACACGCTGGAGTGGTTCGGCTCGCCCCGCGACGTCTGCCGCGCCTACGCGGGCCTGCTCCGCTCGAAGAGCGGGCGGGTCGGCGAGATCATGTCGGTCAACGACCTCGGGCTGAAGCTCGACCGGAAGAGGTGGCCCGCGGTCTGGGCCAAGGGCGGTTCCGAGGTGGGCGTGCTGAACCTGTCGTACGCGGCCCGCTCGGCCTCGGGGAGGACCCACGTCGTCACCGTGTTCGCCTCCGACCCCGGTGCCGCGCTGGACGAGCAGGTGGTCGCCGCCGAGCTGATCTCGCTGAGCCGGGGCGGTTTCGCCCTGGCCGACGACGAGTGACCTCCCGCGGTTCCTCCTCCGCGACGGGCCCCTCCCCGGACCCCTTCCCCGGCTGATACGGGCCGGGTCGCGCACCCCGCCGATCATGATCGTTCTTCGAGGCCGTGGCATCCCGGTGCCACGGCCTCTTTCGCCAAGGAATAGTTGAAACATCAACTGAGTTGTCACGGGCGAACACCGAGGAAGGAACCCGAGATGCCCGCCGTGACCGTAGAGAACCCGCTGACCCTGCCCCGCCTGCCGCAGCCGCTCGACGCGGTCCGCGAGCGTCAGGTACTGGCCGTGACCACCGCCCCGAGCGGATTCGAGGGAGAGGGCTTCCCGGTCCGCAAGGCACTGGCGACGATCAGGCCGCAGTACCTGGACCCGTTCATCATGATGGACCAGATGGGCGAGGTCGACTACGCGCCGGGCGAGCCCAAGGGCACCCCCTGGCACCCGCACCGGGGCTTCGAGACCGTCACCTACATGATCGACGGGGTGATGGAGCACGCCGACTCGCACGGCGGCGGAGGCACGATCTCCGACGGCGACACCCAGTGGATGACGGCCGGTGGCGGCATCCTGCACCGGGAGGCCCCGCCGGAGTGGCTGGTGAACAAGGGCGGCCTGTTCCACGGGATCCAGCTCTGGGTCAACCTGCCGGGCCGCGAGAAGATGGTCGCGCCCGCGTACCAGGACATCGGCCGGAGCAACGTCGTCCTGCTGAGCAGCCACGACGGCGGGGCGCTGGTCCGCCTGATCGCGGGCGAGGTCGCCGGGTTCACCGGCCCCGGCTCCACCCGGACGCCGATCACCCTGCTGCACGCCTCGCTCAGCCCCGGCTCGCGGCTGACGCTCCCCTGGCGCAAGGACTTCAACGCGCTCGCGTACGTCCTGTCCGGCCGCGGCGGCGTCGGAGCCGACCGGCAGCCGATCGAGTCGGGCCAGCTGGCCGTCTTCGAGGGCTTCGGCACCCTTCCGGGGCTGGGCACCGACGGGGAGACCGTCACGCTCGCCGCGGCGGGAACCCAGGACGGCCGCAGCCCCAACCTGGAGGTCATCGTGCTCGGCGGCCTGCCGATCGGCGAGCCGGTCGCGCACTACGGGCCGTTCGTGATGAACACCCAGGAGGAGCTCGTCAAGGCGTTCGAGGACTACCAGGCGGGCCGCCTCGGCAGCATCCCCGCCGGTCACGCCTGACCCCGGACGCCACCCGGATCCCGGGCGCCCGGACCAGGCGCGTCCGAATCCGGCGCGTCCGGACCAGGACACATTCGAACCGGAACACGTCCGAACCCTAGGACATCCGAATCGAACAACGAGGCCCGGCACCGGTTTCCGGTGCCGGGCCTCGGCGTTGAAGTCTTGGCGTTGAAGTCTCGGCACTGAAGTCCCGACGCCGGGGTCTCAGCATTGAAGCCTCGGCGTTGAGGTCTTGGCGCCGGGGTCTCAGCGTTGGACGAGGGTGACGCAGGCGACCCGGGGACCCGCGTTGCCGGCCTCGGCGCCCGCGGTACGGGTCGGCTCGGCGTGGATCACCAGGGACCGGGGCGGCCGTCCGGGACTGAACGCCCAGTCCTGGGTGGCGGTGGCGGTGGCGCTGCCGCGGGCGTCGGTGGTGAAGTCGAGCCAGACCTCGTTCTCGGCACTCGCGTGGGTGTGGGCGTGCCGGTAGTGCGGCCCGGCGTCGTCCGGCTTGGGGCCGCACGGGTTGACGTGCAGGTGCACCCCGTAGGCGCGCGCCGGGAGCATGCCCTTGGCGGTGACCGTGGAGGTGGAGAGCACCGCCCCCGACTCCGCGGTGACCGTGACCTCGGCCCCCGCGGGCACCAGCGCCGTGTCGTAGACGATCGCGGAGGCGCGCTGCGCCGGGGCGGTGAGCGTGCCGCCCCCGGCGAGACGGATCCCGGCGTCGGTCGCGCCGCTCGCGCTCGCGCCGGAGCGATGCCCGGCAGGGTGCTGCGCGTCGACCTGATCGCCGCAGCCCGCGCAGAGCAGGAGGGCGGCGACGAGAACTCCCAGGGTGCGCACAATGATCTCCCTGACCGGGCCGACGAGGAACAGCGCCCACCCTAATCGTGATCTCGTGATCACACAGGGTGTTGGCCGCTTCCGGTCAGTGGGTGCCGTAGCCCTCGGCGACGATGACCTTGGCCATCTCCGCGTACTCGGCGGGGTCGTCGGGGGCGAACGTGCCCAGGCCGTCGACGTAGCGGTTGAACATGCAGAACGCCGCCGCGATGAGCACCGTGTCGTGGATCTCCAGGTCGGTGGCGCCCTCCGCCCTGGCGGCCTCGACGTGCTTGTCGGAGACCTCCTGCCCGCCCTTCTGCACGGCCGCCGCGATGGCCAGCAGCGCCTTCGTCTTCGCCGGGATCGGCGCGCCGTCCGGATCCGCGCGCACCTGCTCCACCAGCGTCATCCCCTCGGGCAGCTGCGCGGCGGCGAACGCGGCGTGCGAGGAGAAGCAGAACCGGCAGCTGTTCAGCGACGACACGTACGCCGCGATCAGCTCGCGTTCCCCGCGCGACAGCGTGCTGTCGCCGCGGAGCAGGACCTCCACGAGCTGGTTGAGCGGCCCTGCCGTCTCCGGGCGGAACCGGAAGAGGCCGAGGATCCCGGGCTCGTCGGTGGGGAGGGTGATGTGGGGCATGGGGGGCTCCCTGCGCTGATGAAGGAGAGGATCTCTCGCTCGTCCGTCACGAGAAGGGGGTCTCGTGAACGCCTTCATGGTCCGCACGGCCGGATGCGCCCGTCAATGACCGATCTTGCTCACCGTCCCCCTGCCGTCCTGTGAAGCTCGCCGCCCCCCCGCCGTCCCGTGAAGGCCCCCCGCCGTCCCGTGAAGGCCCCCGACCGGCCGGGCGCTCAGGCGCCGGCGGCTATCTCGTCGATCCGGGCGGCCAGGGTGAAGTCCAGCTCGGTCAGGCCGCCGGCGTCGTGCGTGGTCAGCGCAAGGTGCAGGGTGCGCCAGCGGATGTCGATGTCGGGGTGGTGGTTGAGCTTCTCGGCCTCGACCGCGATCTCGTCCACGATGCGGATCGCGGCCGGGAAGTCGGCGGCGGTGATCGTGCGGCGGATCTCGTCGCCCTCGCGCCGCCACTCGGGCACTGCGGTGAGCCTGTCGCGCACCGCGGAGTCGTCAAGCAGGTTCATCCCGCCAGGAGATCACGTCCGGGGTGAGGACGCCAAGCCGGGGCAGGGTTCCGGCGCGCCGGGCCATGGCCAGGATGTCCCGGGCCATCGAGGTGGCGTGGCCGGCCCGGTCGAGCAGGGGCTCCAGCTCGGGCAGCAGGCCGGGCAGCCGGGTGAGGCTCCAGGCGTGCCAGTCCGACAGGCGGGTACCGCCGCCGTCCGGGTCCTCGGCGCGGTGGGCGGCCAGGATCGGGCACTCCCGGTCGATGCGCAGCAGCCAGTCCTCGATGTCGGCGTTGAGGGCGGCGACCCGGGAGGGGGCCGCGTGCAGCCAGCCGTCGTCGTCGATCCGGTCGGAGTCGCCGTCGGCGGCCGGGTAGGAGCGGACCAGCGCGCCGTGCAGGGACAGGCCGCTGGAGACCATCAGCTGACGTCCCTCGCACCAGTCGATCGCCCCGCGCAGCGGGGCCGGGACGGTGTCGGTGATGACCGCCCGCTGGGAGGCCGAGGGTTCCCGGGCGAAGCGCACGTGCACCTCTGCCCACATGTAGTAGCTCGCCTCCCCCGCGCCGAAGAACGGGAAGGGGAAGTCCTGGTCGGGATGGGCCATGATGTCCGGTGCTCCGCGGGAAGGGGACGGGAGTCGCTTACGCCTATGAACGACTCCCGGCACCCCTTCCGGGATTACTCCGCGGGACCGGTGATCTGACCGGATCCGGTCATCCGGTGATCGCCGGACGGCTCGGGCTCACTTGACGGCGCCGGAGGTGAGGCCCGACTGGATCTGGCGCTGGAAGATGATGTAGACGATCATGACGGGCACGATGGCCATGCTCAGCGCGGCGAACAGGCCGGGCCAGTCGGCCTCGTACCCGGCGTTGGTGGAGATGTTGGCGACGCCCTGGGTGATCAGCCACTTGTCCTCGACGTTGCCGGTGAGCAGCACGATCGGCAGCAGGTACTGGTTCCACTGGCCCAGGATGTTGAAGATCGTGATGCTGACCAGACCCGGCTTGGCCATGGGCACCATGATCTGGAAGAACGTCCGGGTGTGCGAGCAGCCGTCCATCATCGCCGCCTCGGCCACCGAGGTGGGCAGCGTCTTGAAGAACGCCGACAGGAAGAAGACCGTGAACGGCAGCGAGTAGGCGATGTAGACCAGGATCACGCCGAGGTGGGTGTCGAGCAGGCCGAGGTTCTTGACCACGAAGAACAGCGGGACCAGCGCGAGGAAGACCGGGAACGTCATCCCCGACACGAACAGGAAGTAGATCAGCCTGTTGCCGGGGAAGGTGTAGCGCGCCAGCACGTACGCCGCCATCGAGCCCAGCAGCATGGTGCCGGCCGTGGCGCACGCCACCACGAAGACGGTGTTCAGCATGTACTGCCCGATGTGGGCCTTCTCCCAGGCCCGCCCCCAGGCGTCCCAGCCGAACGAGGCCGGCAGCGTGACGGCGTCCCCGAAGATCTCGGTGTTGGTCTTGAAGGAGGACAGGAACGTCCACAGGATCGGGCCGACGATCAGGATCGCCCAGACCAGCAGCGCCAGGTGGGAGAGCACCCCGAAGGCGCCGATCGGGTTCTTCCTGCGGCGCCTCACGTGCGCCGGGGCGGAAGGGCGGGTGGCGGGCTTGCGAGCCGTGTCCGTGGCCATCAGAACTCGATCCTCTCGCGCCGGGTCACGCGCAGGGTGAGGGCGGCGAACGTGATGGTCAGGAAGAACAGCGCCACGCCCATCGCCGAGGCGTAGCCGAACTTGGAGAAGTTGAACGCGGTGCGCCAGATCTCCATCGGCAGCACCGTGGTGGAGTTGTCCGGCCCGCCGCGGTCGACCGAGAGCACCTGGACCAGGGCGAAGGCGTCGAAGGCGGCGATGCCGAGGTAGACCCAGGCGACCTGCATGGTGTCCCAGAGCAGCGGGACCGTGATCCGGAAGAACAGGGTGAACCGGCCGGCGCCGTCCAGCGCGGCGGCCTCGAACACGTCCGCGGGGATCGACGACATGCCGGCCGAGAACAGCACCACGTAGAAGCCGACCGCCTGCCAGACCATCACGCCGATGATCGACAGCAGGGCGATGTCCGGGTCGATGAGCCAGCCGACCGGGTCGATGCCGACCTTGCCGAGCAGGCTGTTGAGCACGCCGGTCTCGTCCGGGCGGTAGATCGCCTGGAAGAGGACGCCGACGATGGCCACGGCCAGGACCTGGGGCAGGAAGAAGATCACACGATAGACCTTCGAGCCCCAGATCCCGGCCATCCGGCCGCCGTGCTGCCCGCCGCCCAGGTTGAGCAGGAAGGAGAAGAACAGCGCGATCACGAGCGTGGCCAGCGGCATGACAAGCAGCAGAACACCGTGGTGACGCACCGCAGCCCAGAAGACCTCGTCGTCAAAGAGCCTGGTGAAGTTCTCCAGGCCGATGAACCGGGGGTTCGCCGAGATGCCCTTCCAGTCGGTCAGCGAGATGTAGAAAGCCTGGACGTACGGGCTGACCACGAAGACCACGTAGAGGAGGACGGGCGCGGCGAGAAAGCCGACGATGAACGGGTACTTGCCCTGCCGCATGGGGAGCTACACCGTCCGCTTCTGCTTGGTGACGGACGAGTCGGCCTTGGTCTTGTCGGCGGCCTTCTGCACCTTCTCGCAGAACTCGTCGGCGGAGATGCGGCCGAACATCAGGGCGTTGGTCTGCTTGCGCAGCTCGGTCTCGAACTCCTTGTACCAGTTCTCGAAGCTGCTGAAGGTGACGATGTTCTGGCCCGCGGCGCTCTGGGCGGCGCTGAGGCTCGCGTTGCCGGGGGTCAGCTCCAGGCCGTCGGCGGCACCGGTCACGACGGTGATGTTGCCGGACTTCTCGGTGAAGCCCTTGGCGCCCTCCTTGGAGAGCATGATGCGCAGGTACTCCAGGCCGCCCCGGGGGTTCTTGGCCTTGGCGGGGACGATGTAGGCCTCGCCGGCCGCGGCGCGGATGGCCTCGAACGGCATCTTGTCGGCCGCGGTGACGCTGGGGGTGGGCGTCAGCGCGTACTTGAACTCCTTGGGCGTCTGCGCCTTCTGCTCGTTCTCCAGCCAGGAGCCCGACGGGTACAGCGCGACCTTGCCCTGGTTCTGGCGGAGCTGCACCTCGGTGTGGATCAGGCCCTCGAAGGACTTGTCCATGTGCTTGCCGATCTCGGCCCAGGCGGCGGCGGACTGCTTCATGGCGTCGCGCTGCCAGACGCCGTCGACGAGGTTGTCGACGTCGACCAGGATCTGGTTGCCCTCGATCTTGGCGGCGGAGATGAGGATCATCCAGTACGCGTAGTAGGCGGCGTTCTTGCCGGCGTACGCGAACGGGGTGATCCCGGCGGCCTTGGCCGTCTCGGCGAAGGTCTTGAACTCGTCGAAGGTCTTCGGCGGCGTCCAGCCCTTCTCCTCGAACAGCGCGGAGTCGTACCAGAGGCCGTACGCGGAGAAGACGTAGTTCATCAGGTACGGCTTGCCGTCGATGAGGCCGGACTCGACGGTGCCCGGCGCGACCATGTCGCGCACCTTCTTGCTCGGGTCGTCGATCGAGGGGGCGTCCCAGAGCTCGGTGAGCTCCAGCAGCTGGCCCTCCTTCTGCAGGGCGGCGTTGTCCATCAGGTCGGTGCCGGAGTTGGCGATCATGTCGGGGACGTCGCCGCCGGCGAACCGCGGCTGCAGGGTCTGCGCGATCTGCTGGGTGGCGACGTGCTTGATCTGCGCCTGCGGGAAGGCCTTCTTGTACAGCGGCTCGTGGACCTCCACGGCGTAGCCGTCACCGAGGCCGCCCTTGAAGATCACGACCTCGAGGGGCGCGTTCGCGGGGACGCCGAACGGGTTCTTCGCGGACACCGCGCCGCCCGCCGAGGCGGCCGGCGAGGCGCTGGAGGCGGGAGCCGCGCCACCGCCGGTGGCGCAGGCGGTGAGCAGCCCGGCGCCGGGACCGGCGATCAGGGCGCTCATGCCGATCCGGCGGAGCATCTGCCGCCGGGTGATGTCTCCGGGCGTACCGGCCGAATGGGACATGCAACCCTCCTGAACGGGGGATGAATTAGGAAAGTTTCCTAAACGTTTGCCCGAAGGTACGTACCCCGGAGTCCACCGTCAAGGGTTCGCAGCCGGTCTAGACCGAGCCGTGATGTCCCCGCGACCTTTCCGGTAGCCGTCGGACGCCGAGGAAGCACGATCCGCTGACAGAACGGCACACGGTAGCCGATATTCTCCCGATGACCATTGACGTTCGCACGTCAGGGAGGTAAAGGAACCGCACCTTCCGGTCACCTGGGAGCGGCAACCGGTCTAGACCAGATAATGGGGGTTTGCCGCCCGGTACCGCAAGCCCCTACTTTTGGGACATGTTGCTGGCCGAGCAGCGCCGCCTGCTGTGTGAGTACGGCCACCGCGCCGCCGCGTCCGGTCTGGTGGTCGGGACCGCGGGGAACCTCAGCGTCCGCGCGGGCGACCTGGTGGCGGTGACGCCCGGCGGCGTCCCCCTCGGCCGGCTGGAGCCGGAGGCCTGTCCCGTCGTCGACGTCGGGGGCCACCTCGTGGACGGTGACCTGTCCCCCTCCTCCGAGACGCCCATGCACCTGGCGGTCTACGCGGCCACCGGGGCCGGTGCCGTGGTGCACACCCACTCGGTCTTCGGCACCGTGGTCGCCACCACCATGGGCGAGCTGCCGCCGATCCACTACAACGCCCTGCTGCTGGGCGGGACCGTCCGCGTCGCGGACTACGCCACCTACGGCACCCCCGAGCTGGCGGCCTCCGTACGGGAGGCCCTGGCCGGCAAGCGCGCCGCGCTGATGGCCAACCACGGCGGGGTCACGATCGGCGACGACCTGGACGGCGCCTTCGAGGCGACCCGGTTGCTGGAGTGGCTCTGCGAGGTCTACGTGCGCGCCAGGTCCGTCGGCGAGCCGCGCGTGCTCACCGAGGAGCAGCTCGCCGACGTGGTCCGGCGCGCCTTCGACCCGCCCACCTTCCCCCGTCGCGAGGACTGACCCGATGCCCCTGCAGCTCACCGGCGCCCCGAGCGATCCGGACCTCATCCGCCTGCCCTGGGACGTCCCGCTGGAGAACTGGCCCGAGCACCGCCTGGTCTCCCTGCCGCGCGGCATCTCCCGGCACGTGGTGCGCTTCACCCGGCTCTCGGGCAAGGTGTACGCGATCAAGGAGATCAGCGAGTACTACGCCAAGCGCGAGTACCGCCTGCTGTGGGACCTGTCCAGGATGGACACCCCGTCCGTCGAGCCGGTGGCCGTGGTCACCGGGCGCGCCGACGCCTCGGGCGAGCCGCTCGACTCCGCGCTCATCACCCAGCACCTGCAGTTCTCCCTGCCCTATCGGGCGGTCATGTCCGGGACGGTACGGCCCGAGACGCTCAACCGGCTGCTCGACGCCCTGGCCGTGCTGCTGGTACGGCTGCACATCAGCGGCTTCTACTGGGGCGACTGCTCGCTGTCGAACATCCTGTTCCGCCGGGACGCGGGCTCGTTCGCCGCCTACCTGGTCGACGCCGAGACCGGCGAGCTGCACCCCATGATCAGCGAGGGCCAGCGGCTGTACGACATCGAGGTGGCGCACACCAACATCTTCGGCGAGATGCTCGACCTGGAGGCCGGTGGGCTGCTGCACCCCACCATCGACCCGGAGCGGGTCGCCGACTCCATCTGCGAGCGCTACCACCGCCTGTGGGGCGAGCTGACCTCCGACGACATCATCGAGGAGGTCGACTGGCACATGATCGACCAGCGGATCCGGCGGCTGAACTCGCTGGGCTTCGACGTCGCCGAGATGATGGTCCGCCGCAAGGCCGGCACCGGCCGCCTGATCGTCCGGCCCAAGGTGGTGGACGCCGGGCACCACCAGCGCAGGCTGCTCCGGCTCACCGGCCTGGACGTGGAGGAGAACCAGGCCAGGCGGCTGCTGAACGACCTCGACTCCTTCCGGGTCTCGGTCGGCCTGCGCCACGAGGACGAGGCGATCGTGGCCCACCGCTGGCTGGCCGAGGTCTTCCAGCCCACGGTGGAGGCCGTGCCGCAGGAGCTGCGGGGCAAGCTGGAGCCGGCCCAGTTCTTCCACGAGGTGCTCGACCACCGCTGGTACATGTCGGAGGAGGCCGGGGCCGATGTCGGGCTGCCCGCCGCGGTGGATTCCTATGTGAAGAACATTCTTGTTTTCAAGCCGGACGAAAAGGCTCTCATCACCGACGATTTGGAGGATTGATTCCACCCGGAGTGTGTCTTTTCCCACCCGGTTAATGAATCGTATGTCTTTTCCGGCCATATCAACTGATGAGCCGGAGTATTCCCCGTGCTTTTCCCTACGCTGTCCGGGCGATGCGTGACATCACCGGCGAGGGAGAGCACGTGCTCGGAATCGAAGACTGCCTGACCGAGGTGATGGCCATCCCCGGTGCCCTGGACGCGATCCTCATCGACCAGACCAGCGGGACGGCCGTGGCGGCCGGCGGCGCGAGCCGTCACACCGGCGTGGAGGGCGTGGAGAGGTCGGCCGCGGGACTGAACGAGACCCTGCGCGCGACGCTGGACGGGCTGGCCGTCGTCTCCCCCGGCGGCACGGTCCGGATCGACGACATGATGGTGACCACCGACGGCGGCCACCACGTGCTGAGGCCGCTGGAGACGCCCTTCGACGGCCCGCTCGTCATCTACGTCCGGCTCGACCGGGACCGCTCGAACCTCGCGCTGGCCCGGCACCGGCTCCAGGTGCTCTCCGGCCGTCTGACATCGACGTGAGCCCGTGCCGAGCGTCGAGAGCGTCCGCAGTACCTCCGGTACCCCTACCGGTACCCCCAGCGCCCGCAGTGCCCAGGGGGTCCTCGGCGTCCTCGACGGGCTCGCCGCCGACCGCGCCACCGGCTCGCTCCGCCTCGGCCGGGCGGGGGTCCTCTACCTCACCGACGGACGGGTCACCTACGCCCAGAGCGCGGCGGCCCCCCGGCTGGAGGACCTGCTCGTCACCGGCGCCGGGGTCCCCGCCGGGCTCCTGCGCAGCGTCAGGCGCGCCGCCGCGGCCGAGCTGCGGGAGGGGACGGCCCGCGGCCCTCTGGTCTCCGGTGGAGAGCGGCTGGTCGAGCAGGGCCTGCTGACCAGGGGCGAGCTGGAGTTCTGCGTGCTGAGCGCGGTGCTCGACGCCGCGTACTTCCTGCTGGGGACGACCACGGGCAGGCCGCGGTTCCGGCCCGGGGAGCGGCACTGGCTGGGGCCGCAGTGGCACGTCGACGTGACCGGCCTGCTTCGGGAGTGCGAGCGGAGGAGGGAACGGTTGGAACGGACCTGGCCGTCGGCGGAGCTGGACACGCTCCCGGTCGTCCCGCTGCGGCGCATCGGCGCCCAGCGGGTGATGCTGAGCCCGTTGCAGTGGGAGGTGCTGGTCGGCGCGGACCGCACCGCGACCCCGGCCGAGCTGGCCCGCAGGCTGGGCCGCCCCGCCTACTCGGTGCTGCTGGCCGTACGGCAGCTCGCCTCCTCGGGACTGCTCCAGAGACCGGCCTCGACTCCCGCTCCCCCTCCGGCCCCGCCTCCGGCCCCGGGCGCCGCTCCGGGTCCGGGTTCGGCTCCGGGGTCGGGGTCGGGGTCGGGGTCGGGCGAGGTTCCCGGCGAGCCCGACGCGCGGGATTCGCTGCCCAGGCGGGCCAGGGGCGCCACGGACATCCCGCACGCCCCGGCGGGTTCCACGCGGACGGCGGAGTGGCTGCCCAGGGCGAACGGGGACCCGGCCGACGTGAACCTGCTCATCCGGCTCAGGAACGCATTGGAGGCACTGACATGAGCCCGGTTCGATGCCGATAAGGCTGCGGACACCGAAGCTGATCGGAAGGAGGGTGCCGGTGGAACTGCGTGAGCAGGTACGCCGTGAGATGGCGCTGCTGCGCGAGCGCATCCCCGACGTCGACGGGAGCATCGCGAGCAGCGTCGACGGCCTGACCATAGCGAGCGACCTGGACGACGAGACCGAGCAGACCGGCGCGCTCTCCTCCGCGTTGCTGGCCCTGAGCCGTCGGATGACGGGCATGACCGGCAAGGGCGGCTTCGAGGAGACGCTGATCTCCGGCACCAACGGCCACGCGGCCCTCTACGCCGCCGGCCCCACGATCGTCCTCACAGTGCTGGCGCGCCCGGGGACCAACCTCGGGCTGCTCAGGCTGGAGGGCAGGAAGACGGCGGCCCGGCTGGCCGCCATCACCTCGCGTACGTCGATATCCCAGTGAACATCCAGTGAGCGGAGGCAGGAATGGGCAACATGGACATCTCTCTCAAGGAGATGATGGCGATCGACGGCGCCATCGGCGCGGTGATCGTCGACTACGGCAGCGGGATGGCGCTGGGCGCGCTCGGCGGTTCCAAGGACCTCGACCTTCAGGTGGCCGCGGCCGGCAACACCGAGGTCGTCAAGGCCAAGATGCGGACCATGGACTCGCTCGGCCTCAAGGACGGCATCGAGGACATCCTCATCACGCTCGGTACGCAGTACCACGTGATCCGCCCGCTCACCGGCCGGAACGGCAAGGGTCTCTTCATGTACCTGGCCCTCGACCGGAACCGGTCCAACCTGGCGCTCGCCCGGCACACCCTCCGGAGCATCGAGGAGAAGATCGAGGTCTGAACCTCCCGGCGCGTCCCGGATCCGCGTCCCGGGCGCACGTCCCGGCGGTCCGGGTTGCGGCGGTCCGTGTTCCCGGAGCCCGTGTGCCGGCGGGTCGTTCGTCGACGGGTCGTCCGTCGGCGGCCGGGCCCCGGGGCGTACGGTCCCGGGCCCGGGACGCCGGGTCCTCAGCGTGCCGCGGCGGCGGCCTGGTCGGCGGAGCCGGTGAGCTCCTCGATCGCGTCGGCGAAGGCCGTCCAGAGTTCGCGGGGCAGGTCGTGGCCCATGCCGGGGAAGGTGAGCAGGCGCGCGCCGGGGATCGCCTCGGCCGTGGCGATCCCCCCGGAGACCGGGACGAGCTGGTCGTCCTCCCCGTGCAGGACGAGGGCCGGCACCGTCAGCTTCGCCAGCAGCGGGGCGCGGTCCTCGGAGGCCATGATCGCGGCCAGTTGCCTGGCGGTGCCCGGCGGGTCGTAGGCCCTGTCGTAGCTAAGGGCGGCGACCCTCGCGATCCGCTCGCGGTCGGCCGGGTAACCGGGTGAGCCGATGACGTCCCAGGTCGCGACGGCCCGCCGGATCGCCGCCTCGCGGTCGGGCGAGGGCGGCGACATGAGCGCGGCCATCGCGGCCTCGGTCGGGGGCGCCGCCCGCGGGCTGGGGGTGGACATGATCGAGGTGAGGCTGCGCACCCGGTGCGGGTGGCGGATCGCCAGCGACTGCGCGATCATCCCGCCCATCGAGACGCCCACCACGTGCGCGGAGTCCAGGCCGAGTGCCTCCAGCAGCCCCGCGGCGTCGTCGGCCATGTCGCCGACCAGGTAGGGGACCCGGCCGTTCCAGCCGGGTCCGGGTGCTCCGGCCTCGTGCAGGTGGGTGCTCTCACCGACGTCACGGTTGTCGAAACGCACCACGTGGTGCCCGCGCCCGGCGAGCAGCCCGCAGAAGTCCTCGTCCCAGTGGATCATCTGGGAACCGAGTCCCATGATCAACAGGAGCGGGCGGTCCTCGGGGGAGCCGAAGGTGTCGTAGGCGATCTCGATGCCGTTCGCCCGGGTTCGCAGAGTCGTCATGGCACTCCTACCGTGTTGATCCTGCGAAACAGAATGCCATTCTGTAGAGGATCCGGCACCGGCGGGGCCGGTCGCGACGACCGGCTACCAGACGACGGCGCCCGGCTCCCGCACGCTCAGCCCGGCCGCGGAGAGGGCTTCGGCCATGACCTTGGGCTTGGCCGACATCGGCGCGGCGCTCACCTGCTCGGTCCCGGTGACCTTCTTCGGCCGTCCGGACTTGGCCAGCACGGTCTTGGGCGGATCGGCCGGGTTGGGGTCCTTGCGGCCCCAGGCACCGGTGGAGAAGGCCACGGGGTGGTTCTTCCTGCCCACGCCGTCGCCCCACCGGGTGATCACGTACTCGACGTCGATGTGACCCATGCCACCGTTGCCGTCCACACCGAGCGTGCCGGCGTTGAAGGTGCCGCCGGTCAGGTCGGCGAAGGTCTTGGCGTCGATGTCGAGCATGATGCCGCGATTGGAGGGCACCCCGGGGCCGCGGTCGCCGACGAAGAACTTGGCCCGCTTGCCCTTGTAGAGGATGTAGCCCTCGGTGAGCAGCGGCCAGCTCGGGCTGGCGATCATGCCCTTCTGCATCGGCTTGCCACTGGCCGGCAGGCCGGTGTCCCCGGCGCGGCCGGAGGAGTCGTCCCAGAAGTAGGAGGCGCGGGTGGATCCGTGGAGCAGGACGGCCTCGACGCCGTCCTCGGGGCCGCTCACCGCGGAGGTGGTGGCGGCGGCGAGGGACGGAGAGGCGGGGAGTGCGGAGGCGACGCCCGCGGAGGCGAGCACGCTCACCCCGACGAGGGCGGCGGCGGCCAGGCGGTTCTTGTGCATGCCAAAGAAGAGGCTCATGGGGGAAAGGCTCTTTCGCGAGGGAACGGGGCTACCGCGTGCGACACGCCGAAAAGGGGCGCACGGGCGAGGGCGCGCTGTCGGAAAAAATGCGTAACCGGACGAACCAGTCGTTACGCAGAGCGCTGCCTGGAAATGCCGCGATCAGGCGCGGCGCGAAAGGTACGGGGGATGGGGGACGGGGGGCAGGGGAAGGTTCAGGTGGTCGGCGCGGACAGGGGGTGCACCGACGCGGTGACGCGGTCATCCATGAGGGGGTCTCCTCTCCATCTCGTCTACCGGGTTAGCTGACGGGTTCGGGCGGTGGAGTTGCCCTACCGCCGCATGAGCGGCGGATTCACCCCGGAAAATGGGTCCCCGGTTCCCGCGGCATCCGGCCTGCGGGATTCGACGTCGGGCGGTCGCTCCCTCTTGTGAAGGGCAGGTCACCGGCCGATAACAGGGGACACTACCCACGAGAACCAGACAAAGCAAAGCAAAGACCACGAAAACCCCAGAAGATCTACCTTGTTGGCAAAAAGTCCTCTAAAGCACTCAACATCCGGGATTGTTCGGACGGGCGTCTCGCGGCCCCACAGGCCCGCCCGCTACGGGGATCGCGGCCCCCCGGCCCCGGGACGGCTCAGTCCCACCAGAACGACCAGGCGTTCCTGCCCTTGATCTGCTCTGCGTAGTCGATGAGGGTCCCCGCGCCCTGGATGATGCTGTCGGGGCAGAACGTCCAGTGCTCCGCGGCGACCTGCAGGGCGTGCTCGAAGGTCGTCGGCGGGGCCGCCACGCTGACGTCGAGGGTGTTGAACCCCATCCCGACCACCCGCACCCCGAACCTGTCCTCCCAGCTGCGCACGACGGCCGCGAGCGGGACCATCCACTCGTTGTGGTTCAGCGCGCCCTGCCAGCCCATGACGGCCAGGGCGTCGGCACCGCGGTCGACCGCGACGAGCCCGAGCGGCGTCCTGCGCTCGGCCACCATCCCCGCGTACCAGTCCGCGACCACCCCGGGGTCGGCGGCGAGCCTGCCCGCGGGGGCCGGGCCGGGGCACTCCGGGCCGAAGGGGTCGAGCAGTTCGAGCTGGTCGACGTGGGCCCTGGCGATCCAGTCGGACCACACCTCGGCCATGAACGCCTCGACGTGGTAGTTGTCGATCTCGGCCGCCGCGTCCGGGGCGATCTGACCGGCCGACCAGGGCTGGACGGAGTCCTCCAGCAGCACCGGCCACAGCCCCGACCGCTCGTGCTCGGCCCGCAGCCGCGCCCAGTACTCCCCCGAGACCGTCACCTCGCTGAGCCAGAAGGCCGGACGGTGACGGATCGCGAGCTGAGCGTAACCGGGGTCGGGCCAGACCAGCTCACCCGGCGGCAGGTCCACCGAGAGCCTCCTGCCCTCACCTCCGCTCATCCCGCGAGCTCCGTCGGCTCCGTCGGCGAACAACTGGCGCAGAACGGGCGGAAGCTTCCCCTGCTCGCAATCGTTCATCTCTACCGATCCGATCCTGACCACGGATCAATTTTGGCCTGTCAAGCACCCCGAGGGACAGTTGTGCCCTGGACCGAGCAAAAATTAGAGGAAGATCCATGCCGCTCGACGGCCGTCCGGTAGGGGACGTTATGCTGCTCGATGGCCGCGAGAAAGCGCTATCCACTCCCTTGACCTGGTATTCGGCGTACCGGATCATCCCGGGAGGACCGGCGGGCGGCCGGGTACGACCGATCACCGACCCCGCTGCGTGAGGAGCCCCTTCCATGACCGACCTGGTCACGCTCGGCGAGAGCATGGCACTGTTCAGCGCGCGGCGCACCGGCCCGCTCAGGCACGCCCGCGACTTCGGGCTGGGCGTGGGGGGCGCGGAGTCGAACGTGGCCATCGGCGTCTCCCGGCTCGGCGGGCGCTCGGCCTGGATCGGCAGGGTCGGCGACGACGAGTTCGGGGAACTGCTCCGCTCGACGCTGGCGGGCGAGGGCGTCGACGTACGGGGGATGCGGGTCGACCCGGACGCGCCCACCGGCCTGATGATCAAGAGCAGGCGCACGGCCGAGGTGGTGGACGTGCGCTACTACCGCTCGGCGAGCGCCGGATCCCGGCTCTGCCCGGCCGACCTGGACACCTCGATGATCCGTTCGGCCCGCGTGCTGCACGTCACCGGCATCACCCCGGCCCTGTCGGCCTCCGCCGCCGAGGCGGTCCGGGCCGCGATCGCCGAGGCCCGCGACGCGGGGGTGACCGTGTCGATGGACGTCAACTACCGCCGGGCACTGTGGACGCCCGCCGAGGCGTCCGCCGTGCTGCGGGAGATCGTCCCGACGGTGGACGTCATGTTCGCGACCGAGGCCGAGGCCCGGCTGGTCGTGGAGGGCGACGACCAGCTCGCCCTGGCCCGCGCCCTGGCCGACCTCGGCCCGCGCCACGTCCTCGTCAAGCGCGGCTCGCTGGGCGCGATGGAACTCTCCGACGGCGTCGTACGGCACGCCGAGCCGCACCGGGTCACCGAGGTCGACCCGGTGGGCGCCGGGGACGCCTTCGCCGCGGGCTGGATCGCCGAGACCCTCGCGGGAGCCGATCCACAGGAGCGCCTGGCCACGGCGTCGGCCGCCGGGGCCTTCGCGGTCACCGCCGACGGCGACTGGGAGAGCCTCCCCCGCCGCTCCGACCTCGGCCTGCTGCGCCCGTCCGGCGACGCAGTCAGCCGCTGAGCGGCCTCACCGCGCCGACCGGCACCGACCCGCACCGACCGGCGCCGACCGGCTCGTCGCGCCGTACGACGCGAAGGGCCCGCGACGGCCCGTGAGGCACCCCTACGGCTCGAAGATCACCAGCGGGTGCCGCCAGGACATCTCCAGCACGACCCGGCACACCTCCCCGGCCCGGGGGAAGACCGCGCTCATCAGCACGAAGTCCTCCCCCACGCTCAACGGCTCGGACCACGGCGAGGTCGCGTAGTTCTCGGCGGTCAGGTCGGGGAAGACCGACGTCAGCTCCTCGTAGAAGGCCGCCACCTCCGGGCTCGGCTCGCCGCAGGCGATCTCGCTCCCGGTCCGGAGGAGGTACCGGCGGAGGGCCTCGGCCGCGGTGAGCGGTTCGGTTCCGAGCCAGACTCCGAGATCAAAACTCACACCGCGCCCTCGCCGTCCTCGTCTCTGCCGTACCTGCCCGGCCGTCGGATCCTACGTGCCCCGCGGGCGCCCGATATGCGCGACCGGCACGGAAGCGTCAGCCCTTGCATACCGGCTCCGGTCCGGCGGTGATCCTGTCGGTGGCGGGCCATAGGGTGGCGGCATGATCATTGTTTCAGGCTGGATCCGCGTCGACCCCGACGCCCGGGACGACTACCTGCGAGGGTGCGTGCCCGTGGTCGAGCAGGCCCGCGCCGCGTCCGGCTGCCTCGACTTCACGCTCGGCGCCGACCTCGTCGAGACCGGACGGATCAACGTCTACGAGCGGTGGGAGTCGGAGGAGGCCCTGGAGGCGTTCCGGGGCTCCGGCCCGGAGGACGACCGGTCCGCGATGATCCGCGACGCCGACGTGTCCCGCTACCAGATCTCCGGGGTCGGCCCCGCCTGATCGGCCGGAAGAGGACCGCGGGGGAGGTTCCGGTCCCAGGACGGGCTCAGGTCACGGCCGAGCACTGGCTCCGGCCCGTCCGGCAGGCGGATACTGCGTTCCTGGGAAGCACCCGGCGGTTCCTCTCCCCCGATACCGTGACGTCTCCCGTGCAGGAGGATCGATGCGCACCCCGGCAGAGAACACGACGGCGCCACGCGCCACCCTTCCCTACCTGTGCGGAGTGGCCGCCGGCCTCCTGTTCGTCACCGCGTTCCTGATCGAGGGGGCCACCCGCGCCGGCTACGACCCGATGCGCCATCCGGTCAGCTCCCTGTCCCTGGGTCCGTACGGATGGACGCAGGTCGCCAACTTCGTCGTCACCGGTCTGCTGATGCTGGTCTTCGCCGTCGGCCTGCGCCGGGATCTCCGTACGCCCGGACGGCGCTCGACCTGGGGGCCGCTGCTGATCGGTGCGAGCGCGATCGGGTTGATCGGCGCCGGTGTCTTCCCGACCGACCCGATCGGCGGCTATCCGCCCGGCACGGCCGCGCGGGGCGTCTCCACCTGGCAGGGCCGTCTCCACGACGTCCCGTTCTCGTTGCTCTTCTTCGCCGCGCTGGCCGCCGCGTGCTTCGTGTTCGCCCGCCGCTTCGCCGGATGGGGCGAGACCGGCTGGGCGGTCTACTCGGCGGCCGGCGGGCTGGTGTTCCTCGTCTCGTTCGTGCTCGCCGGGATGGGGTTCTCCGGGGCCGAGGGCTTCGCCGGTCTCGGTGGCCTGATGCAGCGGATCTCGATCGCGACCGGTTTCTGCTGGCTCGGCCTCCTGGCCGTCCACCTGCTGCGGACCCGCCCGGACCCCGTGTCGGCACGCCCCACCGCCGCCGACCTCCCCTGACCCGTCCCCGTCCATCCCTGTTCGTCCCATCCGTGTCCCGTCCGTGCCCGTCCAGTGCCCCGGACGATCCCGGGGCGGTGGCCGACGGCCCGGATCCGGGCTGCGGCAGACTGGTCACGAGAGAAAGGGGTGCCCACCATGACCGACAAGCCCGTTCTTCAGCCCAGCGCCAAGCATCCGATCACGATCACGGCGAACCCGGCCCGGGTCGTCGTCTCGGTCTCCGGCCGGGTGGTCGCCGACTCGCAGCGCGTGCTGACGCTGCAGGAGGCCTCGTACCCGCCCGTTCAGTACATCCCGATCGACGACGTCGACCGCTCGCTGCTGGAGCGGACCGACACCGCCACCTACTGCCCGTTCAAGGGCGACGCGAGCTACTACACCGTCACGGTGGACGGCGAGCAGGTGGTGGACGCTTTGTGGGTCTACGAGTCGCCGCACCCGGCCGTCGCCGAGATCAAGGACCACGTCGCCTTCTACCCCGACCGCGTCGACTCCATCGACGAGCAGCCGGCCGCCTGACCGTCTCCCCCGTCGGGCGACGGATCTCGGGGCCGGCCTCAGGTCGTCGAGCGGCCGACCGTGTGATCGTCTGTGATCGTCTGTGATCGTCTCCCGCTGCGAGTCCGACGGGGAGGAACGAGGCCGTCGGTCCGGTCCCACGACGTCCTGCGTCCGGGGGGGGGGGGGGGGGGGGGGGGGGGGGGGGGGGGGTGAGGGGAGGGGGGGGGGGGGGGCAGCCCGAGGCTCCCCAGACACGCCACCGACGAACCGCTC
>NZ_JBVJIA010000007.1:205812-224664 GCF_055586505.1 Streptosporangium sp. NPDC050148 | reverse complement strand
GGAGGCATCTCCTCCTCCTTCCCCCCCCCCCCCCCCTCCCTCCCCCCCCCCCCCCCCCCCCCCCCCCCCCCCCCCCCCCCCCCGGGACAGGAACCCCGCCGGTTGCCCGCACGTCCTACAGACCATGGATCACGCGCGGTTCCTCCGGCCGATCGCCGTCACGATGACCTCCGTCATCGCGGCCGGCGCGCTCTCCGCGTGCACGGCCACCGTCGCCGACCACAGGTCGCCGACCCCGTCCAGGTCCGCCACACCGCCGAAGCCGCAGCAGCCGTCGTCCGGCGACACCCCCGGCGCGGGTACGACCTCGACCGAGACGGGAACGGGTGCCGGAACGGCACGGACGGAGATCGCGGGTCCGGGACAGGCTCGGGTCAGGAGGGAACTACGCGGGCTGGAGAAGTCCTTCAAGGGGCGCATCGGCGCGTACGCCCTGGACACGGCGACCGGCAGGACGGTGACGTACCGGGCGGGCGAGCGTTTCCCGATGCTGTCCACCTTCAAGGCACCCCTGTGCGCGAACGTGCTGCACAGGGCGCGCACCTCCGAACCCGGACTGATGAACAGGGTCGTCAGGTGGACGGCCGCCGACATGACGCCCAACTCGCCGGTCACCGAGAAGCACCTCAGGGACGGCCTGACCGTCACCCGGCTGTGCGAGGCGGCCATGAATCAGAGCGACGGCACCGCGTCCAACCTGCTGCTCACACTGGTCGGCGGGCCCGCGGGCCTGACGAGGTACTTCCGCGGGCTGAAGGATCCGGTCTCCCGCATGGACCGCCGCCACCCCGGGCTCAACGACTGGACCCCGAAGGAGAGGCGCGACACCACCACGCCCGAGGCCATCGGCCGCGACCTGCGCGTGCTCACGACCGGCCGGGCGTTGCACGCCAAGGACCGTGAACGGTTCGTCGCCTGGCTGCTCGCGAACAGGACCGGTGACGAGCGCATCCGGGCGGGCCTGCCCAGGACGTGGATCGTCGGCGACAAGACCGGCACCAACTCCGACGGGTTCGGCGGCGGGAACGACATCGCCGTCATCTGGCCTGCCAGGGGTGCGGCTCCCATCATCATGGCGATCTACACCAACCGCACCCCGGGTCTTCCCACCGACGACCCGACCATCGCGAAGACCGCCACCGTCCTGGCCCGCGGGCTCGGCAGGCTCTGAGACGCAGGCCGGGAACGAACCGGGTCCCGGACGGCACGCGTCGCGGCGGAACTCGACGTGGACGTCAACGTGCCCGTGACGGTGACGGTGACGGTGACGGTGACGGTGACGGTGACACCGTTGCGCCGGGCCGCCGGAGCCGTTCCCACTCGTCGCGGGTGAGCTCGTACTCGACATCGCCGTGCTCGGAACCCTCGATCGCCTCCGGCCAGTCCTCGGTGAAGGTCCGGACGAACGACAGGCCGGCCTTCTCCATCACGCGCCGGGAGCGCGTGTTGACGGCCATGGTGTTCGCGGTCACCCGCTCCACGCCGAGATCCGTGAACCCCTTGCGGATCAGGGCCCGCGCCCCCTCCGTCGCATGACCGGCCCCCCAGGCGGACCTGTTCAGCCGGTAGCCGAGTTCGACCACGCGGGGATCGTGGTCGTCCGGGGGACGGAACTCGAACCAGCCCAGAAAGGCCCCGGTGGCCCTCTCCTCCGCGGCCCAGTAGCCGCGGGTGCCGAAGCACGGATGGTCGTGGAGGAGCCGCGGCAGGGTGCTCGTCAGGATCGCCTCGCGGCTCGTCGGGCGGCCCCCGTCGATGAAGCGCATCACCTCGGGGTCGCCGTCCAGCGCGAGCAGGTGGTCGGTGTCGGCCTCGGTGAACGCGCGGAGCACGAGCCGGTCGGTCTCCAGGAGGATGCGCATACCGGAAATCCTCACCATCGGCGCCCGGGGGCGCCACCGGATATCGGGCCGGTGAGGGACGAGGGGTTGGAGCGTGACTCGTCTGCCGACCGGTGGCAGCAGACGAGTCACGCCCTCAGCGCCTGGTGCGGGGACTCAGCAGGCCTTCATCCCTCTGACGCTCGCCCAGCCCGCGATGACACGCGACGACGAAACGGTCCTTCCGCCAGGAATGGTGTGACACGACCCGTCCGTGGTCCCGGCGATCTCCAGCTTGCGCTGGACCGTGTAGGAGTGGCAGTTGCGAATCGTGTAGTAGACGATCTTCAGGGGGCCGCCGGGCAGGTCACCCGTCGAGTGGGTGAGACCGCACGGCACCGCGGACACCTTGGCCTGGAGCGCCACCGCCGTCCTCGCCGCGGGCGTGACGGCGGCCTCGGCGGACGCGGACGCCGTCATCGTGAGGCTGCCGGCGAGAGCCGCCACCGTCGCGACCGAAGCGGCGGCCCACCTGACTTTTCCTGTGTTCTGCATTTTGATTCTCCTTTTGTGTTCCTACGCAGGCGGCGTTTCCGCCCGCTGGGGCGTTTCAACCGCGCGGGCCGGACCATTCGGCCGAACGCCGCCCGACCGGCTTCCCGAGAAAGGAGATCATCGCTCGGCCCGAACCGTAAAGGCCTTCCTCGAAAAACAACTCAAATGCAAATGGGAACGCCCGTGACCTGGCCGAACGCAATTGCATTGCAAATGCAATCGCATTTGCGGGCAGCGGTCGGACGCGTTCCGCGGAAGAAGCGGCGAGGAGCCGGGACACGATACGGTGGACGTGAAATGTCCTGACTTGCCCATAGAGAACCAGGGAGTCGAACGAGGCATGGTCGGAACTAATCGGACATCGAGCGAGAAAGATGACACGATTACGGAGTTCTTCGACCGCTTCTTCGGGTACGTGGAGGAGGCGACGCGACGCTCGGAGCATGTGAAACAACGGCAGGCCCGTCGTGACGGCGACGGAAAGCCATTGGACGTCGACCTTGCCAAGGCGCTGGACCTGAGCCCTTCCACAATCGGACACTGGCGCAAGGGGCGGCATTTCCCGCGTCAGACATTGATCTCCTCCGTGCTCGTCCGAGCGGGACTGGACGTCGAGCACGGCGAGCACACCGCCTTCCTCGGCCTCGCGCGTCGCGCTCATCGTGCGTGGACGATGCGCGAATCGGCCACCGCCGGCTCGGGAAGGGCCGTGCCCGCCGAAGCCAGGGCGTACGACACCGTCAACGCCCCCATTCGCAGCACCGGCGCGCACGGCATCTCTGAGCAGATACCCGACAGAAGAGATGAAACGGCAGACCCAGCACGCGATACGAGGGAGGAGTTCGAACCCGGCCTGCCACAGGAAAGGCGTCCGGAAACGGCGGCCTTCCCATCCCTCACTCAGGAACGATGCTGCTCGGATCCGGACGACATCGCTCTTTCAGGGACGGTGGCTGAGGGCGAGGATCGCGTCCGGCTGGCCAGGGCGGCCAACGCGCTGGCGAGAAAGCTGCGGGCGCAGTGGGAGGAGGAGGCGGCCGACCGCGGACTGGACAACCCGCCGCCGATCCCACCGCGCTGGGTGAGAACCGCCCGGCCCGTCGCCAGCCGGTTGCGGGTGGCTCTGGACGATCCGCAGCGTCCCCGCTTCATGCCGCTGCCCGGCACCCGGCAGGCGACGGCGCAGGCGGTCGAGGGCGGTGGGCTCGCCGGGTTGTTCGACCTGTACGCGGGGCTGGGCTCCGGCCGCATCGTCGTCATGGGTCACCGCGGCACCGGCAAGAGCGCGACAGCCATCCTGTTACTGCTGGAGGCACTGGATCATCGGGTCCGCCTGCCCCTCCCGCAGGCCATGAGAACGCCGGTCCCGGTGCTGCTGAACGCCTGCGACTGGGATCCCCGACGCCACGGTCTCGACGACTGGTTCGCCCGGCAGCTCGCCACCGCCTACACCTTCCTCGCCTCGCCCGAATACGGCCCGGACGCGGCGGGCGAGCTGGTTCGCCACGGCATGGTCTCGCTGCTCCTGGACGGCTTCGACGAGATGGACCGATCCTGCCAGGTACAGGCGTTGCAGCACATCAACCGCCGGCGCCGTTCCTTCCGGCTGCTGGTGCTGGCCCGCACCGACGACTTCACCGCCGCCGTACAGGCCGAGACCAGGCCGCTGCACGGCGCCGCGGCGGTGGAGCTCCTGCCGGTCACGGGCGAGCAGGCGATCGGATATCTGCAGGACCACCGGCCGGACCCACCTCCCCACGGCGATCCCGTGAGCCGGCTGATCGACCGGCTCCGACAGCACCCCGACGACCCGGTCAGCCGGGCACTGGACACGCCGCTGACCCTCACCCTCCTGCGCGAGGACCCGCACGCCGCCGCCGACCTGCTCCGGCCAGGTCGCTTCACCACGCGCGAGCAGGCCGAGGACCACCTGCTCGACCGCGTCGTTCCCACCGCCTACCCGCCCCACCGGCCCGGCCCTTCGGTGGAGCAGGCCCGCAGGTGGCTCGGCTTTCTGGCCACCCGGATGGGCCGCGGTGACCTGGCATGGTGGCGGATGCACCACTGGGCACCGATGTGGGAGCGCTGCCTGATCAACGCCCTTGCCGGGACGCTGTTGATGAGCGGGATCGGCGCCGTGGTGTTCGGCCCGATCGGGCGGTACACGGTCGCCGGTGACACCGGAACGGCTTTCGGCGTGTGGTACGGCGCCCTCATGGGCGGGTGTTTCGGGTTGCTGGCCGGTCTGGTCTCCGAACTGCGCGATCCTCCTCCCGACTGGACGGACAGGCTCGGCACCGTCTTCGGCGGGCGGCTCGCCCGCCTGCTGCGCCGACGGCCGCGCTCGGTGTTCAACACCGCGGTCGGATCGGCGATCTTCATGGTGGTGACCATGGCCGTGGGCAACCAGAGCACCTACCCGTACGGCCTGGCCGCCGGGATCGTCGCGGCGGCCGCCGCCGGGCACGCGGCCACCCGCGTCCGCCCCACGTCCAGCACCGGCTCCCGGTGGGGCAGGCTGCGTCCGGGCGGCGTCGATCTGCTGGCCGCCGCGACCATCGGGGGGCCGATCGGGCTGGCCTACGGCGTGAGCAAGACGCCGTTGCACGGAACGTTCGCCGGGCTGATCGCCGCCTTCGGGTTCGGGCTCATGGTCAGCGTGGCCCGCCCGATCGCCGACATCGACACCCCGCCCACCCCCGGCATGCGCCGGCGCCTGGACCGCCGGCGCGCCCTGCTGGTGGCGTGCAGCGCCGCGATCCCCATCGGCCTGGCGCTGGGCTTCCAGAACGGCCGTACCCACGGCCTGGCGGCCGGGATCGTCACCGCCACCGGGTTCGGCGTCATGATCACCCTCGGTTCCGTCGCGGCGATCTCCGACATCTGGCGCACCGGCCTGCTCTTCGCCCAGCTCCGGATGCGCGGGCTGTTCCCCCTGCGTGGGATGCGGTTCCTCGAAGACGCCCGCCGACGTCATGTGCTGCGCACCGCCGGGGCCAGATACCAGTTCAAACACGATCGGCTCCGAGCCACCCTCGCCGGCGACCGTCGACACTCCGACCCGCCGCCGCACTGAATGCGCGACTCACGGGAGGGACGGCGTGAGCTTTCTCGGCCCGCCGGGCACCGGCAAGGCCCGCTCGGCGGCCGGTCCGGCGATCCGGGCCTGTCGGGCCGGGCCTGTCGGGCCGGGCATCGGGTGAGCAGGGAGCTACGTCCGTTCACGGTGGATGAGGAGGCGGTGTCCCTCCTGGATGCCTTCCGGCAGGTCGTCCGGTGCGAACCATCCTGCCTCCAGGATCTCGAAGTCGTCGATCTCGATCGTGCCACCGGCGAACTCGGCCTCGTAGGCCACCTCCGCACGCAGCCTGTAGCCGCTCTTCAGATGGGCGATCCCGCCGACGCGCACCGTCAGCCCGGTCTCCTCCAGCACTTCGCGACGGACCGTGTCCTCGAAGGTCTCCGACGCCTTGGCGTATCCGGTCGGAAGCCCCCACTGCCCGCCTTCGGGCCAGAAACGATGCCTCAGAAGAAGAACTCTGCCATCCCTGTCGCGCACTATCCCGGTCACTCCGACCATGAACTTGGCGTTGCGGAACCAGAGGACGCGCCACTGGAGCGAGCCGTTGGTGAGTCTCCAGAGCCGGGCGATCATGTTCTTCACGATGAGTCCCATCCCACGAGCCGAGGCGGAGGCCGGAGGCATCTTCGATCAGCGACGAGTCGCGGCCCAGTCGTAGACGACCTGGGCGGTCTCGCCGGTAAGGCCGGAGCCGGGCAACTCGTCGGGCGTGATCCACCGGTACGACTCGTGTTCGCCGACCACGAGTTTCTGGATTCCGTCGCGGCCGGCGTCATCGACGAGGTGCTGGAGGTCGGTCACCTGCCGAGGTTAGCGCTCCCGTCGCTTCACGCATCACCTTCAGCGTGCTCGCTCCATTGAGGATGGTCAGGCCAGATCGTCGAAACGGCCCACCTTGACTTCACCGATGAAAGCTCGCCCCTGGGCGAGGAGAAAGAGCAGGTTGGGACCTTCACGGTCCTTACCATCACGAACGACCACCAGATCGGGCACATTGGTGGCAACTTCGACGCACTGTCCTCCGTTGCCGGAGGAGCGCCGCAGGCCGACACGCGGCCGACGTCGTCATGTCGGCGGTGGCCGCGTGAGGGCGGAGGAGGAGCCGCCTCGGGAAAGGCCCGGATGTCAGGACGGGACCGCCCTGCCGGGGACGTGCCGCGCGGACGGGGCGTACAAAACGGACGGGCCGTACCGTGCGAACGGGTCGTGCAACGCGTGGCGGGGGTCTTCCCAGGCAGGGTGGCGGCCGTGCCGGAGGTGCGGGCCTGGGCGCGCGGCCTGCTGGCCGGGCGGCTCACGGCCCCGGTGCTCGACGACGAGCTGCTCCTGCTCAGCGAGCCGACCACGAACGCGGTGACCCACTCCGACTCCGGGCGCGGGGCGGACGGGAGGGTGACGGTGTACGTGGCCCGCCTTCCCGGGACGGTCCACGTGGAGGTCACCGACGAGGGATCGGACACGAGCGCGCCCGCCGTGCGCGTCCCGGGGACGGACGACGACGGCGGGCGGGGGCTGTGGCTGGTGGAGGCGGTCGCGGCCGGGTGGGGGTCGTACCGTGACGAGAGGGGCGGGTCGGTCTGGTTCCGGGTGACGGGGTGGCGCGCCGCAGGTCAGCGAGTCTGGGCGGCGTTCTCCAAGATACGCGGGTCGGCGGCCCTGGGCTGTGTTCTCCGAGACGCGCGGGTCGCGGTGCTCTCCAGAACACGCGGGTCCCGGTGTTCTCCGAAACGCGCGGTCAGCGGGCCCAGACGGCGTTCTTCAGGATCCTGTCCAGCCCGGGGGTGGACCACTTGTCGACGACGAGGATCTTCGACGTCGGCAGGTACCACTCGCGCTGTGCGAAGGTCGACTTCTGCACGGCGCCGTTGTACGTGATGCACCGGCCCGGCCACACCCGGTAGTGCGCCCTGTGCCCGGCGCCGACGTTTCGATAGCCGACCGTGGTCGCCTTGCCGATGACATGACCGTACCTGGGGTCGGCCGGGCAGGGCGGTACGTCGCCCGCCGGGAAGAACGGTCCCTGGGTGGGGTCGTAGCGCCGCAGTCCCTCTCCCCCGTTCTTCAGCGCCTTGGGTCCCATGACCCAGAAGCTGTCACATCGGGGCTGGAAGAAGTCGCCGCCGGGACGCGCGCAGGCTCCGGTCACCACCCGGACCCGGTCGGCTGTCCCGTACACCCGCCATGAGGCCGGGATCTCCAGGGTCAGCCCGCCGCGCAGGCGCAGCAGCGCGGTGGCCGAGGTCGCGGACGGGAACGCGGTGATCGCGGACGCGGAGGTCACGGTCGTGGTGGACCCGGACGCGGTGGACCCGGACGTGGTGAACCCGGACGCGGAGGTCGCGGACGTGGTGGATCCGGTCGTGGTGGTCGCGGACGCGGTCGCGGGGAGCTGGGTCGTCATCGTGAGCGCACCGGCGGCGACGGCCGCGGCAAGCGTGATCGTTCTTCTCGTCATGACGGCGATGCTAGGGACCGTGACTTGCGATCCGTTTGCGTTCCTCTTGCCGTCGTGCCGGACGCTGGACGCCGACGGACGGCCGGACGCCGCCGGTCCCGTTCGGCCGGCTCGTGCCGGGATCCGGCGTCGGTGGGCGGAGGAGCACGAAGTACCCTCGCTGACGTGAGCGGCGGGCGTGCGCCGAGGCTGCCGCCGACCGTGAGCGGCGGGCACACCCGAGGCGGTCGTCGCCCGTGACATCGGCAGGACCAGCGAGAGGAGCCGGGCGTGTACACCGCTCCGGGCAATCCCGAGTCCGTCTTCACCTACGGCGCCCCCGCCCTGAAGTTCGGGCCGGGCGCCTCGGCCGAGATCGGCTTCGATCTCGGGCAGTACGGCGTCCGCCGCGTCCTCGTCGTCACCGACCCCGGGGTGGCGGAGACCGGGGCACCGGCGCGGATCGCCGAACAGATCGAGGGCTTCGGCATGGAGGCGTCGGTGTACGACGGCGTACGCGTCGAGCCGACGGACGAGAGCCTGCTCGCGGCCGTCGAGCACGCCCGCGCCTCCGGTCCCTGGGACGCCTTCGTCGCCGTCGGGGGCGGGTCGAGCATCGACACGGCCAAGGCGGTCAACCTGCTCGTCACCAATCCCGGTGAGCTGATGGACTACGTCAACGCCCCGGTGGGCGGCGGCCTGGCACCCTCCCGGCCGCTCAAGCCGCTGGTGGCGGTGCCCACGACCACCGGCACCGGCGCGGAGAGCACCACGATCTGCGTGCTCGACGTGCTCGACCTGAAGGTCAAGACCGGTATCAGCCACGCCCGGCTCCGCCCGGTCCTGGCGGTCGTCGATCCCGACCTGACGATGTCCCAGCCCCCCGAGGTCACCGCGGCCTCCGGGATGGACATCCTCTGCCACGCCCTGGAGAGCTACACGGCCCGGCCCTACACCTCCTACGAGCGCAAACGTCCCGAGGAGCGGGTGCCGTACTGCGGTTCGAACCCGGTGGCCGACATGTGGTCCGAACGCGCCCTGCAGTTGCTCGCGCACTCCTTCAGGACGGCCGTACGCGACGGGGACGACGTGGACGCGAGGGCACGGATGGCGCTGGCGGCGACGTTCGCCGGGCTGGGGTTCGGCAATGCGGGGGTGCACATCCCGCACGCCAACGCCTACCCGATCGCCGGGCGCGTCAGGGACTTCCACCCCTCGGGATACCCGGCCGGTGAGCCGATGGTGCCGCACGGCATGGCCGTGGCGCTGACCGCCCCGGAGGCGTTCAGGTTCACCTTCGAGGCGCGGCCGGAACGGCACCTGCGCGCGGCCGAGCTGCTCGACCCGTCGGCCGTCAGGCCGGACGACCCGGCGGAGTTCCTGCCGGCCGTGCTGACGAGACTGATGCGGGACGTCGGCCTGCCCAACGGCGTGGGCGGTGTCGGCTACACCGAGGCGGACGTCCCGGCACTGGCGGAGGGGGCGATGAGGCAGCAGCGGCTGCTTACCACCGCGCCCCGGCCGGTCACCGAGGAGGACGTCACCGGCATCCTGCGGCGTTCCCTCACGCTCTGGTGAGGGAACGGCGGGTCAGGCTCCGGAGGCGGGCAGGGCCGGAGGCGCGGGCCGGACGGAGACCGGGCCGGACCGGGGAACGCGTGGGACCGGTCGGGGTCAGGATCCGGCGGCGGCCGCGGTCAGCGCCTCGCCGGCCGCGCCCTCCTCGGTGTCCGGCGGGATCACCCGCAGGTTGACGGGTTCCATGTTCGCGCCGATCAGGGTGACCACGTGGGCGTCCATGTGGCGGAACCAGCCGATCTTGACCTGACGGCCGGGGGCGGCGATGCGGTGCGGGATGTCGTCCCAGGAGTCCAGCGGAAGGCCCACCCGCAGGACGGGCCGGTCCAGCCTGCGGTCGATGTCCGCGATGAGACCGGGCAGTTCCGCGGCGGCGTCCCTGGAGCGCGGCCACCAGGCCCCGTCCACGGCACCCTCGCGGCCGAGGGCGGGGGCCAGGCTGACGCGGGCCGGTGAGGCGGCGTCGGGCGTGGCGCTCGTGGTGGTCGCGGGGGCGGTCTCCGGGGCGGTCCCGTGGTCGATGCCCGCGACGGCGTTGAGGAGCGTATGGAGAGGAGAGCGCTTCGGCGCCATGATCGGCCGGCCCGTCTCGGTCCCGTGGGAACCGGGGTTGCCTATCGCCTTGGGCGACGCCGGCCTGAATGCCGGCGCGCGAGATGTCCTTGGTCTCTCCACCCTACCCCGCCGTGTCCCGGTTCCGAGGTGATGGCGCCCCTACGACGACCGATATACGACAGATGCCGAAAAGCATGGGAATGCACCAAGACATATCTAGAAAAACAGGAAAAATCATTAGAAGGTGAGCAAAGGGCGATCTCTAGGGATTCCGCCGGGTTCAACAGGTTCCATGCCGACGTACGACCTCCGCGGAGTCCGGGCGGCGACACGGTCGCCGGGCCGTGACGCGCGGAGAACGACGAGAGGAAGATCATGGCCCAGACCACCGCCGCCCTCCTGGTGCTCGCCTCCCTCCTGTCCGGTGGGACGGCGGCCGGCGGCACGCCGCAGGCGTCCCCGGAGCGGGTACGGGTGAGCGCGCAGGCGGCCGCTCCGAACCTGCGCGCCTGCTACGACGGGAGGTGCAGGCTCACCCTGTCGAAGACCGCGAGGTTCCGGGTCAGCCCGCGGTTCGGCGTGACCCGGCTGTCCATCTCCTTCACCTCGCGTCTCGTACGGGTGAAGGCCACCGGCCCTGGCGTGACCTCGCAGGCGGTGTTCGGTACCGGGGGCTCGGGCACGGTCAACGGCATCAGCGTGCGGGTGGTGTCGCTCTCCAAGGGCAAGGCGGTGCTGAGGCTCACCCCGGTGCGCTGACCGCGTCGGCGTGGCGAGCGGCTTTCCTCCCCTGGCCGGTGTCAGCTGATTTAGGGTGGTGGCGCCCGCATCGCACATCCGCCGGCGACACAAGGCGATCTCCCCTCGAACGCTCCGGAAGCCGAGATCGAGGAGAGACCACATGTCCCGCAAGCACGTCGTCGCCACGGGATGCGTCCTGACGATCACCGCTCTCGCCCTGGCCGCCGTCCCGGCGGGCGCCGACCACCGGCCGGACGCCCCCGCCGATTCCGCATCACCCCTGTCGCGAGCACCGGGCGCGACGGGGACGGAGAGGGTGACGGGTACGGAGGGGGTGCGAGCGGCGGTCGTGGCACCACCGGGCATGCTGGAGGCCCTTCAGCGTGACCTGGGACTGACCGCGGAACAGGCCGAGGAGCGGTTGCTCAACGAGACGCGCCTCGCGCCGATCGTGGAGAAGATGACGAAAATGCTCGGTACCCGCTTCGGCGGCGCCTGGCTTCGGGCCAAGACCGCGAACACGCTGGTGGTGTCGTCCACCAGCGCGGCCGACATTCCGGCCATCGTCGCCGCGGGCGCGCAGGCCGAGATCGTCCCCCGGTCGCTGACGCAACTCACCGACATCAAGGCGAAGCTCGACGTCACGCTGCCGCCGAGACCCCTGGTCTCCAGCGTGCGCTACGTCGACGTCAAGCGGAACAAGGTGGTCGTGCTGACCACCGAGCCCCAGGTCGCCCAGAACTTCGTGCAGGCCTCCGACGTGGAGCAGAACGCGGTGGTCGTGCTGCCCTCCAACGAGGCGCCGCAACCGCTGTACGAGCTGGTCGGCGGCGCCGCCTACTACGTCGGCGTCGCCAGCCGCTGCTCGATCGGTTTCTCGGTCACCAAGGGGGTCCAGACCGGCTTCGTCACCGCAGGCCACTGCGGCAAGAAGGGCGCGGCCACCAGCGGCTTCAACCGTGTCGCCCAGGGAGTCTTCCAGGCGTCCAGCTTTCCCCTCGACGACCACGCCTGGGTCGCGGCCAATCCGGGCTGGACGGCCATCGCGGCCGTCGACAACGGGGCGGGCGCCACCCTGCCCGTCACCGGGGCCAGGGCCGCCATCGAGGGAGCCTCGGTCTGCCGGTCCGGTTCCACCAGCGACTTCCACTGCGGCCTCATCCAGCAGCGCGACGCCAGCGTCACCTACCCCCAGGGCACCGTCTTCGGGCTGACCCGCACCAGCGTCTGCGCCGAGCCCGGCGACTCGGGCGGCTCGTTCATCGCCATCGACCAGGCCCAGGGCGTCACCTCCGGAGGCTCGGGCGACTGCGGCGCCGGCGGCGTCACCTACTTCCAGCCGATCACCGAGATCCTCACCACCTACGGCCTGACCCTGAAGACCACCACCGCCCCCACCCGGGCCCCCGTGAATCCGGACGCCTGCGTCGGGTATCTCACGACCTACCAGGACACCCTGGCCGTCGGCCAGTCCGCCCTCCAGCCGAGGGGCGTCTACTACCGGGCCAGGAAGGGCGGGCTCCACTCCGGCTGCCTGAACGGTCCCACCGGCGCGGACTTCGATCTGGAGCTGCTGCGATGGAACGGCTCCACCTGGCGGGTCGTCGCCTCCTCCGACGGCCCCGGCCCGAACAAGAAGATCGCCTACACCGGTACGCCGGGCCGGTACCGCTTCCGGGTGACCGCCACGGCCGGCTCCGGCGTCTACGCCCTGGCGTTCACCGCTCCCTGAGCCGACTCTGAGCCGCCTCTGAACCGCTCCTGAGCCGACTCTGAGTTTCTGGCCTCACCGAACCCGTTCAGGTCGACACGTCATGAAATCTCCCCGCGTGGCGCGTGGCCTCTAGGGTCTTGACCGGCGACGACTGCATTAGGGTGACGTTGCCCGCATGATCCGGCCGGTCGGTGACATGCGGTGATCTCCCCCCTCAGCTCTGGAAGCCGAGGTCGAGGAGAGACCCAATGTCCCGCAGACACGCCGTCACCGCCGGGTGCGTCCTGGCGATATCCACGCTCACCCTGGCCACCGTCCCGGCCGGCGCGAACGGCCGGACGGTGAGCCCGTCGCCTCTTCCGACGGCCGCGAAGGCGATGAAGCCGCCACCGGGCATGCTGGGGACCCTGCAGCGTGACCTGGGTCTGACCCGGGCCGAGGCCGAGGCCCGGCTGGTCAACGAGATCAGGCTGATGCCGATCGCGGAGCAGTTGAGCAGGAATCTCGGCGCCCGTTTCGGCGGTGCCTGGCTGCGGACCAAGACGGCGAGCACCCTGGTGGTGGCCAGCACCAGGGCCACCGACATCCCCCAGATCGTCGCCGCCGGCGCGCAGGCCGAGGTCGTCCCCCGGTCACTGGCGGAACTCTCCGCGATCAAGGCGAAGCTCGACGCCACCCTGCCGCCGAGACCGGCGGTCTCCAGCGTGCGTTACGTCGACGTCAAGCGGAACAAGGTGGTCGTGCTGACCACCGAACCCCAGGTCGCCGAGAACTTCGTGCAGGCCTCCGACGTGGAGCAGAACGCGGTGGTCGTGCTGGCCTCCAGCGAGGCACCGCAGCCGTTGTACGACCTGGTCGGCGGCACCGCTTACTACGTCGGCACCGCCAGCCGCTGTTCGGTCGGTTTCTCGGTCACCAAGGGGGTCCAGACCGGCTTCGTCACCGCAGGCCACTGCGGCAAGAAGGGCGCGGCCACCACCGGCTTCAACCGCCTGGCCCAGGGGGTGTTCCAGGGGTCGTCCTTTCCCGGCAACGACTACGCCTGGGTCGCGGTCAACAACAACTGGGCGGCCAAACCCGCGGTGGACAACGGCCAGGGCGGTACGGTGCCCGTCGCCGGGGCCAGGATCGCCATCGAGGGAGCCTCGGTCTGCCGGTCGGGCTCCACCACCGAATGGCACTGCGGCCTCATCCAGCAGCGCGACGCCAGCGTCACCTACCCCCAGGGCGCCGTCCTGGAGCTGACCCGTACCAGCGTCTGCGCCGAGCCCGGCGACTCGGGCGGCTCGTTCATCGCCATCGACCAGGCCCAGGGCGTCACCTCCGGAGGCTCGGGCGACTGCGCCTCGGGAGGCGTCACCTACTTCCAGCCGATCGCCGAGATCCTCACCACCTACGGCCTGGCCCTGACGACCACCGCTGCCGGTGGCGGTGGTGGCACCACCCCGCCCGCGCCGCCGGCCGCGGCCGGCTGCACCGGGTACGCCAGCACCCCCACCGGCACCCTGATCGTCCGCCAGTCCGCCTACCTGCCGAGGAACGCCTACTACCCGGCGAAGGTCACCGGGGTTCACTCCGGCTGCCTGGACGGTCCCACCGGTGCGGACTTCGACCTGTACCTGCAGAAGTGGACGGGCTCCGCCTGGCAGGTCGTCGCCTCCTCCGACGGTCCCGGCCCGGACGAGAGGCTCGCCTACACCGGCACCCCCGGTTTCTACCGCTACCGGGTGGTCAGCGCGACCGGTGCCGGCGCGTACACCGTGGGGTTCACGGCTCCCTGACCCGTTCCGCGACCTCTCCACGACCGAGGGCCCCGGCTCCGCCCGCGAGGGACGGGGCCGGGGCCCTCGTCGTCACACCGCGGCCCGGTCACGGGATCCCGTCACACCGGGGCCCGGTCACGGGACGTCACACCGCGGCCTCGTCGGGCCGGGTCAGACGACACCGGCCGCGGCGGGGAAGCGGTCCCAGATCCGGTGCTCCGCGAGCAGCCGGACGACCTCCGCCAGGACGGCCTCCCCGCTGCCGGCCACGACCACGCCGGGCGCCACGGGGTCGACCCCGGCCGCGGTGAGCGCCGGTCCGGCGTCGCCCCAGCCGCCGATCGGCTTGGCGTGCCGGAACGCCTCGCCGAGCATCAGCAGCACCCGCGGGTCGACGGGCGCCCCGGCCGGCGTGCCGTTCCCGGCCTTGGCGTCCCTCGCGCCGTAGGCGTCCGCGCCGGGCGCGGGCGTACCGGCGAGCAGCAGCGCGTCGAACTCGACCGACCGGGCGGTGGCGAACGTGCGCTGCACGGTGACGGGAGTGCCGCCGTCCGCGGCGAGCGTGCCGCCCACCGGGGCGATCACCAGCGGCACCATGCCACCGTCCAGGACGGCCTGCCGGACGGTGCGGACCGCGTCCAGGTCACCGTCCGGGCCGACGACGATGCCGATGATCCGTCCGGTGACCGGCCAGGCCTTCCCGAGCTGCGACAGGGCGGGGCTGGGCACGGGGGACGGCAGCGGGCCCGACGGCTCCGGGACCGGCAGGCCCAGTCCCTGCGCCACCTGCTCGCACAGGTACGGGTCGATCCGGGCGAGCACCTTCAGGGTGCGCTCCTTGATCGCCTGCTCGTAGACCTTGCCGAGCTCGAAGGTGTACGCGGCGATGACGTGCTCGCGCTCGGTCGGGGTCAGGCTCAGCCAGAACAGGCGAGGCTGGCCGAAGTGGTCGTCGAACGAGGCCGGGGCCTCGCGCACCTTCCGCGCCGCGGGCACCTGGACGGGCGTCTCCGCGTACCCGCCCTCCTGGCTCCCGGCGAAGAAGGGGCAGCCGCCGTCCAGCGAGTTGGGCTTGTAGGGCGCGACCCCGGCGTGCACGGCCGTCTGGTGGAAGCCGTCGCGCAGCATGTCGTTGACCGGGGCGTGCGTCCGGTTGATCGGGATCTGCCCGAAGTTGGGGCCGCCCAGCCGGGTGAGCTGGGTGTCGAGGTAGGAGAAGAGCCGCCCGGCCAGCAGCGGGTCGTCGGTGACGTCGATGCCCGGCACCAGGTGGCCCGGGTGGAAGGCGACCTGCTCGGTCTCGGCGAAGAAGTTCGTCGGGTTGGCGTTGAGGGTGAGCAGGCCGATCGGCTGCACCGGGGCCAGCTCCTCGGGCACGATCTTCGTCGGGTCCAGCAGGTCGATGCCCTCGAAGGTCTGCTCGGGGGTGTCGGGGAAGACCTGGATGCCCAGCTCCCACTGCGGGTACGCGCCGGCCTCGATGGCGTCGGCGAGGTCGCGCCGGTGGAAGTCCGGGTCCACGCCGTTGATGATCTGCGCCTCCTCCCACACGAGCGAGTGCACCCCGGCCTTGGGCTTCCAGTGGAACTTCACCAGCGTCGTCTCCCCGGCGGCGTCGACCAGCCGGAAGGTGTGGACGCCGAAGCCCTCCATCGTCCGGTACGAGCGGGGGATGCCGCGGTCGGACATGTTCCACAGCGTGTGGTGGGTGGCCTCGGTGTGCAGGGAGACGAAGTCCCAGAACGTGTCGTGCGCGCTCTGTGCCTGGGGGATCTCACGGTCCGGGTGCGGCTTGGCCGCGTGGACGACGTCGGGGAACTTGATGGCGTCCTGGACGAAGAACACCGGGATGTTGTTGGCGACCAGGTCGAAGACGCCCTCGGAGGTGTAGAACTTCGTGGCGAACCCTCGCGTGTCGCGTACCGTGTCGGCCGACCCGCGCGAGCCCAGCACGGTGGAGAAGCGCACGAAGACCGGCGTCTCGACGCCCTCGGCGAGGAACGCCGCCCGGGTCACCGTCGAGGCGGTGCCGTACCCGCGGAAGACGCCGTGCGCGGCGGCGCCGCGGGCGTGCACGACGCGCTCGGGGATGCGCTCGTGGTCGAAATGCATGATCTTCTCGCGCAGGTGGTGGTCCTGCAGCAGCACCGGGCCCCGGGGGCCGACCTTGAGCGAGTGGTCGCTGTCCGGCAGCCGCAGGCCCTGGGCCGTCGTCAGGTACTCCCCGCTCTGGGAGCGCGTCGTCCGCGGCTCGTCGACGGGCCGCCCCGTGGCGCTGAACACGTCCGGCGCGCTCTGGTCGGGCTTGGGCGGCAGGGGCGGGCGGGGCTCGGTCGGCTCCTGGAGCGACGGCGGCTCGCTGCCCGGCCGGCCGGGGATCTCTCCGGCGTGCTCGTCGCCGGACACGGCGCCGACCACCGTGTCGATCACCTTGTGAACCGTTTCCTTCACCGGGTGGGACTCTTCCATCGTCCATCCATCCCCTCCGGCCGCGGTGCGGGGGACCGCCACCGCGACCGAGAATCGCGTTCGGGTAGAAGCAGATCCGCGCGCCGGGACGGGGGACCCCCGACCGGCGCAGCGCTACGCCATACCCTCGATCAGGTCCTCGATTCCCCGTGACCTGGCTGGATGCGGCGTGTCTTGCGCCGTCCTCCAGGGCCGGGCCGGGCGAGGTACGGGTGGCGCGGGATGTGCGGACCTGCAGGACATCGGCGCCCGCGTGGCGCGCGGCCTTCACCGGCCCGGTCCCCGTCCGATGATCTAGGGTGGCGGTGTCCGTGTCATGTGGTCCGCCGACGACATGGGGCGAATCCCCTCGAAGACTCCGCACGCAGAGGTCGAGGAGAAGGCCCATGTCTCGCAGCCGCACCATGGCGGGAGGCGTCCTGGCGATCGTCGCGCTCGCCCTGGCCGCCGTTCCCGCGGTCGCCGACCATCGGACGGCCGGCCCGGTCGGCAGGGCGGCCACCGTACCGGGGACATCGGTCTCGCCGGGGACGGAGGGCGCGACCTGGACACCGGCCGCCCGGACCGGCCGGGGCGTCGCACCACCGCCGGGCATGCTGGAGGCCCTGCAGCGCGATCTCGGCCTGAACGCCGAGCAGGCCCAGGCCCGGCTGCTGAACGAGGCCCGCCTCACCCCGGTCGCGGAACGGCTGGGCAAGGTGCTCGGTCCCCGCTTCGCCGGCGCGTGGCTGCGCGGCAACAGCGCGCACACGCTGGTGGTGGCCACCACCAGCGCCGCCGACATCCCGGTGATCCTCGCCGCGGGCGCCCAGGCCGACGTGGTCACCAGGTCGTTGACGGTCCTCAAGACCGTCAAGGAGAGAGTCGACGCCACTCTCCCACCCAAACCGCTGGTCTCCAGCGTCCGCTACGTCGACGTCCGGGGCAACAGGGTGGTCGTGCTGACCCCGCGCCCCGACGAGGCCGAGACCGTCATCGAGGGCACCGGCATCGACACCGGCGCGGTGCTGGTGCTGCCCTCCACCGAGGTTCCACTGCCGCTGTTCGACCTGGTCGGCGGCAACGCCTACTACATCGGCGTCACCCGCCGCTGCTCGATCGCCTTCTCCGTCCTGAAGGACACCCGGGCCGGGTTCGTCACCGCGGGCCATTGCGGGGTGAAGGGGGCGGTCACCACCGGCTTCAACCGCGTCGCCCAGGGCGTCTTCCAGGCGTCGGACTTCCCCGGCGACGACTACGCCTGGGTCAGCGTCAACTCCGCCTGGACGGCCACGCCCGCGGTGGACAACGGCCAGGGCGGCACGGTGCCGGTCGCCGGGGCCAAGGTCGCCATCGAGGGAGCCTCGGTCTGCCGGGCCGGCTCCACCACCGACTTCCACTGCGGTCTCATCCAGCAGCGCGACGCCAGCGTCACCTACCCCCAGGGCACCGTCTTCGGGCTGACGCGCACCACCGTCTGCGCCGAGGGCGGCGACTCGGGCGGGGCGTTCATCTCCGCCGACCAGGCCCAGGGCATCGCCTCGGGCGGCTCGGGCGACTGCAACCTGGGCGGCGTCACCTACTTCCAGCCGATCCTTGAGGTCCTGTCCGCCTACGGCCTGGAGCTGAGGACGACCGCGGGCAACCCCCCGCCGCCGACCACCGGCACCTGCACCGGCTACTCCAGCACCTACGACGGAACCGTGAAAGCCGGGGAGTCCGCCTACCAGCCGAGGAACGTCCACTACACGACGAGGGTCACCGGACCTCACGCCGGCTGCCTGGACGGTCCCCCCGGCTCCGACCTCGACCTGTACCTGCAGAAGCTGGTCGGCAGAACCTGGACGACCGTGGCCACCTCCGGCGGCGCCGGTCCCGACGAGAAGATCGGCTACACCGGCACGGCGGGCCGCTACCGCTACAAGGTGACCGCCACGGCCGGTTCGGGTGCCTACACGCTGGGGTTCAACGCCCCCTGACCCGCCTTCCGGCCCCCGCCTTCCGGCCCCCGCCTTCCGGCCCCCGCCTCCGGCCCCCGTCTCCGGCCCCCGTCTCTGGGGTCCGTCCCCGGGGTCCGTCTCCGGGGTCCGGGGGGGGGGGGGGGGGGGGGGGGGGGGGGGGAGGAGGAGCCAGCGGGCGGCATACGCGGTCTGCGTGGGGGT